>NZ_JBAPMI010000136.1:0-9325 GCF_049278535.1 Mycobacterium sp. | reverse complement strand
GTGTAGTGGTGGTAGTGCATCGCGCACTTGACCACGCAGATGAACAACAGGTTCGGATCGGGCCGGCGGCGGAGCATGGTGGTCATCCGACGGCGATACATCCGGCGCAATTCCGGGTCGGGGACGTTCTTCATCAGCCGTAGGAACAGCCCGGTCGCCAGCACAGCATCCACCGATTGTGACTTCCATTTATGCCACGGATGTTTGCGCCAGTAGGCATTGCGGGTCCGAGCCCAATCGAATTTCCTTGTGAGGAATAGGTTTTCGAGTCGCTCGAAGTAAAACTCGGGCTCGTACAGATCGTGCATCAGTCCGATGTATCCGTCGCGCAACTCCTCGCGAGTCATGCCGAGCGGAATGACGTTGGTGCCGAACGGTTGTTCGTCGTCGAGATCGAGGCGGCCCTCGGTTTTCAGGCGAGCGTGCAGCGGCGTCTTCGGGATCGCCGAGAGCATGCCCACCATCGCGTGCATGATGTCGGTCTGACGCAGGAACTCGTGCTGGGCCTTGAAGATCCGGGTGTCGTCGTGGTCGAAGCCGACGATCATGCCGCACCAGACTTCGATGCCGGAGTCCTGCACTTTGCGCACGCGGTCGACGATCGACTCGGTTTTTTTGACGTTCTGGTACTTCTTCGTCTCTTTCAGCGATTCCTCGTTCGGGCTCTCGATGCCGATGAACACGGTCACGATATTGGCCGCGTCCATCAGCTGCATGAGCTCGTCGTCTTCGGCCAGGTTGAGCGACGCCTCGGTGAAGAACGTGAAGGGATATCCCTCGGCGGCTTGCCACGCGGCGAGGTCGAGCAGCAACTCCTTTACCGCGGCCTTGTTGCCGATCAGGTTGTCGTCGACGATGAAGGCGATTCTCAGGTGTTGCTTGCGCATCGCTTCCAACTCGGCGATCACTTGGGCACTCGTCTTCAGCCTCGGCCTGCGACCGAACGTGACGATGATGTCGCAGAACTCGCACTGGAACGGACAACCGCGGCTGAATTGGACACTGCCGAACAGATAGTCCTTGGCCTTCAACAAGTCGTAGCGCGGCACCGGTACCTGAGTCATGTCGGTCCGCTCGGTCTGCTCGTAGCGATACTGATGTCGGCCCGCGGCCCATTCTTCGAGGAACTGTGGCCAGGTCGTTTCCGCTTCGCCGATGAAGATCACATCGGTCAGGCCTTCGAAGTAATCTTCCTGCACGCTTACCCACGGACCGCCCACGACGGTGAAGACACCCCGGGTTTTCAGTTCGTGCAGAATCTCGCGCATTCGAGCGCGCTGGACGGTCATGCCGGTCAGCGCCACGATGTCGGCTCGCGCCAACCGGTCGTAGTCGATCCGCTCGACATTCTCATCCACGATGCTCACGGAATGGCCGGGCGGCGTCAACGCCGCAAGCAGTGGCAGGCAGGCGGTCGGGAGGTTGCACTTCTTGCCCAGCAGCGGAAGCGCATGCTCAAGGCCCCAGTACGACGCTTCGAAGCGAGGGTTGATCAACACGATGTCGGCCATTGGACTCCTTTCGGTGCCCCCCTAGACCGCGCGCTTTATTGCGCGTGAGTGCAAAACTACTCCAAATTTGGCGAGGTCGGGCCGGGGATCGTCTTGCACTGTTGGACAAGTTCGGCCAGCGCCGCATCGTGCTCGTCGCCCGCGGGGACGGGCAGGTTGAGCCCGGTGCACAGTCCCGAGTACCACTGCGTCAAGATCTCGGGGATTTCGGAGTAAGTACCTTGCGGCACAACACGGTTCATCACATCGTCGGTCAGGTGATTGGCCAGATCGCCCCATTCGCGGCGGTGTGCCATCTCGCTGAGCGCTTCGCCGAGCTCTGCCAAGCCGAACTCTTCTAATTGACGGCGGTAGGCAGGCGTGCTGTACAGGAAGGCCAATTCGGCACGACGGGGCTCGCGCTGTTCTTCGATCTTGTCGATGCTGGCGGCCATCATGGGTTGCGCATTGGCGACAACGGCCGGCATCCGGCTACGTCCGGCCGCTCGCACGCCCTCGGCAATCGCGGGAAGGATGCGCGCGGTGAGGATGTCCGGGTGGGAGTTGGTGGGATGACACACGAAGCCGTCCGACAACTCGCCGGCCAGGACACACATCTTCCGATTGACCCCGCCGGTCCAGATTTGCGGGATCGGATGGTCGATCGGGCCGGGGTTGAAGTACGGCTGCAGTCGGGTGAATCGGTAGTGCTTGCCGACGTGGTTGAGTGGCTCACCGGTTTGAAACGAGTGGAAGATCGCCCGCAGCGACGCGATGTAGTCGCCGAGGCGCGCCACCGGCTCCGACCACGTTGAGGAGAACCGGCCGACGATGTTGCCCCGCACCTGAGAAGCGATGCCCAACTGGAAGCGGCCATTGGAGTACTTGGCGAGATCCCAGGCCGCATACGCCACGATCATCGGGCTGCGGGGAAATGCCAGCACCATGCTGGTGCGAACGGTCAGATGCTTGGTATGCGTCAGAGCCATCGCCGCGATGGTGAACGGATCGTGGATGGTCTCGGCGATGTGGATCACGTCAAAGCCGATGCGCTCCATGCGCGCTGCCCAGTCGCCGATCTCGCGCAGACCCATCTGGGCCGGAGCAGAGGCGATGATTTCCATGAGTCCTGGCCTTCTGTGCTGAATCGCTTCCAGACTAGGCTGGCGATTGTGCATAGAGAACCAAAGCTTGCGCGTCGCTTGTTGGATCGGTTCGAGCCCGTACACGGGGTGACGTACTTCGCGCCAGAGGTGCGCGAGGCGTTGGACGGGTTGGGCTACAAGGGCTACTGGATGGGCTATTTCGCCGCGCGTTCGGCACCGCTGGGCAAGGTGCCACCCGAGGTGGTGACGGCGATCTTCTACAACTTCGCGCCCACCCGGGTCGCCAAGGCGCTGCCGGCGGCATGGCAGATCGCCGGCCCCGAAGAGGCATTGCGGGTCCGGCAGGACACCGCGGTGGCGGTGCTACGCCGCTACGGTCTCGACGCTGACGAAAATGTTTCTACCGCAGCCGAATTGCTCGGCAAGGCGGCAAAAAGTGCGTCGCTGTGCGGACGACCGCTGTTCGCCGCGAACAGCGCGCTGCCGTGGCCGGAGGATCCGCTGGCCGCGCTGTGGCATGCCGCGACGCTGCTACGCGAGCATCGCGGCGACACGCACACCGCGGTCCTGAGCGCGGCGGGTGTCACCGGCCGGGAATGCAATGTGCTGCACGCCGCCTCGGGTGCGATCCCGCGCGACTACATTGCCGGCACCCGCGATTACGACGACGAAGAGTGGGCTTCACGCGAGCAGAGCCTGGCCGCGCGCGGACTGCTGAACGACGACGGCTCGCTGACCGAGGCCGGGCAAAAGCTGAAGGAGCATGTCGAATCCACCACCGACGTCCTGGCGCTGTCGGTGTTCGACGCGCTCAGCGACGACGAGGTGGAGACGCTGTTCCAGGCGCTCACGCCGATCACCCGCGTGGTGGTCGCGGGTGGCGATGTCCCGGCGATGACCCCGATGGCGCTGCGTCGCAACGAATTAGACGACAGCAGCGCACATTTGAGCGCTTAGGCGCTGCGTCCGACGTAGGCCATGAACCGAGCAGTCGGCGTCGCATCCTCGGGCGCGGGTTGTGCAGGCCCGAATAGGCCGGGCCGGCGCAGTTCGTCTTCGGGCACGGTATCGATCACCTGCCGGCAAAACGCGAGCAGGTCATCGGGAACCTCGACCGGCTGGTGCTGAGACCGGTAGATGTCCCAGGCGTGAATGGTCAGGCCGACAATGGGAAAGCTGAGCGCGGTGTCTGGATCTGCCTTGGCGAGGGCGTCCTTCAACCGGCCGGCCAGTTGTTGCAGATCGTCGGTCGCCTCGGGCGTTCCACCCTCCGCGAGTGCCACCAGCTTGGCGGCGCTGCCGGTGGTGTGTGTCACCAGATCCCGGATGCTCCAGCCGTCGAGATTCGACGGCTGATCCCAGCTCTCTTCCGGGATCTGCTGCACCGCGCCGACGAGGAAGTCCATCGCTTCGATGGCGCTGGCGCCGATGTCGTTCATCGGGCCAGCGGCTTGTAGAAGACGATCCCGTTGCCCTTGTTGTCGTAGACCACGGCACGGCGTTCGTGGGCGTCGTCGTATGGTCCCTTCACGATGCCGCCACCGCTGTCCTCGACGGCCTTGGCCGCGGCGTCGACGTCCTCGGTCTTGATGCCGACCACGACCTGCCCGGGCATGGGATGGTCGACCGCGGTCGCCAGCGCGAGGGTGATCGGCCCGCCGTCGAGGGCGGCGAAGTGCGCGCCGTCTCGAAACTTCTGCGCCATGCCCAGGGTCTCGCTGTAAAAGCGGATCGACTCGTCCAGGTCATCGGTCGACAAGATGACCATCTTGACTTGCTGCTCGCTCATTGGTTCCTCCTGGGGCTGAGAGGCTTTCAGCCTAGGCCCAGCTGGTCAGCAGTTCGGCCAGTTTCTCGGGTTGATCGATCTGCACATAAGTGCGCGCATCATCGATCAGCTCCAGCTGTGCGCGCGGAAGTGTGTCTGCGAGTCGTTGTGCGTCGCGCACGCGGAACAGATGGTCGCGGGTTCCCCACACGATCAGCGCCGGCCGGTCGTAGGTGGCTAGTCGCTTCGCGGCGGCGAGAGTGTGCTTGGACGAGATTCCACGCAACACCGCTTTCAGGTCGGCGCGGATGCGCGGGTCGTGTAGTGCGGCAAACCAGCCCACGAGCAAGTCGTCGGGCAGCGGCTGCATGGTCACCGGAACCGCGGCCAGGCCGGCGCGGCGCAGGAATCGCCGTCGCAATACTTGGTCGACCACCGCGATCAGGCCCGGGAGGCGCCCGCCGAGGGCATAGATAGCCGGGAACGGGAACGGCGGAAAGTTTTCGAAGGTGTCGCAGTTGGTCAGCACCAGCCGGTCGACGAGTTCCGGATGGTTCGCGCAGAGGATCTGGCACAGCGCACCACCGGTGTCATTTCCGACGACGGTGACGTCCTCCAACCCCAGCCGCTCGATGAATTCGACGATCAACTGCGCCAGCCCGGGCGGAGACAGGTCCGCACCGTCCATCGGTGTCCGGTGCGCCCCAAGCGGCAGGTCCGGCAGGATGCAACGACGCCCGGCAAGCAGCGGGACCAGCTCGTCCCAAACGCTACTGTTGACGAAAAGCCCATGAATGAAAACAAGGCACGGCCCACTACCGTGGTCCCGGTAGTGCAGAACACCTTGGGAGAGAGTGATTTCCGGTATAACTCGACCCTCGCGAACCGTGTCTGTCGTTGAGCGCGCACTGCCATGGTAACGAAGTACCTCGCGGCGGCGTCGTGGCTCACCGCTGGTCTTACCTACCTCACCCTCGAAGCTGTTGCGGCAGCGGCTTTTCGGCCGCACTACAGCTATGCCCACAACTTCATCAGCGATCTCGGGAGACCCTCAGGCGATTCGCCGCTGGCGTGGCTGATGAACACCGCGTTCTGTGTGCAGGGGACGCTGTTTCTCGTCGGCGCCTTCCTTGCTGTTCGAGCCCTGAAGGCATGCAAGGCGGGCCTTTTTCTGACTCTCGCGGCCACAAATACTGTCGGCAATCTGCTGATCGCGGCCTTCCACAGCGGACCCTCCGCAACCGCGTGGGCGCATGCCGTCGGTGCGGTGTTGGCGATCGCGGGTGGGAACACGGCCGTCCTGGCGGGATCGTCGATCCTCGGCGGTTGGCATCGTCGGGTGTCGGTCGGGCTCGGGGTGTTCGGCCTGCTCAGCTTCGCGCTGTTCGTGATAGAGCTGAAGGCGTCGAGCTTTCTGCCGCTTGGGGTGTGGGAGCGATGCAGCGTCTATTCGATCACCGCGTGGCAACTGCTCACTGCCGCCTGGCTACTCAGCCGGCGGCCCACTTCTTAGCCTTGTCGAGCTCGGCGAGCTTGAAGACCTTGAGCTCGCCGGGAATCATCCACGCCAACGCATGGATGGTATGCGCGACCCACTCCTTGTCGGACACCACCGCAATGCGTTTGAACGCGGCATGGTGTGGCCAGACCGTACTGAAGCCCAGCTTCAGATCCTCGAATAGCCCGCCGGGCCCGAAGCCCTCGTAGTCGGGCGCGATCACCTCGACGATCCTGATTTCGTCGGTTTTCAGCATCTCTTCGATGGTCGGCTTGATCTCGCGCAGCTCGTCGCCACCGAGCCGCCCCGACACGCGAACGCCGGTCACTCCCTTGGGCATATCCGGCAGTAGTTCGATCATGGATCCTCCTTCGTCGGCACCCGCATCGCCTCGTTCGCGATCATGCCCCACGTCAGCGACGAGCACGTCGATCCGGGCAATCCCGCTTTTGGTTAAGGCTTTTCAGCGCTTCGATGTCCAGCGTGACACAAGTCTACGTAGCGGGAAGTAGGGCGAGTCCGGTGATGTCAGCCCACGAGCTGATGCGAGTTCGATGCTCACGTCTGGCGGAGCGGCCGATCCAGCGGCACCCGCTGTCCGCCTCGCCACTGAACGACGCGAATCTGATGGCCGGTTTGCACACCGGTGACCGGGTCGACATGGAACCGACCGAACAAGGTAGTGGTGTCGAGTCGTTGTGACGCGGCCCGCACCGGTAACGATTCAACAGTTCCGGCCTCCTGCACGCAGCGCTGCCAAAGGACACCCGCGGCGAAGGCCGCGGCAGCCGGATAGGGCGGCTCAGCACCATTCGCGTCCCGGTAACACTGGCTGAACCACTCGCTGCTGGGTCCGTCCGCGGGATCATCATTCACGTCGTCGAACCACTGGCACGGTCCGTAAAGCCCCTCAACGCGATCACCGATGGCGTGCCGGAGCTCATCAACTCCGGCCGCGACCAATCCAACTGCGCGCCAACGGCGTTCGCCGTCCCACTGCGCGATGGCGACGTCGTCGTCGAAGGAACCGGCCGACAACAGCACATCGCCCGCCGGGACCTGCGCCAGCACGTCTCTCGCCCGACCTGGCCGAAAAGTCACCAACCGCCGTAGCAGACCGAGTCGCCTGGCCGCCACCGCCGCCCCTTCGGCCACCTCGCGGCCGAACCCCGTGTCGGCGTGCACTATCACCACCTCCGACCCCTCCCCAAGACCGTCGCCGACAAGGGTCTCGAGCAGCGCGGCGTGATAGCGGTAAGCGGGAGACTCCACGTTGACGACACGCGGATACGCCGGCCGCGCCAGCCGGGCGGTGGCGCCACCGTGGTTCCAGACGACTCCTGTGCTGGCGGCCACCGCCGCCAGCGCCGGCCCCGAACCGTAGGGCCCGAACACCACGTCCGGCCGGCTACCCTCGGCGGCCCGTATCGCAGACGCCGCGGACGGGTACGCGTCGATGACCCGCAGACTTACTGCGGAATGCTCTGCCCACAGAGCGAGGGCGCTAGCCCCTGCTTTGCCGAATCTGGCCAGCGGCCCCGACAATGGGGTGGCCAGTACGGCGCGAGCTGCCACACGCACAACTTAAGCGGCGTCTGCGGCGAACGCTGTCCCGACCGGTCGTTACGGGCGCGATAGCGACGCGGTCTGGTAGCCGTCAGCCTGGACCTCGCCTTCGAGCGCATCGGCGTCGGCCTGTGCCGCCTGAGCCGCATCGGCGGCAGCGTGCGCTGCCAAGTCGTCGGGGGAGGCTTCGCGGGTGGCCGATGACTTGGGCAGCGCCTGGGTGAAGGCGCGGGACACGTCTTGCAGGGCGGAGGTGACCTCGCTTGGAATTACCCAGAACGTGTTTCCGGGGCCCTGGGCCAGCTGCGGCAGCATCTGGAGATACTGATAGGCAAGCACTTTGGGGTCGGGGTCGTTGCGGTGCACGGACTGAAATACCTCGTCGATGGCGCGGGCCTGGCCCTCGGCCTTGAGGATCGCTGCGGTCCGGTTGCCCTCGGCGCGCAGGACGGCGGCCTGCTTGTCACCCTCGGCGGTGAGGATCTGAGACTGGCGTTGGCCTTCGGCGCCCAGGATTGCCGCACGCTTGTCGCGCTCGGCCCGCATCTGCTTTTCCATCGCGTCCTTGATGGATTGCGGCGGGTCGATGGCCTTGATCTCCACCCGGTTGACCCGCAGCCCCCACTTGCCGGTGGCCTCGTCCAGCACGCCTCTGAGTTGGCTGTTGATGGTGTCGCGGGAGGTGAGTGTGCGCTCCAAGTCCATGGACCCGACGACATTGCGCAGTGTGGTGACGGTGAGCTGTTCGACGGCTTGCAGGAAGTTGGCGATCTCATAGGCGGCTGCGCGCGCGTCGGTCACCTGGAAATAGAGCACAGTATCGATCTCGACGACCAAGTTGTCCTCGGTGATGACCGGTTGCGGTCGGAACGAGACCACCTGTTCCCGCAGGTCAATCATGGGATAAACCCGGTCGAAGTAGGGGATGACGAAATTGAGGCCGGGCTGCAACGTGCGGTCGTAGCGGCCGAGCCGTTCGACGTTGCGGGCACGCGCCTGTGGCACGATGCGCACCGCCCGCAGCACGGTGAAAGCTACGAACAGCGCGATAACCAGTCCAGGGATAAGAGAGAGTGCAGTTGCAGTTTCCATGGGTTACTCCCGGGGGTACACGAGCGCGGTGGTGCCGCTGATCTCCAGCACATCGACGGTCGCACCGGCGGGTATCACCAGGGTTTGGTCGTAGGTGCGCGCCGTCCACTCCTCGCCGCGGAGACCGCCGATGCGAATCCTGCCGTCCAGCCGGGACACCTCTGACACGACATATGCGGGCTTACCGATTAATGCTTCTATGCCGAAACGCTGGAGATGGGGCCGGAGCATGTGCCGACGGACGATGGGGCGGATGAGCAGCACCCCGATGGTGGCGGTGACTGTGAATGCAAGAAGTTGGACATTAATGGGTAGTCCGAGTGCTGCGAAGCCCGAGGTGATCAGTGCAGCGACACCCAGCATCCCGACCGCTGCGGTGATAGTGAGCATCTCGACCACCAGCAGCACCACGGCGATGATCAACCAGATCAGCCATGTATCCATGCGGCGATCCTCCTTGAACATTCGACGGATGCGCGGGCGGGATAACTGTCACTTCCTCCATCGTGTGCGGTAGGTCACACCCTTACATTATGGCCCCCAAGCCACGCTGGCGCCGCACTGGATTTTCGGCAAAGTGCTAGTTGGGCACCGGCGCCGTTTCAGCGTCCGGTGAACGTCGGGGCTCGGCGCTGGGCCGCTGCTGCCACGCCCTCGCGGAAGTCGTCGGTTGCCTGTAGCCGGGTTTGTTCTTCGAGTTCGCGGGCGGTGGCCGCGGCGACCGCCTCGGCAAGTCCGGCACGCGCGGTGGCACGAATGCTCGTCAGCGCCAATGGAGCCGAGGCGGCGATTAGGTCGGCGAACC
>NZ_JBAPMI010000135.1:0-17215 GCF_049278535.1 Mycobacterium sp. | reverse complement strand
GATCCGTCGGCATGGACGGGTCATGGTGATCTGCTCTGATCCGCGTCACAAGCAACGTCAGGGCTAGTACCTGTCGCTGGATACGCGCACAACTGAATGCAGACCTCCCAGCACCACTGAACGGCTTGGCATCTTTAGAGATGGGGCAGTTCAGCCACGTCCGGAACGGAGGCCGGACCCCGGAGCCCAGAGTTGTTTTCTGGGCCAGGGAACGGGCTGGGGATTGAGACCTCCGCGTAGAGAAGGAATGCCACCCCCATGGCTCGACTAATGGGCGTCGACCTCCCGCGCGACCAGCGCATGGAGGTCGCGTTGACGTACATCTTCGGCGTTGGCCGGACCCGCTCCAACGAAATCCTGGCAGCTACCGGGATCGACAAAGATCTGCGCACCAAGGACCTCACCGACGATCAGGTGACCCACTTGCGCGACTACATCGAAGCCAACCTCAAGGTGGAGGGTGACCTGCGCCGCGAGACGCAGGCCGATATCCGCCGCAAGATCGAGATCGGCTGCTACCAGGGCCTTCGGCACCGCCGCGGCATGCCCGTTCGCGGTCAGCGCACTAAGACCAATGCGCGTACCCGCAAGGGCCCCAAGCGCACCATCGCCGGCAAGAAGAAGGCCAGGTAAGTCATGCCCCCAGCTAAGAAGGCTGCCGCCGCTGCGCCCAAGAAGGGCCAGAAGACCCGGCGTCGGGAGAAGAAGAACGTCCCGCACGGTGCCGCCCACATCAAGAGCACGTTCAACAACACGATCGTGACGATCACCGACCTGCAGGGCAACGTCCTGGCATGGGCGTCGTCCGGTCACGTCGGCTTCAAGGGGTCGCGTAAGTCGACGCCGTTCGCCGCGCAGCTGGCCGCCGAGAACGCCGCCCGCAAGGCGCAGGAGCACGGCGTCCGCAAGGTCGACGTGTTCGTGAAGGGCCCGGGCTCGGGCCGCGAGACCGCGATCCGGTCGCTGCAGGCCGCTGGCCTGGAGGTCGGCGCGATCTCTGACGTCACCCCCCAGCCGCACAACGGCTGCCGTCCGCCCAAGCGTCGTCGGGTCTAGGAGAAGAACAGACAATGGCTCGTTACACCGGACCCATCACCCGCAAGTCGCGCCGCCTGGGCGTCGACCTCGTCGGTGGAGACCAGTCCTTCGAGAAGCGCCCCTACCCGCCCGGCCAGCACGGCCGCGCGCGGATCAAGGAGAGCGAATACCGCCAGCAGCTGCAGGAGAAGCAGAAGGCCCGCTTCACCTACGGCGTCATGGAGAAGCAGTTCCGCCGCTACTACGCGGAAGCGGCCGGCCGTCCCGGCAAGACCGGCGACGAGCTGCTGCAGATCCTGGAGAGCCGGCTGGACAACGTCGTTTACCGCTCCGGCATCGCCCGCACGCGGCGGATGGCCCGTCAGCTGGTGAGCCACGGCCACTTCACGGTCAACGGCGTCAAGGTGACCATCCCCAGCTATCGGGTGTCGCAGTACGACATCATCGACATCAAGGGCAAGTCGCTGAACACCGTGCCGTTCCAGATCGCCCGCGAGACCGCCGGCGATCGTCCGATCCCCAGCTGGATCCAGGTGGTCGGCGAGCAGCAGCGCATCCTGATTCACCAATTGCCCGAGCGTGCTCAGATCGAGGTGCCGCTCACCGAGCAGCTGATCGTCGAGTACTACTCGAAGTAAGACCACCTGTTCCGACCGGTACAGGTACCTAAACGGCATCAAATAGCGGGTGCCGAGGAGGAGAACAAGAAACACCATGCTGATTTCACAACGACCGACCTTGTCCGAAGAGGTCATCAGCGACAGCCGTTCGCAGTTCGTCATCGAGCCGTTGGAGCCGGGATTCGGCTACACGCTTGGTAATTCGCTGCGCCGCACGCTGCTGTCGTCGATTCCGGGCGCGGCCGTCACCAGCATCCGCATCGACGGTGTGCTGCACGAGTTCACCACGGTGCCGGGCGTCAAGGAAGACGTCACCGACATCATCTTGAACCTCAAGAGCCTGGTCGTGTCCTCGGAGGAGGACGAGCCGGTGACCATGTACCTGCGCAAGCAGGGTCCGGGCGAGGTCACCGCCGGTGACATCGTGCCGCCGGCCGGCGTCACCGTGCACAACCCGGAGATGCACATCGCGACGCTGAACGACAAGGGCAAGCTCGAGATAGAGCTCGTCGTCGAGCGTGGCCGCGGTTACGTCCCGGCCGTGCAGAACAAGGCGTCGGGTGCTGAAATCGGCCGTATCCCGGTCGATTCCATCTACTCGCCGGTGCTCAAGGTGACCTACAAGGTGGACGCGACTCGTGTCGAGCAGCGCACCGACTTCGACAAGTTGATCCTCGACGTCGAGACCAAGAGCTCGATCGGCCCCCGGGACGCGCTGGCATCGGCGGGTAAGACGCTGGTCGAATTGTTCGGTCTGGCGCGCGAACTCAACGTCGAGGCCGAAGGCATCGAGATCGGCCCGTCGCCGGCCGAGGCCGACCACATCGCGTCGTTCGCTCTGCCGATCGACGACCTCGACCTGACCGTGCGCTCGTACAACTGTCTCAAGCGTGAGGGTGTGCACACCGTCGGAGAACTGGTGTCGCGCACCGAGTCCGACCTGCTCGACATCCGCAACTTCGGTCAGAAGTCGATCGACGAGGTGAAGGTCAAGCTGCACCAGTTGGGTCTGTCGCTCAAAGACAGCCCGGCCAGCTTCGACCCGTCCGAGGTTGCCGGCTACGACGTCGCCACCGGAACCTGGTCCGCCGACGGCAACTACGACGACGCGGACTACGCCGAAACCGAACAGCTGTAACGCCCAACCGCTCGAAAGAGTGCCGTCCCGGTCCTACCTGATACGGGGACCGGCCCCTTAAGGAGAAGTCGCAATGCCCAAGCCCACCAAGGGTCCTCGCCTCGGCGGGTCGTCTTCGCACCAGAAGGCGATCCTGGCCAACCTGGCGACGGCGCTGTTCGAGCACGGTCGGATCAAGACGACCGACGCCAAGGCGCGGGCACTTCGGCCCTACGCCGAGAAGCTGATCACCCACGCCAAGAAGGGCACGCTGCACAACCGGCGTGAGGTGCTCAAGAAGATCCGCGACAAGGATGTGGTGCACAGCCTGTTCGCGGAGATCGGGCCGTTCTTCGCCGACCGCAATGGCGGTTACACCCGCATCATCAGGGTCGAGAACCGCAAGGGCGACAACGCCCCGATGGCGGTCATCGAGCTGGTGCAGGAGAAGACGGTGACCTCCGAGGCCAACCGTGCGCGTAGTGCGGGCGCCGCGAAGGCTGTGGAGCCGAAGGCTGCCAAGGCCGCTGAGCCCAAGGCTGCCGAGGCGGAGGCCGTCGAGCCCGTGGCCACGGAGCCGGAAGCTGCCGCCGAGCCGGAAGCTGTTGAGGCCGAGGCTGCTGAGGTGACTGCGGAGACCGAAAGCACCGACGACGCTGAGTAGCGACTCATCGTTGAACGACGAGCCCGCCATCGACTCCGATGGCGGGCTCGTTCGTCTGCGTCTCGATATCGCTTACGACGGAACCGATTTCGCCGGGTGGGCGACGCAGGCCGGCCAGCGTACGGTGGCCGGCGTTCTCGAGGAGTCGCTGTCGACGGTGTTCCGCAGCCCGTTGCGGTTGCGCGCAGCCGGCCGCACCGACACCGGCGTGCATGCCACCGGTCAGGTCGTCCATGTCGACGTTCCCGTCGACGCTCTGCCCAACGTCTATCCGCGTTCGCCGCGGCCGAACCAACACGAGTTCGAGCCGCTGGTCCGGCGACTGAGCCGGCTGCTGCCCGCCGATGTCCGGGTCCGCGGGATCATCCGTGCGCCAGCGGGTTTCGACGCGCGCTTCTCGGCGCTGCGCCGCCATTACGTCTACCGAATTTCCACTGCCGCCTATGGAGTGGAGCCGCATCAAGCCCGGTACATCACCGACTGGGCACGGGACCTCGACGTCGATGCGATGGCCGCGGCTTCACAAAATCTATTGGGGCTGAACGATTTTGCGGCATTCTGTCGCTACCGTGAAGGGGCGACGACGATTCGCGACCTGCAGCGCTTCGACTGGGAGCGCGACGGCGATCTGATCACCGCGCAGGTCACCGCCGATGCGTTCTGTTGGTCGATGGTGAGATCGCTGGTCGGCGCCCTGCTGGCCGTCGGCGAACATCGGCGCACCGCCACGTGGTGCCGTGAGTTACTCACCGACACCCGGCGGTCGAGCGATTACGCCGCTGCACCGGCGCGCGGTCTGACGCTGGTCGGCGTGGATTACCCGCCTGACAGTGAGTTGCAGGCGCGGACGTTGATCACCCGCGATCTGCGTACCCGGGACTGAGCTACAGCTTTGCGGCGACGAAATTGGCGGCCTGATTCACCAGACCAGAGTCGACGTACGACGGCTGCAGGTGGGACTCCCATTGCAGATTCTGGATTCCCTTGTTGCAGATCGGGTCGCCTACGGCGCACAGGTCGATGGTCTTGCCGGCGAAGGCCCTGCTGAAATTGGGGACCGGGCCGAGCACCCGCTGAGTGCCGTTGCCGAACAGTGCGACGGCGGCGACGTGTCGATCGAACACTGATGGCAGGGGATTGGTGTAGCCGAATCCCGGTCTGTTCAGGGCGACGACAACATCGGCCGCGGCGGCACCGAGCGAGTAGCCGCCGAGCACGAGCTTGGTGTTCGGGCAGCTTGCCGCCATCGACTGGACGTGAGCGCTCATGTCGTTGGCGCCTTCGGCGACTTCGACGTTGGCCGGGTAGTTGACGCCATAGGAGCCGATCGTCATGTGCGGCAGCTTTTTCTGCAGCGAAGAGATGAAGGCCTGACCGATCCCGCCGACGCCGGGTGGTTCTTCGCGGCCCCGCGCAAAGGCGACTTCGGCGTCCGGGCAAGCGGCAGAAGCCACTGGCAGCGGCGTCACCGGAACGGGCATCAGCGCGGGTGCGGTCAGCAAACCCGTTGTGAACAACGCCGCGGCTGCTAAACGGATCAGGCCAGATCGCATGAGCAAACGTTAGGGGGTAAAACTATTGCACCGCTGTGAGCGGCCTAAGGGTTCGGCCAGGGCGGTTGACTACGCCAGCTTGCCGGCGACGAAGTCGGCGGCCTGGTTGACCATGCCGTCCTGGATATACAGCGATCCCGCGTGCTGCGACCAGTTGTTTTGCCAGGTGTTGGGGTCGGCGGGGTTGCAGATCGGGTCGGTGCCATGACACATGTCGATGGTCCGTTCGGTGTAGATCGGGTTGAAGTTCGTGATCGGCCCGACCCACTTGCTGCCATTGCCGAACAGTGCGACCGCCGCGATGTGCTGATCGGCGCCTTGCGGCAGGGGATTGTTGAAGCCGAGTGCCGCGATGGGAGCGGCCATCACGACGTCGGTCACCGCCGCGCCCAGCGAGTAGCCCCCGAGCACCACGCGGGTGTTCGGGCAGTTGTTGATCGTGGACTGGACGTGGGCGCTCATGTCGTTGGCGCCGATGTCGACCTCGGTGTCGGCGGGGTAGCGCACCGCGTAGAGATTGACGTTTTTGTTGACTTTGGACCGCAACGCGCTGATCAGGGCGTTGCCGACAACGCCGGCGCCGGGTGATTCCTGGCGCCCTCGGGCAAACACCAGCTCGGCATCCGGGCAGGCGGCCGATGCCGTGGGGAGCAGGATCGAGGCCGGAGCAAGGGTCAAGATCAAGGCGAGCAGCCCGGCGAGGGCGAATTTGCCTGGAATCGACCGGGGTGGCAGGCCTAGCGAGCGCAGCTTCATGGCCCGATAGTAGTGCGCCCGCCGAAAGTCAGCGCGACCAGATTCTGGTCAGCGGAATACCGCGGGCTGGGTCTGGCTGACCACGGCCGGACCCGGGACCTCGGCGCCGGGGCCGGGCAGCGGACCTTGACCAGATCCGGGCGGAACGCCGAAAGGCCCAAACCCAGGCGGGACGCCCAGCGGCCCGGGGCCGGGCGGAACGCCCATCGGCCCGTCGGATGAGGTGGGGGGCATTACCGACAACAGTCGGGTCTGCACGAAGCTGGCAGCCTGGCTGGTGTAGACGGGCACGTAGCCCTCGGTGTGGCCCTTCCACTCGTTGCCCTGGCCGGCGTGACAGATCGGGTCTTCGGGGTTGCAGTAGTCGACGGCTTTGGCGCCGAACATCGCGCTCTGCGCCGCGATCGTTCCGCCGCTACGGTCGGCCGGGTTGCCGAACGTGGTGACCGCGATGACGTGGCTGGCGTACTGCGGCGGAAGCGAATCGCCCCAGCCGACGCCGCCGATCTGTGTTCCGGTGACGATGTCAACCACCGATGCGCCCTGCGAGTACCCGCCGAGCACCTGCGGGGTGGCCGGGCACTTGTCGGCTACGTCCTTGATGTGCTTGATCGCATCCTTGGCGCCGTCGTTGCCGTGTATCTGCAGAAGGGTGGCCCGGTAGTTGACCGCGTAGGCGTCGACGTTCTTGCCGGTGTTCTGGCGGATGCCGTCGACGAGGGCCTGGCCGACGCGTCCCAAGCCATTCGGCTCGTCGGTACCGCGGGCGAAGGTCACCGCAATATCCGGGCAGTTGTCGGCATTGGCCGATGGGGCCGCGATCCGCGTGGCGCTGGGTGCAACGAGCAGCACGCCCGCGCCCAGCAATGCGGCGGCGGTCAAGCTCAAGCGACGTGACCAGGCGCGACGGGATACGGAACGGGTCTTGCGGCTAACGCTCACCAGGCGATTCTACTGATTTTCGGGCTTGCGGTCATATCCACGGTTCTTGGCGCTCGGACTGTGGATTGTCGTGGGGGCGCGGCCCGACCGGTGCATATCGTCAGCCGGATGGCATGGCAACCGACTACGAGGCTGCACGTCAGCGGCTACCGATTCCTGCGCCGTCGCATCGAGTGCGCATTGCTGGGCAGGGACCTTCGCGCCGTCAATGAGTCGATTCGTGCGCCCGCGCAGTCGATGATGGCCGGCCTGGTACTCGCGATCACCTTGTTGGCCGGTTGCGTGGTGCTTGCCTTTCTGCGCCCGCAACCGTGGTCGGTGGCAGGGCCGATCTTGATGGAGACAAAGTCGGGCGCCCTCTACGTTCGATTGGGCGAAACATTGCATCCCGTGCTGAACCTGGCTTCGGCCAGGTTGATCGTGAAGACAAACGCCGACCCGCAGCCCGCAGCTGAGTCTGCGCTCAGTCACCTCAGACGGGGTCCACTGCTGGGTATCCCCGGCGCACCACAGTTCTTGGGCAGGCCGCTCGGCGAAGATGAATTGCGCTGGAAGGTCTGCGACGGCGACAACGTCACGACTGTTCTGGTCGGGCCGGCTGAAGGTCAGCAGTCGCATGGCCTTGCGCCCGATCAGACCCTGTTGGTCAGGCCATCGTCCGGAGGATCGACCTATCTGCTCTACGACGGTCGCCGAGCTGTCGTGAACCTGGACGACGCCGCGGTCAAACACGCACTGGCGATCGAGGGTCAGGCCCCAATCATGGTGTCGCCCCTGCTGCTGAACCTCATCCCGGAGACGCCGCCCCTCACTGCGCCGCGGATCGCTGACGCCGGCAGTCGCGGCCCGGCCTCGCTCTCGGGTTTCCCGGTCGGCAGCGTGCTGCGGGTGAGCCGGGTAGGCGGTGACGAGTATTACGTCGTGCTCAACGACGGCGTTCAACGCGTCGGGCAATTCGCAGCCGATCTCGTCCGATTTACCAACTCGCACGGCACTCGTACCGCCATCGCGGTTGCGCCGGACGTAATCCGCGGCGCGGCCCCAGTGACCCGGCTGCCGGTCTCTGCCTTTCCCGACCGGACAACGGCTGCACCGCATGCCGATGGTGCGCCGCTCTGCGTCGGATGGACACATCAGGGGTTGGGCAACGTCGAAATCTCGTTTTCGTTTGGCGGGCTGAATCTCTCGGACGGCCACGCACCGGTGGCCTTGACCCAGGCCGACGGACCGGGTCCAGCCGTCGACGCCGTGTATCTGCCACCCGGCCGTTGTGCGTATGTCCGTGCTACCGGCATCTCCGGTAGCAATGTTCGCGCGGGCACGCGATATTTAGTCTCCGACAACGGCGTCCGGTACGCCGTCCACGACGACGATGCGGCACGCGACCTCGGACTGGCCGACGCGATGACTGCGGGGCCCTGGCCACTGCTGGCCGCGTTGCCTGCCGGGCCGGAATTGAGCAGAGTCAATGCGTCAGTCGCTCAAGATGTTCCGGCTGTTACGAGTAGATCGGACCCGAGCTCGCCGCAACCACGACCACGTCGCGCCGAGTGACAGCGCCACCGCTAATAAGGCACCGCAGAAGGCAGCCCCGGTGAACGCGGTATCTCGTGCGCCATGGTCCGGCGGCGCGCGCAGCGGAGGATCGGGGAGGGGAGCTGTCGTACGGGTGGACGGCGAGGCCGGGGCCGCCGGGGTATCGGTGCTGACGGCCGCTACCAGGTCCACCAGTCCTGCGCCGACCCGCGGATCCCATCGGCCAGGCGGATGATGCGCGGTGGCCTTGATGCGTTGCATCACCTGACGAGCCGTCCAGGTCGGGAATCGGGATCGGATCAGGGCCGCCAGTCCACTGACCACCGGAGCGGCGTAGCTGGTACCCGAGAGCGGGGTCGAACCTCGCTGTCCATCAAGCGCGTTGGCCAGCCCATCACCCGATGAACTCAGCGATGTCACCCCCTCGCCGGGAGCGGCGACATCTACCCACGGGCCGGCGAGGGTGAACGCCGAAGGTTCGCCGTGAGCGTTCACCGAACCCACGGTCAGGACGTAGTCGTCGTACCAAGCGGGACTCACGACCACTGTCACCGAGTCCCAGGTGGCTTCGGCTTGCTGAGCGGGGCACCGCCCAGCACCGGTGTTTCCGGCGGCGGAGACCACGACGACATTCTTGATGTCGACGGCGTAGGACAGCGCCGCACCGAGTGCGCGATCGTCGAGCACTGCCCCGGCGTCGATGCAGGCGACCGATGAGATATTGATGACCGAGGCGCCTAGGTCAGCGGCGGTTCGCACCGCTCGCGCCATGGTCTCGACGTCTCCGAACCCGACGCCGGACGGATCAGTCGCGAGACCGAATTTGGTGCTGGACTGTCGAATGCTGATCAAATCAGCACCCGGCGCGACTCCGCTGAAACCATCATCGTGATTGGGATCCGGTGTGGCGGCGATAATCCCGGCGACTGCGGTGCCGTGTCCGTCGCAATCCTGGGTGCCGTCGCCCTTGTGGACATAATCACCGCCGGCCGCTGTTCGGGGCAGCCGTGGGTGTGGTGAAATCCCGGTGTCGATAACGGCGACTCGTTGCCCGGAACCACGGGTGAGCTTCCAAACCTGTGGCAGGTCAAGCGCGGCGAGCTGAGCGCTGTCGTCCGACGGGTCGGGATCGCGGGTCATGGAAGGCATCGCGCAGATCTCACGTTGCACGGTTGGCCGCGGTGGGCTTGCCGGCGCCGGCTGGGGTAGTCGACTGTCGTCGATCGCGGGCGGTGATACCGCATGTGCGGGTGAAACGACACATTGCGGCAGCGCGGCGACTGCCGCGACCGTGGCGTAATGGCACACTCGCCATCGCGCTGTCTTCACGACAGGTTCAAGCTACGCGCAGCGCCGTATAGTCCACAGAGCCAAAAAGCCAGCGGCGCAATGGTGGCGAATGCGAAATACTCCAGCAGTTCGAGAGCGCGCCGCGCAATCGGAGACCCGACCGCTCTGTCGTCAACAAATCCGAGGCACAGCGCGACAGCGCTCAGCGATATCGACACTGCGGCGATGTGAGGTGTGTGCTTCGGATACGCGACGGAAGCAGCGACCAGACCAGCGCTGAGTATGGCTGTACCAGAGATGAAGAGCGGCGCGGATCTTGCGGGGTCTCGATGTGCGCGCGCCCGCAATAGCAGCACACTGCCGGTCAGGGCCGCGAACACAAGACCGGGGGAGCGTGGCCCGCCTGACAGACACGATCCAAGTGCCGTGCCGCCTGCTCCCAGCGCGGCCGAGGCCGAGAAGGCGGTGATCAAGGTGGTAAGCCAGGTATGGGCGCGGATTGCTTTGGTGTTCAGCCGATGTGGATCGGTGAACGACGTATCTGCGGTGGGGTCTGCCGTCAGCGCGGACAGCCGCGCAAGCATGATCGACACCGGTGCCGAGGCCTCGATCACCGCTAACGACATCGCCGCGAACGCCGCGCCGATAGCCGCCCACGGGATCGCCGTGATCGCACCCACCGATGCCGCAGCCGCACCGGTCACCGAAAATATCAGCAACGCATCGAATGCCATTGAGCAGCCCGCTATTACGCGCATGATTGCCGCTGAAGCGGCGGCAGCCGCGGCCGCAAACAACATGTTCGGAGCGCCAGGTCCACCGGGTACGGCAAGCAGGCCCGCCAGCGCGGCGAAGCCGGTAGCCAACAGGCCCAGCACCAGTCCTCCGGATTTCTCCTGGAAACCGCGATATGCAATTGCTGCCGCAGGCAGAGTCAGCAGGGTGATCGTTGCGGCCACGCCAACGCCTGCTGTGCGGTGGGTGTCGTTGGCGCAGAACGCGGTTCGAATCAGGATCGCCGCAGTTACGGCAGCCAGCCACATAGCGGTCAGCGAGCCGGCGAGACGAGACACCCGCTGGGTCCAACGCCGCACCAGTGCAGCGACCGATGCCGATACGGCCTCCGCCGCCTCATCGAAGCGTGGTGCCATCAATTCGGTCGACGAGCGCGTAAGAAGCAACACGGTGCCATCTCGAATACCTAATTGGGCCAATGTCTTCGACGCATCCAGCACTGTGCTGGCTGGAATAGACAGCTGATACCGGACAGCGACGGGACCGGGGCGGAAGTCAGCTCTGCGATGAAGTACGTCCACGATCGGCGGAATCAACGATCCGATAGGCACTGCAGCGGATAGCACCAAATCGACGCTGGCCGAATCGGCATGAATTGATATCCGGCGTACCCCTCCGCCGCCCGCACGCGATCCGCCGTTTTGGGTGGGTACCGCCAACGCGTACTGCACACCGACCTCCGTTCAACGACTCGGACGCTAGCCGAGGCGTTGCTGCTGCGTATGCGGTGATCCACAGGCGACTTGCCGCTGATTTCGAGCGTGCCTACCGTGCCAAACGCATCCCGGCGCAGCGATGGCGGGCAAACGTACGGAGGGCTAGATGCGACTGCTCGACAGCGGTGCGACTGTTGAGCACGCGCCGATCGAACGAGTGCTGCCGCCGGTGTACCCCACCTCCGACGTCGTTGTCGCCGGCCCGCCGGAAGTGGGGCGGACGGCGCAGTCGAATCAGCTGATCCGGTTGCTGCCGATCGTCACGGCTGTCGCGACAGTGGGCGCGATGGCGGTGGCCTATCACTCGCGGTCGGCAGCGCCGCGCAATCCGGCTTTCCTGATGTTCCCGTTGATGATGCTTGCCTCCGCATTGGCAACCGCCTTGTCCAACGTGGATCGGTGCCGTGGCGAGATCAACGCACAGCGTGCGGAGTACCTCGACTATCTGTCCGGCGTCCGATGTGAAGTTGTCAAGGCTGCTGCAGCACAGCATTATTCACTGACCTGGTGCCATGCAGATCCCGAGACGCTGTGGATATTGGTGGGCGGGTGCCGGATGTGGGAGCGGCGAGTCACGGACTCAGATTTCTGCCAGGTGCGGATAGGAGTCGGAACGTTGCCTCTTGCCGGTCGGCCGATCGCGCCGACTATCGATCCGGTTGGCCGGCCGGATCCGGTAACCGCCAATGCGCTGCGCAGGTTTCTTCACACGCACTCGACGGTCACAGACGTACCCATCGCGGTCGCACTGCGGGATCTGACGGCGCTGAACGTTGGCGGTGACACTACGCAGGCACGCGCGCTGTTGCGCGCGATGATATGTCAGCTCGCGGTCATGCACAGTCCTCGGCTGGTGTTGATTGCCGCCGCTGTCAGTGACCGCAGCCGGCGCTATTGGGACTGGCTGAAATGGTTGCCGCACAATCGACATCCCTGGGCCGATGATGACATCGGACCGACTCGGATGGTCTATGCGTCGGTGGCCGCAGCCATGGAAGCGCTTGCCGCCGTGACGGCGTATCGAGCGCTCACCGATCCGCATGTGCCCCATCTTGTGGTCATAGTCGACGGCCTGGCCGTTGAGTGCGAATTGCTGGGCGAGGTCGCTGACAAGGGAATCACGATATCGACGGTTGACGACTCGGCACCGATAGGAGCACCGCTGGTGCTAAACGGCATCGAATTGGCCGCGCGACCCGATGAAATGAGTTGCACGGCCGCACTCGAGTGCGCGCAGAGGCTGGCCGGCTATCGAGCAAGCGACATAGACGTGTCGAAACGCACGGGCTGGCCCGATCTGATCGGAATCGCAGATGTTAACTCATTTGTGCCGGAACAGTATTGGAATGGCAGAAACCGCCGCGATCGGCTTCGGGTGCCAATCGGGATCGCGGCCGGGGGTGAGCCGGTAGAGCTGGACATCAAAGAGGCGGCCGAAAACGGAATGGGGCCACACGGACTCTGTGTCGGCGCAACCGGTTCCGGCAAGTCCGAGTTCCTCCGAACAGTCGCATTGGGCATGACGGCCTGCCATTCACCAGAGCAGCTCAACCTGGTGCTGGTGGACTTCAAGGGCGGTGCAACGTTCGCGGGATTGGAGGGTGCGCCACATGTTGCCGCCGTCATCACGAACCTGTCGGATAAGGCGGCGATGGTCGCCCGAATGCGTGACGCGCTGACCGGCGAAATGAATCGTCGCCAGGAAGCGCTACGTAAGGCGGGCAACATCGACGGGATCGTCGCGTACCAACGGGCACGACAGGCCGGAGCTCAATTAGATTCTTTGCCAACGCTGTTCGTCATCGTCGACGAGTTCTCCGAATTACTCAGCCAACATCCAGATTTTGCGGACGTCTTCGTGGCGATCGGTCGGCTCGGGCGATCGCTGGGTGTGCATCTGCTGCTGGCAAGTCAGCGCCTTGACGAGGGTCGACTGCGCGGCCTGGAATCCCATTTGTCTTATCGAGTGTGCTTAAAGACGTTGTCGAGCAATGAATCGCGAATCGTGCTGGGGACGTCCGACGCCTACGAGTTGCCGAGTATGCCCGGCGCTGCCTACCTGCGTGTTGGCACGGCTGGATTGATCCGCTTCCAGACGGCATACGTGTCCGGGCCATGCCGTACCGAAACGGACGGCGCCGTCGACGAGTCTGTTTCGGCAGACCCAGAAGGAAACTCGGCAGGTGTCCACATGTTCACGATTGAACCGATCGGACCCGTCGTCCCGAAAGGTCGTGCCGAGGCGGCCACGGTCGCATGCCGCACCGTCCTTCAGACGATCGTCGACCGGCTGTCCGGACACGGCCCCCGAGCCCGTGAAGTGTGGCTGCCACCGCTCGGGGGGGCACCGATTTTGAGCACCGTCCTGGGTGACAGTGAACCGATGCCCGCCCTGATGGTTCCCATCGGGATGGTAGACCGACCGTTCGAGCAGCGCCGCACGCCGCTGGTCGTCGACTTGTCCGGAGCCGCGGGCAATGTCGCTGTGGTCGGCGCACCTCAATCGGGCAAGTCGACAGCTTTGCGCACGCTCGTCGGGGCACTGACCGCCACTCACGATCCAAGCATGGTCCAGTTCTACGGTCTTGACTTCGGCGGCGGGTCGTTGACATCGCTACGAGAGTTGCCGCACGTCGGCTCGGTGGCTGGACGAGCAGATCAGCAGCTGACCCGACGCACGATCGCTTGGCTCGACGTACTAATTCGGTCACGCGCGACGCTGTTTCGCCAGAACGGAATCGAATCGATGGTGCACTATCGACGGCTTAAGGCGCAGCGAGATCCAGTGTGCGATCGCTTCGGTGATGTCTTCCTGGTCGTTGACGGGTGGTCAAGCCTCAAACGCGAATTCGAGGCCGTTGAGGGATCGGTGGCGGCACTGGCCGCCGAGGGGCTCTCGTATGGAGTACATGTCGTCTTGACCGCGTCGCGTTGGGCTGAAATCAGGCCCGCGCTGAGGGATCAGATCGGGACACGAATCGAATTGCGGCTCGGCGAGCCTGCGGATTCCGAATTGGATCGCCGGCGGGCTCAAGAGGTTCCCGAGAGCACGCCGGGGCGGGGGCTTTCCCATGACGCGCTGCACATGGTCATCGCCCTACCCAGGCTCGACGGCGCGGATTCCAACAGCGGCTTGCTTTGGCGTCGCGATGGATGGGTTGCGCCGCCGATCCCAGTATTGCCGGATCAGATCGACCATCACCGAGTGGTGGAACGCGCGGGCGGTTCTGCCACCGGGCTCCTGATCGGTGTCGAGGAAGACGAACTTGCACCATTGACAATCGATTTCGCGCAGCACTTACATTTGCTGGTCCTCGGTGACAGCGGCTGCGGAAAGACTGCGACATTGCGTACTCTGTGCCGTGAGCTGTCGAGGACGACGACCGCCGGCCAATGCCAATTGTTCGTCGTCGATCTGCGACGAACGCTCCTTGGCGTCGTGCAGCCCGAATCTGGACAGCTTGGGGGATACCTTGTTTCCGCCGACGCAGCCGGTGACGTAGTGCCGCGCATCGTCGAACAACTGCGTCGGCGAATGCCTGCGGCGAATGCCACACCGCAGCAATTGCGGGACAGGTCGTGGTGGTCGGGGCCGGAGATCTATTTCGTCATCGATGATTACGACCTCGTCGAAACCGCTCGCGGGAATCCGCTGGCCCCGCTCGTTGAGGTGCTGCCCCACGCCAGAGACTTGGGTTTGCACCTGCTGATAGCGCGCCGAAGTGGTGGTGCAGCTCGCGGAATGTACGAGCCACTGTTAGGTGGGCTGCGGGATGCCGGTTGCATGACACTGCTGATGAGCGGCAACCCGGATGAGGGCTTGACTATCGAGCAGGTGCGCGCATCGCCGATGCCGCCTGGGCGCGGCACGCTGATTACTCGGCGCGGTAGTCCCCAGCTGATCCAGGTCGGCTGGAGTCCGCCGCCGTGAGGGCACACATTGTCGAGGTCGGCCCAACCGCAGTCCGCCGATTATGTTGCGGCGGAGCTACGGTCGTCGACAGCGAGGCGGAGAAGGCTGCTTTCGAGCACATCGACGACGCGGTAACTCTGATCGACTTTCGTCCGGTCAGCGTCAAGTCGCTGTGGCACTCGATGTTGGCGACCGTCGACTGCGGCACCGCAGAAGAGGTAATCGTTGTTCACCCATCATGGTGGGCGCCGAAGCGCGTCGATGTCGTCACCGTAGCTGCGGAGGCGTTCGCCGGCGATGTCGTGATGCGACCACGGTCGTGGCTGCTGCGTCAGGCATCTCGTCCACCTGGGCTCGCGACGTTAGTTGCCGAAATCGCAGACGATTTCGTCGCTATCGTCGACGCCGCAGTGGTGGCCGAAACGCGTCGTCGAGATCAGCGAGCCGTCGCCGATTCGGTTGTGCGTTCCATTGTCAGCATGGCGTCGAACACCTCGGAGCTGGTGATCATCGACGCCCCCAGAACAGTGCGCGGCGCAGGCCCGCTGTCGGTGTTGATCGCTAACGGGCTTCGAAAATCCGGCGTTATGACCGTGCTGGAAGTCGACGACATCGGCTTGAGAAGGATTGCCGGAGCGGTCGTTCCGACTGAAAAACTTGTCCGCAGTTCGAGTTGCCGTATCGCTGCGGGTCGCCGTCGGCTCCGGAATCTGGCCCTGGTGCTACCTGCGGTCAGCGTAATGATTGGCGTGGCTGCTCTGATCCGCCACCCTGCACCGCGCGCGGGCGACCCCGGCATTTCGACGACCTATATCGTGGAGGGCCATGTTGCAGTGCAGGTTCCGGATCAATGGCCGATGCGACGTGTGTTAGCCGGCCCCGGTTCGGCGCGGGTGCAGATCTCCTCACCGTCGGATCCCGAGGTGGCGCTGCACGTTACGCAGTCGCGGGTTGCGCTGGGGTCACTAGACGCGACCGCCGAATTTCTCAAGAGCGCGATAGACGGGGCGCCCGCCGGGGTATTCGTCGACTTCAACCCGGCGGGCCGCAGCGCGGGCCGCGCGGCAGTTACCTATCGAGAGATCCGGCCTGGCCATGACATCCGCTGGACGGTGTGGGTCGACACGGCGGTCCGGATCAGCATCGGATGTCAAAGCCGGCATGATCGCGACGACGCCGTGAACCGGGAGTGCGACGTCGCAATTCGGTCGGCTCGAGCTTTGGATTGAATTTGGCGGAACCAGACCCGACCCGCGGGAGTCTCATTTTGTGTTAGCGCGGGTTGGTCCGCGGCCGCCGCAAAAAAGGGGGAACAAGTGAGCACGTCGACAGGTGGCAACGCGCTCAGCACCGACTTCGACCTCATGCGCTCGGTCGCTACCGCCATCGACGCCCGTAACGAGGAGATTCGCGCGACGTTGCAGTCGTTCATCGGGCGCATGACCGGTGTTCCGCCATCGATATGGGGCGGAATGGCGGCGTCGCGTTTCAAGGACGTTGTGCACAGATGGAACGCGGAGTCGACGAAACTGCACCATGCGCTGCACGGCATCGCGGAAACGATTCGCTATAACGAAGACGCGCTGCGGGACGCGGCCGACGATCATGCACGCCACATCGGCGTTGCCGCCGGGAATCTGTGAGGCCACCGTCCATGGATTCGCGGCTGTCATACAACTTCGACGAGATCGAATCGTCGGTCCGGCAGGAAATCCATACCGCTTCGGCGCGGTTCAATACCGCGCTGCAGGAGTTGAAAGCGCAGGTCGCGCCGCTGCAGGAGCTTTGGACTCGTGAAGCCGCCACCGCTTACGGCGTCGAGCAGCTGAGGTGGCATCAAGCGGCCACTGCCCTCAACGAAATCTTGGTCGACCTCGGAAATGCGGTACGCGAGGGCGCCGATGACGTCGCCGCGGCCGATCGTCGAGCGGCCGGCGCATGGGGGCAGCAGGCGCACTAGTCACCTGAAGACTCTGCGCGGTCCTGTCGGTAGGAGAGACCGGTGGGACCGCGCAGTCACCTTCTTCTAGACGTCGTAGTCCCAGGATTCGGCCGAGGGCTTGCTTGGCCGGCGCGGGCGGGGTGCGCGATCGTCGAACGGCTCCTCACCACCGGCGGCCTTCCGATACCTGACTTGCGAGATCGGGTGATGCGTCGCGGTACCCCGATTGGGTGCGGGTCTGCGCCGCGGCGGGGGCGTCGGGGCGCCGTCGTAGGGCTCCATGGGTTCGTACGGGTCGAAGCGGCCGCTGCGCGCGGTCGGGCGGCCTCTGCG
>NZ_JBAPMI010000134.1:0-4440 GCF_049278535.1 Mycobacterium sp. | reverse complement strand
CGCCCGCGCCCCCGGCCCCGCCCGCGCCACCGTTACCGCCGGCGCCGCCCTTGCCACCGGCGCCGCCTTTGCCACCGGTACCGGCGTTGCCGTTGTCACCCGGCGCTCCGTTGCCGCCATCACCGCTCGGATCGTAGGCTGCGGCGCGGTCACCACCGTGATGGACCATGGCCGGGCCGCTGGCGGTGTAGGCGGTAGGCGCGGCGGCCAGCGAAGTCGTCGCCGCAGCCAAGATCAGGCCGGCAGCCGCACTCAGGCCTAAGAGGTGGTATGGATTGACGTTGCGCGATCTGCGATTCCGCGTGCCACAGCTTCGAGCCATTGGTCTACCTCCATGCGAGCGGCCTTTATCAGTTGCCGTAAACGTAGTTCCACAAACGGGGGAGGGTTGCCAAACCTCCGAATTCAATTCGTCCTTAAGCTGGAATGCGACGGCCAGCGACCGACCCCCGGGTCTCGTCAGATGCAATGAGTAGGGCGGGTTCTCGCCCCGCGAGGTGCCTAGGGGTTGTTGCGCGGAGATGGACCGCTCACCGTCAGCGGGAGCGATACAGCTCCTGCTGGACCACTCATCGCGACGACCCAGCGACCATTCAGATTCAAAGTAAGTCGGAACTTGAAGCAGGCAAAACCCACATCCGCGTTCGCTAAGTTCGCAGGCAGCTCGCGGTGCATATGCAGGGGTTCTCCACCCTTGGGTGGCGAGACCTCTATGACGACCAGGCGATCTGCACCGGCGCTGCTTTCGGCGTCTCGTTGCGTCAACACCACGATGTGAAACTGCGCTACTCGGTCAGGGCCGACTTTGTAGTTGGAGATCACGCCGCCGGTTACATTCAGCTTGTTGTCTACCGCATCGACCTTCTCGGCCAGGAACGCCCCGCTTATCCTCACGCTTCCCAGTATGCGTAAATACTGGTGCGCGGTACTGGGATTGAACCAGCTCGTAAACGAGTTGTCATGAATTTTCGGGGGCTGAGAACGGCATTGAGTGAGTCGTCAGCGAGAAAAAACCTTCGGCCACAGCGTATTCCGTCAAACACTGGCTGGCGGCTATCGGTTATGCGCACAACGTGTCGAGCTGGGCGATTTGATCGTTCAAGTCTTTGCGGATTGCATTTTGAATATCAGGCCCGGCGTCGGTCAGGTAATTGATTCCCAGCTGTTGGATGGTATTGGCCATCGCGGTGGCGGCGTTGACGAGATCGGCCGGCGCCGCAGTGTTCGCGTCGAGGCGATCCTGCAGGTATGTGCCACCCCCGATCAGGGCCAAACGTGCGTTGGCGGCAATAGCGAGTTGGAGGTCTGGGTTTGGGCTTTGCAGGTGGGTATTGATCACGACGGCTTTATGGGCGGCGGCATAGGCGACGCACACGTTCACTTTTGCGTCGCCGCCTTGCTGGGAGCGGGTGGCACCGTGGTGTGCCGGGTGGAAATACGCCAGGGCGGCAAGAGCCGCCGCGATCACCGCGATCGCCAGGGCCACGTACGCGGGCAGCCGCGAAGGGTCTGACCAGCGTGGGACAGGCTTGTTGG
The DNA here is from genome assembly GCF_049278535.1 of Mycobacterium sp. Classification (GTDB taxonomy): domain Bacteria; phylum Actinomycetota; class Actinomycetes; order Mycobacteriales; family Mycobacteriaceae; genus Mycobacterium. Next base: position 2,904 of record NZ_JBAPMI010000134.1, on the reverse strand, counting down.
AAGAAGACTCTTCCTCGGAGGAGGCATGCTTCTGGCTTCCGGTGGGGGCGGATTCCGGGAGAGGCCTGTCAGACATTCAACGAGGATATCGCGCACCGTTGTTGTTGGTAGGGCATTTGCGAAATGACCTTGGCTGCAATGAGTCTGCCGCAGGTTGCGTCCAACAGATGTTGTACAGGGCCGGCGTTATATTGGGTGATCGGTGATCGGTGATCGGTGATCGGTGATCGGTGATCGGTGATCAGTTGATGGCCACGGCCAGGAAGTCCAGGCGCCACAACGCCGTGAATAGCTTGCGGGCGAAAGTCTCCACGTCGGCCACGCTGCCTCTCGACGAAGCTTCTCCATGCACGGACGCGGCGATTTCTCGAATCGTGCGCTGACCATCGACCTGTTGCAGGAAAGGCAACTGGGCCGAATTCAGCGTTGTCCGCCAGTCCGATCGGTAAATCTCGTTGCCGGATAAGCCGCAGCGCATTCGCATCAAGGGGACGTAGTCGAGGCAGGCATGCGTCGAAAAGTCAATCGCGTAAGATGCTTTCGGCCGATCTGCACGACATGCCATGAAGAAGTGACAGGCGTTGAGGGTGTTGAGACGTTCGTTCGCCGACCACAACGCCGGCTCCGGCAGCGCGTCAATCGCCGGATAGACCTTGTTGGGCGCCGCGAACAGATCGTGCGGATAATACGGCGCTTTGTTGAACCAACCCTGAAAGACGAGCCCGGCCCTGGTAACCAGGTCGATGCAGTCATCGACGGTGTAGCTACGCTCGCGACCATGCAGGAAGGTATCCACCAGAACCGCATCGGACTGCAGATTTCGGGCCAGCTTTAGATAGGGCTGCACCAGGTGATCGACCGAGAGCAACGACAGCGTCTCGCGCACCATTGCGATCGAGGATTCGTTTTGGCCGAGCCCCAAGTCACGAAAGAACGACTGCAACAACTCAAGTCCGGCTCGGCCGTACTTGGCATACAGCATCAGACCCATGGCGCCGTCGGGTCGCAGACAACTCGCCACGGCATTCATTCCCGCCTGCGGATCGGCCAGGTGATGCAGGACACCGGTCGACACGATCAGGTCGAAATCTAGGCCCAGCGAAGGAAGTTCCTCGATCGGCAGCAGGCGCAACTCCAGGTTGTACAGCCCGTGCTTGTCTTTGAGGTACTGCTGATGATCCAGCGACGGCTGACTGATATCGACCGCTACCACTTTTGCGTCGGGGTTCATGAACGCGAAGACCGCCGCCTGGTTCGTGCCGCAGCCGGCTATCAAGACATCAAGATCAGACTTGTATTCGCGGTCCGGCCACAACACTCGGTGCGCATGGCTGGGGTCGAACCACTCCCAATTGTTGGCCAGCCATACTTCCAGGTCCTCTATCGGTTGCGGATACCTGTAGCGCTCGTACTGGCGCGTGACCACATCGGCACTCGGATCGTCGTTCACGTCCGCACTGACTCCTTCAGAGTGAACCGCCGAGGCATACTGCAGAATAGGCGGAGTTTAGTCGAGACACGTTGAGTCCGTGGGCAGTTGCGGCGCCACAACCATTGCAACCAGATCGACGACACCTCACACGATCTGCAGACCTTCAGGAACATTCTGCGGATCGCGCCAAAAGGCGTCGTTGACAAATCGCTTGAACAGGTCCGGCGGCAGCAAGCTGGGGCGCGGGTCGGCCTTGATCTCACTGCGCACGGTGTGCAGCCCCGGAGTACCGGCACGTTCGTCGAATCCGGTGACGTCGTAGTCGATGTGGTCGAAGTCGTGCTCGAATGCCGGCTCGCCCAGAAAAGCGTAAATGGCGTGCATTGTCTTGGCCGGGTCGGTGGTCAGGGTTTCGTATTGCACCAGCAACAGGCGCTCCTTTTGCGCGCCGTAGCAGGCCTGTTTGAGCGCATCGTAGGGAGCGCCGACCATGCCATCGGGCCCAACCACACCATTGGCGCGGGTATAGACCGTGCCGCCGGCACTGTAGTTGAAGATCGACGACGGGCTAAAGACATTGCGCTGCACCAACCGCTCGATGCTGTCGACTACCCACGCCAGGTCACGCACGCAGGCAATCACTTTCGCGTCGGGGAACAGCCGCGCAATCGCCGGCATCCACGCGCACCAGGCCCGGTTGGTGTCAAAGATGACCTCGGCGGTGCTGTCGGCGTAGAAGTTGCCGAACAACCCATGCAGGATGCGCTGCCGCTTGGCGTCATCGATGAAAATCGAATACTCGTTGCGTGCGCTCATCTCGCTCAGCAGGGCACCGAACAGCCCGGCCAGCGGACCCGACATACCGGCCTCAAAACGCGGGTTCTGTCGCAGCAGCGCGGCCAGCAGCGTCGACCCGGAACGCGGCAGGCCCGAAATGAAGTGGATGGCTGCCATCGGCACTCCTCATCTGGCCGGGTGATGTTGACTGCGGAATCGAGCAATTGATCTCCGAAGACATTAACTGAGTGGGCACTTGAGGCGCGAGAGTTTCCGACTGGGAGGCGAGAGACGTCGAACTTCCTAGTCGCGCCAGACCTCGCGAATCCTGACCGGGCACCCGAATTGCATACTGCGTCCAACGGATTTCGCCGTTCCGGGCGCAGCAGCGAACGGCGTCGAGCGCAAACCGCGGCCCAGGGAGCCCCTGAGCCGCGGTTTCCGCAGGTGTCTACGGATTGTTGCCGCCTGGTGTACCGATAACGGACGTTCCGTCGAGGTTATCGGTGTTTTGAGCCAGCACGTCTGCCTCACCACCGGTGCCGCCCGTGTGGCCAGCGCCGGTGTCGGTGCCGCCGTTGCCGCCGGTGGCAGTGGCACCGTTCGCGGACGGATGGTCGGCGGCCGTGCCGGTGCTGTTGAGCCCCGCCTCGACGTTGCCCTGGCCACCCGCGCCGCCGGTGCCACCGGCACTG
>NZ_JBAPMI010000133.1:0-2059 GCF_049278535.1 Mycobacterium sp. | reverse complement strand
CGCTCACACACCGCCTCGTACGCGGTCAGTGCGCGCTGGGCCGCGCAGAGCAACACCACGACGGAGCCCTTCTCCGGACCGGTGTCGCAGACCTGGATGGGAAACCCGTCGACGGTAGTCATCATCGTCGAAGGCACCACAGCAAATTACAGTCAATTGCCCCGCGCGCGGGCCGTTTTCGTGCGGATCGTTAGCTGTGTGGCAATTTGAAATGTTGTGGCAATATGGAACTGGTTCCCACCCTTGTGACGACAAGGCTGACAATAGAGAACGGTTCTACCGAAAACCCTTGATTGGGTGGCATTTCAAGCCCGACAACCGATGTGGTCAGCGCAGTGCGGAAACGACCGTCGGACGCGGCGGCGGCCCTGCATCGAGGAGTCCGGCGACCGAATCGACGTCGAGGTGGGCGTCCAGCAAATCGGCCATCACATCGAGCTGGGCGTCACGTCGCGCGGCGACATCGACGTCGTCGGCCACCACGAATCCGTCCCGGCCTGCCGCGGCCGCCACGAGGGTCAACCACTGCCGCCGGAATTCGTCGTTGTCGAACAGGCCATGCCAATGCGTCCCGAATACCTGGTCGCGCCTATACCCCCCCGGGGTTCCATCCGCATCGAACCAGGTGGCCTCCGCGCAGCGGACCACCCGCCCGTTGTGGATCTCGTAGCCGTGCAGCGATCCCTGCCGGCGGCGCAGCACCTTGTCCGGCGCAAAGCCGATGTCGGCGTCCAGCATCCCCATCGCTTCGACCCGGCCCGACCGGCTTTCGACCTGGTCGTCGATCGAACGGCACAGCATCTGGAAGCCGCCGCAGATGCCAAGCACGGCGCGACCCGAGGCGGCATGGGCGAGAATGGCCTGGTCCAACCCCCGCCCGCGCATCCAGCCCAAGTCGGCGACGGTGGATTTGGTACCCGGCACCACGATCACGTCGGTATCGGCCAGATCCGCGGGTTCTCGGACCCAGCGCACCAGCACACCGGGTTCACAAGCCAGCGCCTCGACGTCGGTGGAGTTGGAGATCCGGGGCAGCCGCAACACCGCGACCCGAAGCCACTGGGTGCCCCGTGGCGGTTGCGGTGTGCCGAGAACTCGGTGAGCCAGTACCGGGACCGCGTCTTCGGTGTCGAGCCAGAGATCGTCGGCGTACGGCAGGACCCCGTAAGTGGGTCGGCCGGTGAGCTCGGCGAGTTCGCGTAGGCCGGGTTCCAGCAGCGAGACGTCGCCGCGGAATTTGTTCACGATGAAGCCGGCGATCAGCGCCTGATCTTTCGCGTCGAGTACCGCCACCGTGCCGAACAGGTGCGCGAGCAGCCCGCCGCGATCGATGTCGCCGACGATCACAACCGGCAGATTCGCTGCACGGGCCAGGCCCATGTTGACCAAGTCCGTTGCACGCAGATTGATTTCAGCCGGAGAACCTGCACCCTCGCAGATCACTGCATCGAACTCGGCCCGCAGTTGCGCCAATTCGTCTTGCACGACCGCCGACAGTTTGTTGCGGTCCGACCAGTACTCGGCGGCAGTGGCCACCCCAGCGACCTGTCCCCTGATCACCAGCTGCGAGGTCATGTCGCTGCCGGGCTTGAGCAGAATCGGGTTGAACCGCACGCTGGGCGCAAGGCCGGCAGCACGGGCCTGCATCGCTTGGGCGCGGCCGATCTCGCCTCCCTCGACGGTGACCGCGGAGTTGTTCGACATGTTCTGCGCCTTGAACGGCGCGACGCGGACTTCGTTGCGGGCCAGCAGCCGGCACAGCCCCGCGACCAGAACCGACTTCCCGGCATCGGAGCTGGTGCCCGCGACCAGCAGCGCTCCGTTCACGGGTGCGAACGGCTCAGGCGACGGTGAGGATCTCGGCGCCGGTATCGGTGACCAGCAGGGTGTGCTCGAACTGTGCGGTCCACTTGCGGTCCTTGGTGACCACGGTCCAGCCGTCGTCCCAGATGTCGTAGTCGATGGTCCCGAGGTTGATCATCGGCTCGATGGTGAAGGTCATGCCTTGCTCCATCAGGGTCTCCACCTCGGGGGCGTCGTAATGCAGCACCACCAGACC
>NZ_JBAPMI010000132.1:0-29893 GCF_049278535.1 Mycobacterium sp. | reverse complement strand
CGCGCCGGCTCCAGAAGCTGTGCCCGCCGATGCGCCAGCGCCGCCGGAAGCCGCGCCCGCAGCGCCAGAAGCCGCGTAGGCGTCCTCAGGCCAGAAAGCGCTCGCGATAGCGGGCGAACCGGGCGGGCAGGTCGTGCTCGTCGAGTCCGAACATTTCGGCCGACGTCGCGATGCTGCCCAACCGCCCGCGTTGGTGCTGTGCCAGATAATCGGTGATCGCTGCCCGGGCCGCGTCAGTGAGCGGCTCGCCGGCGAGATCGTAGATACGTTCGGCGACCGCGAGTTCGTCGGACATAAAGTCATCGAAACGGATGTCGATCGAACGCTCCGGCGGGATGACTTCGCGATCACGCACGAGCGCGTCAAGCATCTGCTGCAGGCGGTCAGCCCACGATGCGGCGATCTCGTGCACCGGCACCGGAGAACGATGCATCCGCGCGGTGTAGGTGAGCATCGCCAGCATCGACAACACCACAGGCACCGGGTCGCGGTGCGTGCACACGACAACCACGCCGGGAAAGACGGCGTTGAGCACCGGTAGCTGCTCGAGGTGTTGGGGCGACTTCAGCAGCCAACGGCGACCGCCGCGTAGGAACTGCAGGGCTTTCAACTGCAGGCGCAGGTGTTCGTAGGACGACGTCTGGTCGTGCGCCAAGTAGTAATCCCGCCAGCGCGGTATATAGGCCAGTGTCTCGAACAGCATCGTGGAGAAGTCGTTGGCCAGCAGCTGGATCTCTTCGTGGACATGCTCGGTGGTCATCTCGTGCATGAGCCGGAAATGCGGCATTGCCGCATTCATGAACTCGACGGCGGCATCCATCCGCAGCTTGCGGGGGTCGGGCGCGATCCCCAGCTCGGCTGGCATCGGAAATGGCTCGACGCTTTCCCAATAAGGAATCGTGCGGAACGTCGGACCCGCCGCCAGCAGGTTGTGCAAATGCGTGGTGCCGGTACGCGGCAGGCCGGCGATGACCACCGGCGGCCGCAGCTCGATCTCGCGGATTTCGGGGTGCCGCACGAGTAAGTCGTTGAGCAGCAGCCGGTTCTTGAGCGACTGCAGCACCTGCGCGTGGAAGTTGACGATTCCAGGGCCGTGCAGGCCGTCGATCTCGCGAAGTGCGGTGAGGTAGACCTCGAGGCGCTCACGATAGTCGTCGGGCCCGAAGTCAGTCAGTCCGAGCTCGCCGATGGCTTTGGCGTGCAGCGCATCGGCGTCCAGCGGGCAGTCCGACGCCATCGTCGCCATGAAGCTGCGGATCTGGTCGATCTCCGGGCTGAATCGTGGCTCGGCCAAGTCATCGAGATGCACGGAGGTCTCGCTCATGGCCAATTATGTTACTCTGAGTTTCGTAATGACGACAGAGCTTGGCCGGCCCCGCGATAAGCGCATCGACAGCGCGGTCCTGCGCTCGACCGTCGACCTGCTCGCGGAAACCGGTTACGCCGAGCTCTCAGTCGATGCCATCGCCCGACGGGCCGGCACCAGCAAACCGGCGATCTACCGGCGCTGGGCCAGCAAGGCACACCTGGTTCACGAGGCGGTCTTTCCGATCAGCGATGCCACCGCTCTCCCGGACACCGGATCGCTGGCCGGCGACGTGCGCGAGATGGTCAGTCGTACGGCGGCCGTTCTCACCACCCCGGCGGCCCGGGCCGCGCTGCCCGGCCTGGTCGGCGAGATGGCCGCTGACTTGACGCTGCACGCGGCGCTGCTGGAACGTTTCGGCGACATCCTCTCGCGCGGGCTGACCGAGCGCCTGGCGGACGCCGTTGCGCGCGGTGAGGTACGCCCCGACGTCACCGCCGTCGAGATGGTCGAGGTCGTCGCCGGCACAACCTTTCTCGCCCTGCTCACCCGCGGCAATTCGCTCGACGACTCCTGGGTAGACCGCACCGCCGCACTGATAGCGAGAGGAATCAGCGCATGACCGACACCGAGTACCAGTCCACGGCCGCATGGCGCGACTTGTTGGACACCTTGCGCGCGTTGGACCGCTCGTTCCTGGACGGCGAGCGCGCGGTAAGCGACGACCGGCAGATCGCCGACGGTTACCGAATGATCGCGACCACCCTTGGCGTCGCGTTCGATACCTATTTGTTCGGTGAACCGAGTCGGCCGATGTTCGTGGAAGTCAACACACCCTTTCGGCGCGACCGGCGATGGGGAGGCGACAACACCGACGCGTATTACTGCATCTGCCCAGTCGACCCCACCCGCCGATACCGAATCAGCGGAAACCGCGGCGACAGCGTTTACTTCTCGCTGACGGCTTACAACGAACCATCGCCGGGAGCGTGGTCGGATCGCATCGTGGCCATCGTGCGCGATGACGACCTCGACATCGACGCCGCCGGCAACTTCACCTTCGACCTGGGGCCGACCCCCGAGGCTGCCGTGCTGATGACCCGCGACTACCAAGCTGATCCCCTGACCGGTCGCGCAGTCAGCTGGCACATCGAGGCACTGGACGATCCCGAACCGATTCGGCACGGGGACGCCGAAACCGCAGCAAAGCTTCGGGCAAGCGCCGCATGGATGCGCACGATGTTCGCGATCGTGCCGCTGGCCGTTGGTGCGCGAGTTGACGACTCGCATGCCCTGGGCCACGAGATCGCTCATGCAGCAAACCAATTCGCGGACCCCTACCAAGTTCCGGACGCCAATTTCGGGTGGTCTGCCCGCGACGCTTGTTATTCCTACGGCAGTTTCGTCCTCGACGAGGACGAGGCGCTTGTCATCACTCACCGGCCGCCGCACTGCCGTTTCTGGAATCTAGTGGTGTGGAACCAGTTCATGGCTACCCATGGCGTCACCGACGCGCGTTGCTCGATCAACGGCCACAGCGCAGTGCTCAATGCGGACGGCACGGTTACCGTTGTCATCTCCCCGCGTATGACGGGACACCCAAATTCGCTGACCACACTTGACTATCCGCACGGCAACCTCGCCTTCCGCTGGTTCCTCGCCGACCAGGTTCCGGCCCGACCGGAAGTGCGGCTGGTCAAGCTCGCCGATGCGCCGGTCACCGTTGAGGGGTCGGGGTGAATCAGTGTGCGCCAGCGATCAATGGCTGCCGCGGCGTCGACGCGCCCCCAACTCGCGAAGTAGGGTCACACGCGTGATAGTAACTGTGAGTCAGTGCTCAGGCTAAGCGCAGAAAGTTCTTAGTTTGGACAAGTAGTTGTATGGGAATGATCGGAGTCATGATGGTCCGCTATGTCCCCTCCTTCATCGGTGCTGCGGCGATCACAGCTTGGGGCCTTGGTGCCTCAGTCCTCCCCGCCGCTGCTATTCCCTCAGCATCCGCCCAACCGTGTCCCGATACCGACGTGGTGTTCGCCCGCGGCACGGGGGAGGCCCCGGGTCTCGGCCCCACCGGCCAAGCCTTCGTCGACGCCCTGCGCGGCCGTCTCGGCGGTAAGTCGATGGACGTCTACCCGGTCAATTACCCGGCCAGCGACCAATGGTCGACCGGACTCGACGGCATCCGGGATACCCAGTCGCACATTATCAACGAGGCCAGCGCCTGCCCCAACACCAAGCTGGTGCTCGGCGGATACTCCCAGGGCGCGGCGGTGGCGGGTTTCGCCACCTCGTCGGCTGTCCCCGACTCGGTGCCGCAAGACGTCGATCCGGCGACGATCCCCAAACCGTTAGACCCTGCGCTGGCCAACCACGTCGCCGCGGTCGTGCTTTTCGGCACACCCAACGTCCGCGCGATGAACCTTCTCGGCCAGCCCAACCTGTCGATCGGGTCGCTCTATCAGTCGAAAACCATCCAGGTGTGCGCCGTAGAAGACCCGGTCTGCTCGGACGGAATGAACTTCGCGGCACACAACGCCTACGCCGACGATGGAAGTGTGATCTCCCAAGGGGCGGACTTCGCTGCAAGCCGCCTGCAAGGCAGTGGGATCCAGGCCTCCGCGCCGGCTCCGCACCAGGGCTTCGGCAACTGACCTAGCCGATCTGGACCGTCAGCTCGAGCCTTTCGAGCCGACGGACCAGAAGGCTCGGCAACCAACGCCCTATGTCAGCAGGTTCGATTACGGCGGTCCGGCCAAGAAGCTGGCGCAGCACTACCGCAGCTTCCAGGCGGGCTAGCGCAGCGCCGACGCAGAAGTGCGGTCCCTTGCCAAAGGTGACGTGTCCCTTGCTGCCGGTGCGGTCGAGTCGGAACTCGTCGGGTGTGTCGAAGTGAGCCGGATCGCGATTGGCAGCGCCCCACAGCAGCAGCAGATGCGAGCCCGCGGGCAGCTCCGTGCCGCACAGCGCGGTGTCGGTCGCGACGTGCCGGTAATGGCCACGAAACGGCGGCTCGTAGCGCAGCGTCTCGTCGATGAAAGTTCCTAGCAGTTCTGGATTTTCGCGAACTTGCTGCTGAATGTCGGGCCGCGTGGCCAAAACCCATGCTGCACTGCCGAGCAAGGAGGCGGTCGACTCACCGCCGGCGGCGAACAGCGTGATCATCATCCCGAGGGCCGCGACGTCGTTCAATTCGCCTGCAGCACATGCGGCGGCGAGATCGCCGAGCAAGTTGTCCTGCGGGTCTGCGGCAGCCCGCGCGAAATGGTCGGTGATGTAGCCGCCGAGCTCCATCACCGATGCGGCTGCGGCGGTGAGCTGGTCGGCCGAGACCAGGCCTTCGAGCAGCTGGGTGCCCGCATAGCCCCACTCGACAAGTTTGTCGACATCCGCCTCGGGTACGCCGATGAGCCGAGCAACCACCATCATCGGTAGCCGGTTGGCCACAGCACCCATCCATTCGATGGACCCATCGCACAGGCCATCGGCCCACAGTCGCTCGGCAGTCTCGGACACGAATCCTTCGAGGGCGCGGACCTTCTTGGCAGCCAGCTGCGGGAGCAGCAGCTTCCGGTGCACCGCGTGCAAAGGATCGTCGGCGACGGCCAGCGCGTGAGACGGATCGCCGAGGGGCGCCATGGTGAACGGCGCAACCGTCCCGTCAGGCTGGTACACCATGGTTGCGGTCAGGTTCGACGAGAACTCGTCGACACGAGTGATGGCCTCGACTACCGCGGCCCAACTCGACACCGCGTAGAACTCCGAATCGCCGATCCGACCAACAGGTCCGGCAGCGCGCAGTCGGTCGTACAGCGGGTAGGGATCCTGCAGGAATTCAGCATCGAACAACTCGATCGGATCGCTGACCATCATTTGTCCAGGTTGAGCGGCCGACGGCAACCCGTCAACGGTGCCGGACCAAGTCGAAAACCCACAGTCGGCAAGTGAAGCCAGGCTTCGTCTCACGCGGCCGCCGGACCTGCGCCGAGACTGAGATTCATTTCTGAATTTGTCTCAACTATGAGAATATTTGACAAGATATTCTCTGACGTCAGGAGGTCCCGACGATGCCGCGTGACGACTGGGTCGTCGGGGGCGATCGCCGCACGGCCGCGGCCGAGCGCATCTACGACGTAGCCACCGACCTCATCACCCGAGAGGGCCCCGAGGCCTTCGACATCGAGACCCTGGCGGCGCGGGTGCACTGTTCTCGGGCCACCATCTACCGCTATGCCGGGGGCAAGGCCGAAATTCGCGACGCGGTGGTAGCCCGCTCGGCGGCCCGCATCGTCGAAATCGTTCGTCAGACCGTCGAGAATCTGCAGGGGCCACAGCGGGTTGTCACAGCGATCACCGTGGCGCTCAAATTGATTCGGTCTGACCCATCGGGCCAACTTATGTTCAACTCGATCCGCGCCAACGACGTGGTGTGGCTCACCGGGTCGCCGTTGCTGGCCGGCTTCGCCACCGAGCTCACCGGCTTGACCGACCGCGACCCGCACGCCGCGCAATGGGTGGTTCGGGTGGTGATGTCCCTGCTGTACTGGCCGGTCGGGGACGCCGCCACCGAACGCGAGATCGTGCAACGATTCGTCGCGCCGGCATTCGCGGTGGACTAGCGTCGAGGTCGGTTTGCCGCTTTATATCGATTGACGGAGGACATCTATGGCGATCCGGGTCGCCCACGTCGGCACTGGAAACGTCGGTCGATTGGCGTTGATCGAGCTGATCACCAACCCGCAGTTCGAGCTGACCGCGGTGTGCGTCTCGACACCAGAGAAGGTCGGCAAGGACGCGGGCGAGCTCGCCGGTTTGGACATGTCAACCGGCGTTATCGCCGTCAATGAACTCGACGCGTTGCTGGCAACCCGGCCGGACTGCGTCGTGTACTGCGCGATGGGCGACACCCGTCTGCCGGAGGCGATGGCCGACGTCATGCGCATCCTCGCGGGCGGTATCAACGTGGTGGGGTCGTCGCCCGGGCTGCTGCAGTATCCGTGGGGCGTGATGCCGGACAAATACATTGGGCGCGTGGAAGATGCTGCTCAGCAAGGAAATTCGAGCCTCTTCATCAGCGGTGTAGATCCGGGATTCGCCAACGATCTCATCCCGTTCGCGCTCGCGAGCACCTGTCAGCGGATCGAGCAGGTGCGTTGCATGGAGATCCACGATTACGCGAGCTATGACGGCGCCGAGGTCATGCAGTACATGGGATTTGCCCGGCCTCTGGACGAGATTCCGATGCTGCTGCAACCGGGGGTACTCAGCATCGCCTGGGGCACGGCGATCAGACAACTAGCGGCCGGCCTCGGCATCGAAGTCGACGAGATCACCGAGTCTTACCAGCGCGAGCCGGCGCCGGAAGATTTCGACATTGCGATCGGCCACGTGGCGAAAGGCACCCTTGCCGTCTTGCAGTTCGAGATCCGCGGCATGGTTAACGGCCACCCCGCGATCGTTATCGAGCACATCACCCGGTTGCGACCCGATCTGCGACCGGACTTGCCTCAACCCGCTGCGGGCGGAGGTTCATACCGCGTGGAGATCACAGGTGAGCCGTCGTACGCGGTGGACATCGTTCCGAGCAGCCGCTACGGCGACCACAATCAGGCGGCGATCTCCGGTGCGGCCGGCCGGATTGTCAACGCCATTCCGGCCGTGATCGCCGCCCCGCCCGGAATCAGGACGACGCTGGATCTGCCGTTCATCACCGGAAGCGGACTCTACGCCCGCGAGGACGTCGTCGCGAGGTAGCCGAAAGATAGTGCCAAGCACCGCTGTTCACGGCGCCGCCGCGATGGCGTCCGTGGCGGGCCTGGCCACGTGCAAAAATGACGTTAAGCTTCCACCCCGTTAAAGCAGTCGACTGTCCCCGACACACCCGCTCTGGGATACCGTTGCCGTTACCTCGATTAAGGAGCACGGTGCAATGAGAACTCCCCTGACGGTGATGGCCACGACAGCGGTCGTGACGACGCTGGCGGGGGCGACGGTCGCCGGTTGCGGCAGCCACTCGAACACGTCGACGCCGGCATCGGAGTCCAGCACCGCCACCGCTCGCCCTGCGCTCAGCGACTACACCACGCTGCTGATCAAAGCCGCCGACATCAAAGCACCCGACGCCTTCACGGCCGGGCCCGCGACCAAAGATCCAAACGGTAACCAGGGAGCGACGATCACGTTCACTGACCAAGATAAGAGTCACTCGATCATCGACACCATCCAGATCCTGCTCGATCCGGAAGCGACTGCCAACGCACTGGATTCGGCCAAGGCGATTCACCGCGAATCCCTCCGAACGAAGGCTCTCAATGCCGAAGTCGGCGTTGGTGGAGTGACGATTTCGGGATTGTCGGAGGACCACTCCAAGGGAGTGACGGTATTGCTCTTCACCGAGGGCAAAGCCCTGGTCACCATGGAGTTCGACGGTCCGTCTTATGCGCTGGCCCCACCGGAGTTCGTCACCGAGGTCGGCCAGAAGCAGGATGAAGCGATCAAGAAGGGCCTAGGTGGCTGACGCTCAACAGGTTTCGTGAGCTTGAGACAACAGCGCCCGCGCGTTGTCGACGCATGGCAGTAATCGGTCATAAGCGCTGACGCCGGCCTCCGCGCGGGAACGCAGTGGGACCTCCAATCCGACGACACGATCATCGGGTAAGGCCGCGAGCAGGTCGGCCAGCGGCAGCTCCCCCTCGCCGGGCACCATCCGCTCGAACATGGCTTCCTCGGCGTACACCTTCATCCTGGGCCGCAACGTGGTGTCGCTCAGTTGGATGTAACCGATCCGCTGTGCGGGCACCGACCGAAGATCCTCAGCGGTAGCGCCGAAGCGTGCCGCATGCATCGTGTCGATGAGCAGGCTGATCTCATCCCGGTCGACGTACTCGACCGCGGCGAGTGCCGAGGGCAGGTCTGCGATGCTCAGGCCGACAACGGGTTCGACGCACGTCGCGATGCCTCGGTCGGCCGCCAGCGCAGTCAGCGTCGCCAGTTCGTCGAATGTGCGAGCCCGATCTGGCTCCAGGCTGACGGTGTTGATCCGTGGGATCCGCAGCTCCGCCATGATGTCGAGGTCGGCAGCGTAGGAGCCAGCGTCGACACCCGGCGCGATGAGCAAACCCTCCCCCAGCGAGATCGACACGCCGCCGTCGTCCATCGCCGCGAGAAGATCTCGACGAAGTCGGGGATCGTCACGCAGTGAATAAGGTTGGTAGTTCAGGGCTTTCAGCGGAGCAAAGCCGACCATGCCAGTTGTGATGTACCGGCAACCCAGGTCGGCGACGAGGTGGACGTATTCAACTGGGGGCATGCCGAAAACGCTGAGCATCTCGATACCAAGACGGTCCATGTCGTCGTGCCCGCTCAGCCACCCACCATGGCGAGACCGCCATCGACCGCGATCAGCTGGCCGGTGATGAATCCGGCCCCTTCGCCGGCCAGGAACACCAGCACCGGCCCCAGGTCGCTGGCGGGATCGCCGAGCTTGCCGCCCAACGGAATCGACAATCGCATCTGCTGGTCGATAAAGGCGGCGGCGGCGGGGCCCAGGAAGTTTCGCAGCCGATCTGCGCCAGGCGTTTGAACCGCCGGCGCCAGCGCATTGACGGTGACCCGGTCTGCACCCCACGCTTTGGCCGCCGAGCGGGTCCAGGCTTGAACAGCGCCCTTGGTGGCGGCGTAGACCGCCGCGATCGGGCTGCCCATGACAGCCTCCGCAGATCCGAAATTGATGATCTGTCCACCAGTTTCGCGCATCAACGCGTGGGCAGCTTGATTTGTCAAAATCGTTGCTTTGACGTTCGTTTGCAGTAAGAAGTCGATCTCGTCACTGGTGATGCTGCCGGGCACCCCCGGTTGCCACAAGCCTGCGGCGTTGACCAGAACATCCAGGCCGCCGAGTTCGCGTACCGCACTGCCGAAAACGGTATCGACGGAGTCGCTATCGCGAACATCGCATCGCAGCCACGTCACCGCGGGTGCGTCATCGGCCGGCGCGGTGTTGTGATACGTGGCGGCCAGCTGCGCTCCCGCGGCGTGCAAAACGCGCAGGGCGGCAGCCCCGATCCCGGTGGCCCCGCCGGTAACCAGAATGCGACGCCCATCCAACGATGGGTGCGGTACCGTCATGGCCGCGGAGTCTATCGGTCTGCGGACAACGAAGTCAGGTAACGGACCATGTATTCGATGCGTTTCGACATGCGCGCCCCGGACTTCGGCGCGTCACCAAATGAGTTGTACGAGACCGCTGTCGATATGTGCGAGTGGGCGGAGACTCGTGGCTGCCTGGCGGCGGTGATATGCGAGCATCACAGTACACCGGACGGCTATCTGCCTACCCCGCTGATCCTTGGTAGCGCCATCGCTGCACGCACGAAGCAGTTGATGCTGACGCTCATCGCCATCCTGCCGTTCTACGATCCGGTTCGGCTGGCCGAAGAGATCGCGGTACTCGACATCATCAGCAAAGGCCGCGCCGCCTACGTGTTCGGGCTTGGCTATCGGGCCGAGGAATACCAGCATTTCGGACTCGATCTTAAAGCCCGCGGACGAATCGCCGACGAGAAGCTTGGTCTGCTGCGCCGCCTGCTTGCCGGGGAGGTGGTGGAGCAAGACGGTCGGCGAATCAGGTTGACACCGTTGCCATTTTCTCCGCAGGGCCCACTGATGATGTGGGGCGGAGGCAGTGTGGCAGCGGCCCGACGAGCCGGTCGCTACGGGCTGGGCTATCTCGCACAGAGCGACGCGCCCGGTTCCCAGGAGGCCTACGAAGATGCTTGTCGTGCCCACGGCCATGAGCCGGGGGTGACCCTACTGCCTAATCGGGATACGCCGAGCGTGTGTTTCGTCGCGCCGCAGGTCGATATTGCCTGGCAGGAGATTGGCGAGCACCTGCTGCACGACGCGCGCATGTATGCCGAGTGGAATCCCGACAACACGACATCGGCGGGTATCGCAGATGTCGACGACGTCGAGGAGCTACGGGCGACGTCGCGTACACACCGAATCTTCACCGCCGACGAGGCGATCGCGCATGTTCGCGGTGGCGGCATGCTCACACTTGCTCCGCTGTGCGGTGGTATCCCGCCCGACATTGCCTGGAAGTACCTGCGCTACGTCGACGAAGCGGTGATGCCCGCGCTGGGTAGCACCGACGACTAGCGCGATCCCCCACGACAGCTTCTGCCAACTGCTCGCCACGGATATGCCTCAGAACGTTTCTGGATCCCGCTGCACCTCGGGTGGCACTGGATGTTGGTACAGACGTGAAGCGTTCTCCCAGGTGAATTTTCGAATCAAATCCGGCGGCAGGTCGCCGATTTGTTCGTGCACCGTCTTTTGGGTGTGTGGCCACGTCGAGTCGCAATGCGGGTAGTCGGCTTCCAGCATGATGTTGTCCGCGCCGATGCGGTCGTGCTGTATGAACGAGGACTTGTCTTCCACCGCGCAGAACCAGAAGTTGCGCGTGAACACCTCGGCCGGAGTCAGGCTCTCCCCCAGCGCCGCCCAGGTGCCGTACATCGCGTGATAGCTCAGCATGTGGTCGAGACGATCCAATAGGCCGGCCACCCAGCCGATTCCGCCCTCGGACAAACAGATCTTGAGATCCGGGAATCTGCTTGGCAACCCGGAATACAGCCAGTCGACCGCCGCGGAGATCGCGTAGGCGAAGAACAGCACGCCCTGCACGTCCGGTGGCGCGTCGTCGGTGGTCGACGGCGAGGATCCCGACGACCCGATGTGCAGGTTCACCACCGTGCCGGTCTCGGCGCAGGCGGCCATCATCGGATCCCAATGGCCGGAGTGAATGCTCGGCAGTCCTAGCATCGAGGGGTTCTCGCTGAACGTGACGGCGTGGAATCCGCGCAGGGCGTTTTCACGGATCATCTCGGCGCCGAGTTCAGGATCGAGCAGCCAGGGCAACTGGCACGGAATGATCCGTCCCGGGTGCGCACCGGCCCACACGTCGTGGTGCCAGTCGTTCCATGCCCGGACCGAAGCCAGAGCCAGGTCCCGATCGTTGGTCACCTGCTGGAGTCGTTGCCCGGCGAAACCCGGCAGAAACGAGGGAAAGTTCAGTGAGGCGTAGACGCCGTTCAGGTCCATGTCTTTGACGCGCTCATCGATGTCCCATGCGCCCCTGCGCATCTCATCGAAGCGGACGGGTTCGAATCCGTACTCCGACACGGGCCGGCCGACGACCGCGTTGAAACCTACATTCGGAAGTGGCTGGTCGTCGTAGACCCAGGTCTGGCCGCCGTCGTCGGTGTCAACCACTTTCGGAGCGCGATCAGCGAATCGGTGCGGTAGGCGACCGGTGAACGTGTCCGGCGGTTCGACGATGTGATCGTCAACCGAGATCAGCGTGTAGCGCCGCGCTGCTCTGGGCGGATCGGGCAGAAACGTGACCGAACGGTCCTCGCCGGTCTTTGCGGTCGTGAAGCTCAGGTTCGACGCCAGGTCATCAATCGATTTCATCGCCGTCCGCTCTCAGTTCAGAACGGCGGGATCGGCTTTGATGGTCATCCGGGCCGCACCGGCCCAGTACACGTCGGCGGCCCGTTCGATCAGCGATCTCTGCATGCCCGCCATGTCGGCCCAATTCATCTGCACAGGTTCCTTGCCGGTGAGCATCACGTCGTAGGCCAGCTTGCAGACCCGCTCGATCGACGCGGCGCGGTACACGGCCTCAGCCAGGTTGCGGCCGGTAGCGATGACGCCGTGGTTGGCCAGAATCGTCAGGCTGGCACCCCCGATACGGGCCGCGAGATCGGCTGCGCGCGTGGCGCTGTCGATTTCGCCGTCGTAGGAATCGACCAGGCACAGGTCGTCCAGGAACAGCGAGCCGGTCTGATGCAGGAGATCTGGCAGTCTGCCCAACGCGGCCAGCACGCACACGTAGTACGGGTGATTGTGGATCACCACTCGCGCGTCTTCGCGGACGCGATGCAATTCGGTGTGAATGTGTATCGCCGGGGTGACGTCCCAGCGGCCCCGGATCACCCGGGCATCGGCGTCGACCACGCAGATATCCGACGCGGTGAGCTCCTGCCACCACAGTCCCCACGGGTTGACGAACATGTCGGTCTGTTCATCGGGTTGCCAGGTGATGTGACCGGCCAGATTCTCGGCAAACCCGATACCGGCCAGATGACGGAATGCCACCGCGAGCGCCTGCTCATGCGAAAGGTCAACTCCGATCGGCGGAACCACCGACGGCGCCCACACCTGCAGGCCACCCCGTCGAGCGTTAGGAGTGTTCATGGCCGGCCTCCATCCTGGCTTTAATATCCTCGCGTAGGGCGCTTTTGGCGATCTTCCCGCCGGACGATCGTGGCAATTCGTCAACCACGATGAGTCGCTCGGGAAGCAGCTCTTTGGACACCCCCGCGGCTAACAGGTACTCGACGAGATCCGGCAGATTGATCGTGTTCGAGTCGACGAGTTCTGTGTAGAGGCAGACCTTTTCGCCGAAAACTGGATGGGGCATCGCCACCGCCGCCGCGACCGCGATCGCGGGGTGTGTGCTGGCGGCGTCTTCGACCGCGGATGCGCTGATGTTCTTTCCGCCTCGCAGGATGAAATCTGACGTTCGTCCGGTCACGCTCAGGTAGCCGTCCGGGTCGATCTCGCAGATGTCGCCCATCCGCATCCAGCCATCGTTTGTGAACAGCTGGTCGTGGTCGGTGCCCCCGAGGTAGCCGAGGCTGGTCGCTGGACCACGACATGCCGGCTGACCTTGACCGGTCTCGGTAACGTCCTGGTCGCCGTCGAAAAGGCGGACGGACATCTCGGGAACAATGCGCCCGCCCGTCCGCAGCCGATGCGTCTGCGAATCATTCACCGTGGTGGCACTGAGCAGCCCAGTCTCGTTGGAGCCGTAGAACTGCAGAATCTTTGCCCCGGTGAGCCTTTCGAAATCCACTGCCGGCCGGTACGGCAATGACTCCCCGCCGGTGAAAACGACCCGCAACGAACTCAGGTCATACTCGAGAAAGGCGCGGTCGGCCATCAGCATCGTCAGTTGCGTACTGACACAGCACAACACAGTGACCCGGTGCTCAGCGATCGCCTCACACGTCGCTCTTGCTGAAAAGCGGTCCAGGATGACAGCAGTGGCGCCCAGATAGATGGGGCTGGTGTGGCTGGTCCAAATTCCGAAACCGAACGGTGTCGGAATGACCGGCAGGAAAATGTCATCAGATGTCAGTTGCCCGTTCGCAACCGCCTTCTGATGGAAGTAGTGCCAACGATTCTGGGTGTGCACCACGCACTTGGGTAGACCGGTGGTCCCGGACGTCGAGTTGATCAAGAAAACGTCGTCGGGCCCGAGTACGTCTCCCATCCGCAATGCCGACGGCTCGGCATCGAGGTTCAATCGCGGCCCGCGGTCGCAGTCCGCCAGCACACGCACCGGGAAGTCAGGAAGACTCGCGGTGGCCTGGGCCGCGGCATCGCTGCGCTGAGGGTCGCTGATCAGCATCTTTGGCCGCGAGTTATGCAGTATCGCGGCAACCTCGCGGGTACCGGCGCGTGCACCGATCCCGACAACGACGGCGGCGCAACGTTCTACGGCGACGAACAGCAAGTGGATGGCCGCGGAGTCGCCGTGCCATACTGCGATCCGGTCACCCCGGCTGATGCCCGCGCCGACCAACTGCTCAGCCAGAGCGGTTGCTGCAGAATCGAATTCGTGCCAGGTGAAGGAACGGGCGGAGTGGTCAATGTAGGCGAGACGGTCGGGAAACCGCTCGGCGTTGCGGGCTACCGCGTCGGACAACGTCAGGTCCGACCACCATCCGGCGGCACGATAGCGCGCCGACTCCTCGTCGGTGAATGCCGGCGAGCCCACGGTATCGAGGCCGCCGGTGCTCATCACCCGATGATATGGCGCTGGATCTTGCCTGCCATCGGCTTTGTCGACTTGAAGCTCAGACCGGCCGATGTCGGGCATCCTGACGCGTATGAACGGATTGCTGACCGGCAGGGTCGCGGTGGTGACGGGCGGCGGCGGCGGTATCGGTGCGGCCACCGCGCGGCTGTTCGCTGACCACGGCGCGCAGGTGGTCGTCGCAGATATCGACGCGGAGCGCGCTCACCAGACCACCGATCAGATCGCCGCATCGGGCGGGTTCGCTGTCGCGGCGGTCGCCGACGTGTGCGACGCCGCTCAGGTCGCTGATCTGGCGCAATCGGTGCGTGAACGTCATGGACGGGTCGATGTGCTGGTCAACAATGTCGGCCACTGGCTGCGTCATCCGGGCAATTTCGTCGATACTGATCCGGAGTTGTGGGACGACCTTTACCGGATCAATCTGCATCACGTTTTCCTCGTCACGCACGCATTTCTGCCCGCAATGATCGAACGGCGTTACGGCGCGATCGTCAACGTCTCTTCGGTGGAAGGACTCCGCGGCTATCCCGAGGACCCGGTCTACGCCGCTTTCAAAGCCGCGGTCATCCACTTCACCCGCAGCCTGGCGGTACAGGTCGGACGCCAGGGTGTCCGCGTCAATGCGATCGGGCCCGATGTCACCGAATCGCTGCAGGTGCCCTATTCGCAGTGGCTTTCACCCGACGAGCAAACGCAATGGCCGCAATGGGTTCCAGTAGGACGGATGGGCCTGCCCGAGGACCAGGCTCGGGTGATTCTGTTCTTGGCGTCGGATTTGTCGGCATTCGTCACCGGCCACACGATCCCGACTGACGGTGGCACCGGGGCCGCCGGCGGATGGTTTCGTTCGTCACGCCGACCCGACCGGGAATGGACAAATCGACCCGTCGCTCCCTGATTCGCCGGCCGATCAGCTCGGCTGGCGCAGCGGCAGACCGGCTGCGCGGTAGATCCCGTCGATCACGGTCATGTTCTCGACCGCATCCTCGGGTGTGGTCTTCACCTGTTGGCCCCGCAGCACTGCCGCGGCGAACGCGTCGAGCTGATACGCATACGACGGGCGGCGCGGGAAACGTTCGACACGTTTGCCGTCGGGCGAGCGAACCGACAGCCGGTGCACGAAATGCGGAGTCACCGGGTTGAACAGCTTCAGCTCACCCCGGTCGCCGACCACGCGCGCGCTGATCTCCAGCAGTCGCGGCGACCACATCGAGCAGCGGACCCGGCCCGTGTGCCCCGCGGCAAACCGCAACTCCGCCGTCATCGCCCTGTCGATCTGAGGATCGCGCAGCTTGGCTTGGGCCGAAACAACCTCCGGAGTTGACCCACCGAACGTGCGGACCATGTGGACCGCGTAACAGCCCGCGTCCATCAATGCGCCACCGGCAAGCGGGTAGTTGTAGCGGATGTCGGAGAATTTCGGCAACGGAAAACACAAGGAAGCTTCGACTCGTTCCAGCTTCCCCAACACGCCCGAGACGATGATCTGCTCCGCACGTAAGGTCAGCGGGTGGTAGCGGTAGTGAAAGGCCTCCATGACGACCCGGTCCGACTTCGCAGCCAGGTCGGCAATCTCGCGGGCTTCGGCGGCATTGGCGGTGAATGGCTTCTCGCACAGCACGTGCTTGCCGGCGGCCAGTGCGGCTCGAGTCCATCTGCCGTGCAACCCGTTCGGCAATGGGTTGTAGATCGCATCGATGTCGGAGTCGGCGATCAGCGCTTCGTAGCTATCGTGCACTTGTGCAATGCCGTGTTTGGTAGCAAAGGCCCGCGCGCGCGAACCGTCGCGTGCCGCTACCGCAGCTACCACAACATCCGAATTGTCTTTGGCCGGGTTGATAAGCGCCAATGGTGCGATGCGGGCCGCGCCGAGCACACCGATCCGTAGCGGTTTTCGGTGTTCGGGCACGCACCGAAGCTAACACTTGGATGAAGTGGCGGCACGCGAAACATAGGAATGCTCAGTTTATTTCGGATAATCAGCGCTCACGACGACGCCGCGGTGAGCTGACTTTTTCTCAGCGAGTCCATTCGATTTATTAATGTCGCACGCAGGGATGACGCCTACCGTCGCCCTATGTCTGCGCTCGGTGAGCTGGTGCGGTTCCCGCCGACCTTCGGGGCGGCCCCGCTGCCACTGCGCTGCCCACGCGGTCATCTCATGCGGCCCGGACGGATAGTCGCGAAAAGCGCATGCTGTTCGTGCGGGCGTCATCAAACATGGCGATGTCATTGCGGCGCAATGACATACGAGCCTGATATTGGTGCAACATGCGATCTGCCTCGCCGGGCCGACGTCGGCGAGAAGAATTCGGTCCCATTGGCTTGATGGATGACGCCAAGTGGTGGACACGGGTTGCGGTTGAGGTGTGCGCTAAAAGGTGGGGGTACGTAAACGCCATGTCAAAGTCCCGTAAAAAAGCCCTGCCGCGCTCGCCGATTGGTGACTGGACTGCGTACATTTTTCTTAACGAGTTGTCGGGCACGAAGCCCGTCCCGGCCAAGGGAGAAGGTCATGATCCCGGTTGATTCGCGGCTCCAAGATGAATTGCGAGACTGCGCCGTCGAGTTGCGGCAACTCGCTTACACGTTGCAAAACGGGGTCGGCGAGCACGATTTGCTTCGCCTGTCGGAGCGGATGCGCGCCGTAGCCGACGACGTCGTCCGCAGCGGGGTTTAATTACCCGCAGCGCCAGGCGGTTTCGGAGGGCGACCTTCGCCGGTCAAATATTTGGGGCAGTACTCACCGGCCGCGAGCATCATGAACTTCGCCGCACCGGTCCCATTGAATGACGGGTTGTTCTGTTGAAGGTTTTTCTCGATGTCGGTGTCGGGTGTTCCCTTGTCGACCAACTGGCATACGTCTTTGGCGACCGCGACCGCTTGCGCGGGGTCCTGATAAGTCAGCCCGGCCGCAGTGAGCTGCGTGAGGAAGTCCGCGTCGTTGTTGGACGGCGGGTCGGCGTACGCCGGCGCCGCCATCAGGGCCATGGTTGCGACGCTGAGCAGCATCAGCAGACGTTTCATGGTGCTCGAGTCTTCCAAAGTTGAGATCGGGCCGCAGCCCGGCTGCGGATATCTGGATGCCGAACAGGCGCAAGTTCAGACACCGTTAATGACGATGTGGCTCCCCCGACGCCTTCTAAGCCGCTATCCGAATTCCTCGTCGCGTTCGGCGTCGGCCACCGTCAAGGGCAAAGCCAACTCTTCGAGCGGACGTTGTTCGGCGGCGACGCCGAGCCACAGCTCCACCAGGCCCGCGACGGCCATGACCGCAGCGCCGATGAGGAACGACCACATCACCTGGCTGCGCTGACCGGAATCGATCAGTTGGCCGAACAGCAGCGGCCCGCTGATGCCGCCGATTCCGGTGCCGACCGCGTAGAAAAATGCGATCGCCAACGCCCTGGTCTCCATCGGAAAGATCTCGCTCACGGTCAGGTAGGCAGCGCTGGCGCCCGCCGAGGCCAGAAAGAACGTCGCGGCGAGCACCCCGATGAATGTCCACACGCCGCCGGTCTCGTTTACGAAGAGGACGGCGAGGACCACGGCCGCGACGGCTGAGCCGACATAGGAGAAGGTGATCATCGGTTTGCGACCGACGGTGTCGAAGAGCCGTCCGAGCAGCAGCGGACCCAAGAAATTGCTCAGTGCCCATAGAACGTAGAACTGCGGCACCTTGTCGGCATGGATGCCGTAGAAGCCGCTCAGCAATGTGCCCAGATTGAAGGTCACGCCGTTGTAGAGAAATGCCTGCCCGATGAACAACGCCAGTCCGAGGATCGCGCGCCGCGGATAGAGCGTGAACGCGACCCGCGCGATTTCGACAAACGAAATCGTCTCGCGCTGACGGACTTTGAGCGGCTTGCCCGGCGGCTCCGGCAGCGGCTGACCAGTTTGCCGTTGAACGTCGGCCTCTATCTCGCCGACGATCCGCTCCGCTTCCTGGTTGCGTCCGTGAATGAACAGCCAGCGTGGGCTTTCTGGAACGTTGCGCCGGACCAGCAACACGAAGATGCCGAAGATGGCGCCGACGCCGAACGCGAGCCGCCATCCGATGTTGGCTGGGAAGTTCGAGGTGTCCAGCAGGAAGAGGGCGCCGCCCGCCCCGGCGGCCGATCCCAGCCAGTATGTCCCGTTGATCACCAGATCCACGCGACCCCGGACACGCGCGGGGATCAACTCGTCGATGGCCGAATTGATGGCCGCGTACTCCCCACCGATGCCTGAGCCCGTGAAGAATCGGGTGAGGAAGAAAAACCACGGTGCGAAGGCGAACGCCGTCGCAACGGTCGCGGTCAAGTACACCGCGAGGGTCAGGATGAACAGATTGCGCCGTCCGAAGCGGTCCGTCAGGTGGCCGAAGAACAACGCGCCCAGGCACGCGCCGGCGATGTAGATCGCCGCGGCCGTGCCGATGTCCGCGGGGGTGAGCGCAATGCCGCTGCCGTGCTCGGTGAGTCGAGACGACACGTTGCCGACCATCGTCACCTCGAGCCCATCCAGGATCCACACCCCGCCGAGCCCGACAACAACACGCCAGTGGAACCGCGACCACGGCAGCCGATCCAGACGTGCCGGAACGCGCGTGCTGATCGTTCCGGTTTGGGCGCGTTCGCTCATGTTTCTCCGTCCTCATTGGAACCCAGCGGGCTGACGCCAGTCTTGCAGCCCAGACTGTGGGCTCTCAGCGATCTCGGCGATCGGCCGGGTCCCACGCGTGGTGTTAGGTTCGAACGGCGGAACGAAGGAGTGGGATGTGAGTACGTATTTCTGGGGTGTGCTGGCGGTGATCGCCCTGGCGGTGACGTTGCTCCTGTTATCAATTGGTTTTACCTACGCACGGCGGTTGGAGCGGCAACCTAAGCTCCCGTTCAGCGAGGAAATCGGAGCTGCGCCACGGGTCATTCACAAACTGCGCAAACGCGAACCCATGACGCCAGAGGAGCTCGAGTACGCCGAGCGCATTGTCGCCATCCGCGGCAACCCGATGGCCCTCTGCATTCCCTTCACCCTGTTCGCGCTCTCGTGCTACTACGTTTTCGGGTGTCTCGAATACCTGCATGGAGCCACTCCGTCCGAGCGAACGTTCATTGGCGTGATTCCGATGTTCACCTCGACGAACCTGGCGATCCAACTTCTGCGCGCGAGGCGCCTCAAAGGCCGCCTTCGAACCGCGCCAGTGGCGGCCTGAGGCCCTGTGGTCCGCGCTGCCGACTGTGCTGACAAGTGATAACGTTCCGCAAGTTGTAGTCGCGTCCGTTCAGTATCTGGTAGCGTCATATCGGCCGTATATCAATCTGGTTGATATACGGCACTGCGTTGGGGCCCAAGTAACCGCGTTCCGAAAGGTGATCGAGTGAGCCCTCGTTCGAGCACGCGGAACGTGCTGGCGCGAATCTGGATGCCGCTGGTCTCTGTTGTCGTGGTGAGTGTGGGCCTGGTCTGCATGTGGAAGGTGCATCAATTCTCCGAACCGGAACCGGTGATCACGGTCAACGGTCCGCAGGCGCCGGAGGAGTTCAATATCAAGCGGCTCACCTATGAGGTGTTCGGTTCCGTGGGCAAGGGCGGGAAGCTGGTCTATGTCGACATCGATGGACATCCGCACCAGGTCGATGTGACGACGCTGCCGTGGTCCCACACCGAGACCACCACGCTGACGGTAGCCTCCGGCTCGATTTCGGTGCATGTTCACGGCGGCCAGGTGGGCTGCCGAATGCTCGTGGACGGTGTTGTCCGCGACGAGCAAAAAGGTAATCATCAGGACGCCGACGTCGAGTGCAGGGTGAAATCGGCGTGAGTGAGCATCGCCTGGATGAGCCGCGCGTCAGACGGCCCTTGATCCCGCGGATGGTCCGCACTTTTGCAGTACCGATCATCTTCTTCTGGGGCTTCCTCGCGGTCACGACGACTGCCTTCATGCCCAAGGTGGAGGACGTCGCTGAAGAACTCGCCGGGCCGATGGTCCCGCACTACGCGCCGTCGCAACGAGCGCTGCTGCACATCGGCGAAAAGTTTCACGAGTCCAATTCGACGAACCTGACCATGGTGGTGTTCGAGGCGAATCGTCCACTGGCCGACCAGGACCACCTCTACTACGACGATCTGATGCAGCGCCTGCAGCACGACACCAAGCACGTGCAGTACGTGATGGATCTATGGGGCAAACCGTTCACCGCGGCGGGAGCACAAAGCGTCGACGGCAAATGCACCTACGTGTTGTTGCGCCTCGCCGGCGATATCGGGCAGATCGAGGCGAACGCGTCGGTGAATGCCGTTCGGAACATCATCGCCAAGGACACCCCGCCGCCGGGACTCAAGGTATTCGTGAGCGGCGCCGCGCCGCTGGCAGCGGACACACTGAGCATCGCCAACGCAAGCCTGAACAACGTCACGATCGTCACGATCGTCCTCATCTTCGTGATGTTGCTGATCGTCTATCGCTCGCCTCCTACGCTCTTGGTGCCTTTGCTCGGCGTCCTTATCGAAATGCTTGTCGCCAAAGGGGTTATCTCGACCCTTGGCCATTTGGGATACATCGAGCTGTCATCGTTTGCCGTCAACATCGTGATCGCGTTGACGCTGGGTGCGGGGACGGACTACGGCATCTTCTTGATGGGCCGCTACCACGAGGCGCGCCTGGCCGGTGAAACCCGAGAAGACAGTTTTTACATTGCGTACAAAGGCGTCGCGCCCATCATTATCGGGTCGGGGCTAACGATCGCTGGCGCATGTTACTGCCTGACATTTGCGCGATTAAACTACTTCCACACCATGGGGCCGGCGGTCGCGATCACCATGCTGTTCACCATCGCCGCCGCGATGACGCTCGGCCCGGCGGTTTTGACGCTCGGCAGCCTGTTCGGGATGTTCGACCCCAGACAGGAAGTCAAGGCGCACGTGTATCGACGGATCGGCGCGAGCGTCGTGCGTTGGCCGGTGCCGATCCTCGCAGCCAGTTCGGCCATCGTGTTGCTCGGGGCGATTTTCGTACCGAGCTACCGACAGAACTACGACGATCGGCAATACCAGCCACATGACGCGCCAGCCAATTTGGGTTTTCAGGCTGCCGACCGGCATTTCCCCAAGAGCAAATTGTTCTCCGAGATGCTCATGGTCGAAACCGACCACGACATGCGTAACTCGGCCGACTTCATCTCGTTGGACCGGGTCGCCAGAGCCCTGATCCGACTGAATGGCGTGGCGATGGTGCAAGGCATGACGCGACCGTTGGGCCGCGCGCTGCAGCACGCCAGCATTCCCTACCTGTTCACCACGCAGGGCAGCGGCAACGGCCAGCAGTTGCCGTTCAACCGAGAGCAGAACTCCAACACTGACCAGCAGGCGGATATCCAGGCGCACTCCGTCGAGGTGCTGCGCAAAGAGATCGTCTTTTTCCAGAAGGTCTCCGACGAGTTGCACCAGACGGCTCTCACGATCGCGGATCTGCAGAAGGTCAGCGAAGACGTGCGGGACGACGTGGCTAATCTTGACGATTTCTTCCGCCCGATCAAGAGCTATTTCTATTGGGAGAAGCACTGTTACGACATCCCGATCTGCTGGACCTTCAGATCGGTATTCGACACGATCGACCAGATCGACAAGTTGGCCGAAGACATCAATTACGCCAGAATCTCCATCGAGGAGGTCGACAAGACTTTCCCGAAAATCATCGCGCAGTTGAAAGCGACCGCCGACGACACCGAGGCCCTACAGGCGAAGTTGGTCAACAGCTACGGGTCGGCGGACCTGCAGTCACTGCAAACCGAGCAGACCTTCGATGACTCGATCAACGTTGGCAATGACTGGGACAAGTCCCGCAGCGACGACTTCTTCTACATCCCGCACGAAGGCTTCGACAACGAAGACGTCAAAACCGGGATGAAATTGATGATGTCGCCGGACGGCAAGGCCGCCCGCTTCATCGTCACCCATGAGGGCGATGCGATGGGCCCCGAAGGCGTCGAGCACGTCAAAATGTTCCCCGATGCAATCAAGACGATCTTGAAAGAGACCTCGCTGGCCGGCGCGCGAGTCTATATCGGCGGCTCGGGCGCCAACGATAAGGACATCAAGACGTACGCGGCATCCGATTTGCTGATCGCGGCCATCGCCGCCTTTGTGTTGATCTTTTTGATCATGATGTTCATCACACGAAGTCTGGTGGCGGCCTTGGTGATTCCCGGCACAGTCGCCTTCTCCTACGCCGGGGCGTTCGGCTTGTCCATTCTTCTGTGGCAGCACCTCATAGGTCTGCACCTGCATTGGCTTGTTCTACCGCTGACGTTCATCATCCTGGTGGCGGTCGGGTCGGACTACAACCTGCTGCTGATCAACCGCGTCAAGGAAGAGCTTCACGGTGGAATACATACCGGTCTGATCCGCGCGCTCGGCAGTACCGGTGGTGTGGTGACGTCGGCCGGCATGGTATTCGCCTTCACCATGTTGGCCATGCTCACCAGCGATCTGCGAACGATCGGTCAGGTCGGCTCGACGGTCTGCATCGGCCTGCTTCTCGACACGCTCATCGTGCGTTCGTTCGTCGTGCCGTCCATCCTTGCCATATTGGGACCGTGGTTCTGGTGGCCGACAGTCGTCCGTCGTCGGCCGCAACCGCAGCCAGCCAACCCCTAGACGTCACCTGCTCGTAAGAATTGCTGGGCAGAATTAATCACTATGCCGATGCCATCCAGCCGGGTGCTCCAAATGCGGGCAGTCGACCTCACCAACCGCTTGCCGGGTTACCAACTCCGCGAGAGTGGCGAAGGCGACGACGCGTGGAAGCGGGTCAAGACCCGGGTTGTCTGCGAGTTGGCTCCGCACGACGGTGACTTCCTGCCCGAGATGTGCACGGTGAAATTCACTGACGGAACCGAGCGCTACTTCAACCCGAGCGACCAAGTCGAAATCCGGCCCTAATATTCAAGCTGGCACTTCGACGGCGTAGAGCCGGTGGGCGCCCTGCAGGCCTTTGAGTTCCGCCTCGCGTGGCGCGCACAGATTGATGCCGGGCACATCGTCGACCGCATCACGCACCGCTTCGCTGACGAGGATCTCGCCACCGCCGGCTTCCCCGGCGATCCGGGCGGCCATCGCCACGTTGCGGCCGAAGAGATCGTCCCCGCGCCGCACCGACGGCCCGATGTGAATACCGATCCGGACGCGGATGTCCGCCCACTGCTCGGCGTTCTTGAGCAGCGCGCGCTGTATGCCAATCCCGCACAGCACGGCCTGTTCGGTGTCGGCGAATGCGATCATGAATCCGTCGCCCTGGGTCTTGACCACGTGCCCGCCGTGATCGGCGACAAGCTTCTCGATGAGCCGGTTGTGTCGCTCCAGCACCTTCACCCATTCCTTGTCCCCCAAAGCTTCGTTGTGCGCGGTGGAGTCCTCGATATCGGAAAAGGCGATCACGACATCGCCGTCTGCGGTCAGCCGTGCTAGATCGGGACGTTCGACCTGGGCCCAGCCGGCCAGATCTTCGATCGAGTTACGGACCGTGGCGCCAATCCCTTTGGTGATCAATGAGTCTGCTGTCCGCCATGCCGTCCTCAGTGCGGATGGCGCTAGCCCAGGGCGCCGTCGACGGCGGGCAATCCTTGGTCGACGAGCGCGCTCCAGCTCGGCTCGGGTTCCTTTCAGCTGCTGGCGCGACACAATGAGCAGCGCCCCGAGAGCAATGATCCCGCCGAGCTCGACGACTGCGATGCCGCTCGCCAGTAGAGCCGCGTTCATCGGCAGGCCGCCACTGCGAACGGTGTCGTCACGAGTCGATTATGGCCGTCGACCCCACACGAGCGGCGACCCCATGGCGCTGAGCTGCATTTCCTATCTGCGGCGGGCGCTGCTTGCTGATGCCGGCCTACGCTGGTTGCCATTGACCGGCAGGAGGATTAACCGATGGCCCGTGCTCGCGTTCTCATCGCTGTCGGCGCTGCTCTGATCGTGATGTCATTGTTCGTGAGCGTCCCATTGCGTGGACTGCTCGGTCTCGCCATTACAGCGGTGATCTCGATGGCGCTGTTCGTTGCGGGCGTGGCGCTGATCGCCAATCAGGTGATCGAATTACGGCGATTCAAAGGCCGGTAGACGTGACTCGGAATTCGGCACAACGCCTCACTTCGGGTACTCGCCTATTCGAGCCGCTTCGACGTGCGGCCGAGGCAGGATGTGTGGCGTGAGCTGGTCGAGGTATACGGGAAAGGCCCCCGCGGAGATAACTCTCACCGGAGACGCACGAGATGCTGAGCTCGAAGACTTTATCCGGCTGCAGAATCCGCATCTGACCGATGTTCGTTTGGAACACGCAACGGCTACCGACAACGACGTCGAGCTCCAGCCCGATCGGCAGTGGTACGTCGTCACCTACTTGGCTGACGACGGCGAAGGCCATATCGCGTAAGGCTATCTGGCCAGGCGGGGCTGGACGCCTCGCCAACGCTTACCGAATCCGGCGATGTCTCCCTTGCGCCGATGTGATATTCGGACTCAGGCGCACTGAACATGTTGCCCCGCAATGCTATTCCACTGCACCGTGAGGTATAAGCCATTAGGGAATCGGGTCGGCAACGGGGCACTCTGGCCGTGACGCAGGCGCGGCGATTCAGCTCCTGTCGAGCTAAGGTAAAAATCCGATCCGTGCCATCCCAGTCCCTACGACCTCGCCCTTGCTGCTTGGAAAGCGGTGCGAACTGTGAGTAGCCCTCGGCTGCATGTTGCGTTTGTATGCAGTTTCAATCGCGCTCGATCCGTGATGGCTGCGGTGTTGTTTGCTGAGCAGCTTCGGGAACGCGGCCTGGCTGAGCTGGTGCAAGTGTCCAGTGCGGGCCTTGTCGCTTCGGTGGGTGACAGCGCCGATGAGCAAGCGTGCTCGGTGCTGGGTGGGCGTGGTTATCCGGTGCCGGCGGGCCATCGGGCTGCGCTGGTCGGTCCTGAGCACCTTGGGGCTGATTTGGTTGTTGCGTTGGGCCGCGAACACGTCGGGCTGCTGCGGGAGCGCGGCGTTGATGAGGACCGACTGAGGTGCATAGACGTCCGGAATCCTTTCTTTGCTGCTGATTTCGAGAACGCCTACATGCTTATTGAGGACGCGATGGCCGGGCTGCACGAGTGGCTCGACGAGCGCCTGATCGCGCCTGATTTCGGCCGTTTGGAAACCGCGGTGGGCTATCGCTTCTGGACTGGCGTCCCCGGGGACGCGTTGCGGTCGCCGTACCACTCACAAATCTCGTGGCCGACAAAATCGACTTCGGCCGAATGCGCCAACCCAGAGCATGTGCCACCGGAGCCGGATTGCGATTGCGGCTGGTACGCCGACATCGAGGTTGCGGATCTCGTCGCACGCGCACGTGGGTTCCCGATCGTGTCGCACGAGGTGTCGCGCATGGGGGTTGTGGAGCCGCCGTGGTCGTACCTGGTTGTCGGCAAGGTTCTATTGACCGATGTGCTCGCATACCGGCCACCACCTTTTATGACGATCAGCCCACGTGCCGAGTACCGGGCGCGGGTGGGCGTCATCGTCGAGCTGGGCTTGCTAGACACGGACGGGGGCCCGGAGGCCGTTGCGTTCGGGCAGGAGTTGCGAGATAGGTACGAGGTGGAGGTCTTCGACATCAGCGTCCGCGGCGAGCTCGGCGACTGTGCCGCAGGCGTGGATTGAGACCCGTTGCGCTCCGAACGAATTCGACTCTGCGGGAGCTGGATTCGCCTAAGCAGACGTCCGAGCAGTCATTGGCCCACGACGGCCTCTCCTCGGGGCGGGCCTAGTCGTCAACTGGACGAACTGCTAGGCGAACGACAAATGAACGGAATCGGAAGCTGACGCTGCAGGAGCCGATGCTAAATAGGCTTGGCCGCATGTTCTTCGTTTGTAGGCGGAGGCTCGCCGCGTTGCTGATGGTGCCACTCGCAGTGTTCTTAGCATCGTGCGGCTTTTTCCACACCACCTCCGCACCGGCAGTGATAGGGCAAGAAGTCGTCGACGGAAAGTTCGCGTTCATCGTCAATGAAGTCGGTACCTCCCCCACATTCGGCGACACTCGTGCCGGAGGCACCTACGTGGTCGTGTCGATGGCAGTCAGGAATGTCGGCACAGCGGCGCAGCTTTTCGAGTTGGCCGCTCAGAAGCTGAAGGAACACGATGGGCGGGGGCATTCAGCAAGCTTCATGGAGCCGGTAGTCAGCAACGTTGACCCAGGTCTTCAGGTGAGCGTAAAGCTCGCATTCGACGTGCCGCCCGGGCTGCGCCAGACCCAGCTCGTGCTGCACGAGTCTGAATCCTCACACGGATCACCGGTCAATCTGGTGGTGCCGCCATCTCCATCTCCGTCGCATGGCTAGCTGCCGCTGACCGCGGTAGTCAGTCTCTGTGCCCTGGGTTTTCAGTGTTTAGCCGCACCATTCGCGCACATCGCACGGGTACCGATATTGGCGCGGCAACCGAATTCTAAGACCGCTTCGCCTACTACCTACGACCTGGCAAGTGCAAGATGATCCTCATGAGGCTTCACTGGGTCAAGAACCACGACGACCATTACTCCGCCGACGCCGGCAATCGCACCTACATCGTTCGCCTCTTCAATGTGGGCGCATACGACGGCGACCCCACGCTGACCATGTACGACGATCGGTACCGGTCGACATGCTGGTCTCTGACGACCCGGGTGGGCAGCATGACTCGTAACCCTGACCGGTTGTTCAACGACCTCTCCAGCGCGTTATTAGCGGCGCAGGTTGCGGAGGACAACGCAAGGGACGACCCACGCCAACACTCGGACGTGAGTGATCGCCCAGGACGACACCAACGATGGGTCGGCGAAGACCACACCGCCACGATCACCGGCCGCGACGGCGAGACCTACACGTACTGGACCCGCCAAAATAGCCGATGGTGATCGGCCAAGGAGATGGGCAGCGCGAAATCGCAGCGTGATGTAATTGCTGGGATGAGTCGGGCTGACAGGATTTGAACCTGCGACCACTTGACCCCCAGGGCTTGCGCAACACGTTCGCGCGTGTTCGCGGGTGCTCCGGTTCCTGCAGTTCAAAGCCGTTCGAGAACATCGGCGAACCGTCACGAGCACGCGAGAAATGAGATCCGTTGCGCTGCCAACGTGATCGCGTGTGCGGGAACCGTGGCGGCTAGGCCGTCTGAACATTTATCGGTCCGCCCCGTTCTCTCCTCGGAGCGGGCTGAGTCGTCAACGGGCGGCGCTTGTTTTCAACCCCAATGAACATGAAGGTGCTACCCCCTTGTGCGACTCCTACATCGGCCGCTGTCGGTGCTGCCATTGACCCGGTGCGTAGACGGGAGAATCCTAAAGGTGATCGCTGGACGCAGCATGCAACGACGATCCGGGAGAGTGATGAGTTCGGAATATGCAACGGAGCAGGTGCCGCTGGCCGAGATCCAGGAGGGTGACACGATCCAAGATCCCGAGTCCGGCCAGTGGTTCACCGTCACCCGAACCGCGGACGGCACGACGAGGGTCACGCACAAGCACTCTGATGGCGACACGACGGTCATCGAGGGGTATCGCGTCTACTACGGCGACGAACGACAAGGTGAGCAGGTCGATTCCCGGTGCGTCATCGATTCCCGGTCCACAAAAGGCCTCGTCACTCGCCAGGTGCGAGAGTAATCGCAAGGGTCCACGCGACCGCGCGGCGGTGACCGTCACCGACCCAGACCCGGTCACTATCCAGCTCGAGACCGACGAGCGACCCAGCGGCGAAGACGAGCCCCACCGGCCGGAACTTCCGTTTAGTTTTCCGCGTAACAGATCTTGATCCAGAGTCGTTGCTCCTCGGGAGCTAGTGTCACATTGTGCCCGGAAGTCTCGCGGCTACGGAGACGATGGCGGTCTGCCTGGTGTTTCTGGC
The DNA here is from genome assembly GCF_049278535.1 of Mycobacterium sp. Taxonomy (GTDB): domain Bacteria; phylum Actinomycetota; class Actinomycetes; order Mycobacteriales; family Mycobacteriaceae; genus Mycobacterium. The sequence continues at coordinate 1,814 of NZ_JBAPMI010000132.1, read as the reverse complement.
CTGCGCCGATTTGCCGCTCGGGCCGGGTAATGGTCTACCCGGCGGTGCTGACGCCGGTGATTACGCCTTATCGCGGGATCGTAGCTCCCGCCTGAGATCGATCACCTCTTTCTCAAGGTCGATCACAGCCTTGGCGCACATGGCTGTCAGTCCAATGAGTTTCACTACCACAGCCCATATCCGGCTATGGCCGGAGAAGGACTGGTCGAACTCGGCAAACCGGTCGATGAATTCCTTTCCGATAACGGATTCGGGATCGAGCGGTATTTGCCGCATCTTGATGAACGGCGAGAAGTCGGGTACTTCTTCAGGATAGGGCTCCATCTTGCGAGCGTAGGCCGCTTGCCCGGCGTGTGCCCCGGCCATGCACGGAGGAGTTTGGGGCAATTCGGTTCCGCTCGTCGGAGTTCGCGCGGTTGGATCGACTTGCGCAGAACCAGTTGTTCTGCACAACGTGGCAGCGCAGTCGCCCGACGGTCGTCAGCTTCTGTGTGATGACGGGTCGGCAACCTGGGTTCAAAACTGAAGCAGCACACCGCCAAGACTGCCGACACTCGACGGCGATAACGAGCGAACATCGACAGCCGTGGCAGATCCATTCCGAGCCCGGTACGCGCTCAACAGTTGTGAACGGCGATGTCCTTGCCCACGTAGGGGTCATAACCGCGACTCACGATGTAGTTCGTGACGGCGCGCACGCAGTCGCCACCACTATTGGTCGTCGCAATGTCGGCGACCGCCGCGCAGGTGGCGTCACGGTACGTGCCCACATGGTGCAGCTCCTGAGGAATGAGCAGGTTGCCGAGTTCGCAATACGGGTCAGCATGAGCAGTAGGAACCATCCCCATCATCGGGACGGACACGGCGGCTGCGACAGCGCCACACAACTTGATCACTGCAGCATTATGGCTGCCGACGCGTCGAGTCGCGTGGCGAATATCGCATCCGACGACGTGCGGTGCCTTAGAGGCGGTCCGTCGCTACTAGCGATGTGATCACTACACAGCGGCGTTCCCCTTCACGGCACAGCAGATGCTAATTCTTTGCACCTCCTGCCAGCTTTCCTAATCGTCCCAGTTCTCGCAGCTGCAAGCGGGTTGATGGGATTTGCCAAAAAGCCTTATTAGTAGCCCGAGCTGCCATACCGTAAGCCATGAGCAAACTAATCAAGATCAGCGCGGTCGTCGCAGTCGCTGCCGGGCTCAGCACAGCTCCCGCCCACGCCGATGTTTTCGACATGTGTCCTGACGGGCACGAGGGCGTCGTCGGTGGTCACACCACCTGCGACTTCGCCGACAACGTCCGCAGCGCTTACTACGCCTCGGGCAAGTTAAACGATTTCGTCGCGTACTCGCCGGTCACTGGAGAACGCTACGAAATGAGCTGCGAAGGCGGGTATTCGGCACGTTTCTCCAATGGTGCGGTCGTAAACTCGACCCGTTGCTACGGCGGCGATAATGCCGAAGTCGTCGTCTGGTGACCGACGAATACACAGCACGATGAGTGAGGAATCTAATGGCTAACTGTCTGGCCGTACGCAAGCAAGTTCAGCGGGCCACCCTTGCGGTAATGGGAGCAGTGATCTGTGCAGCCTCGGCAATCCCAATCGAGGCTCAGGCAGAGACCCCGTAGGCGGCCTTCTGCGCTGATAACGCGGAACGACTGCAGAGAACTTTCCACGAGTCTGGGCTTGACCCGGCTCAGTGGGCCAGTGATTCAACGAACCTTGCCAGATTCGGCTTTCAGGGGCCGGGTGACATCGACACCCTTGTGTCGGGCTGACAGGATTTGAACCTGCGACCACTTGACCCCCA
>NZ_JBAPMI010000131.1:0-1953 GCF_049278535.1 Mycobacterium sp. | reverse complement strand
TCGCTGTTCTTCCTGACCACGCTGAGTTTCATGATCACCACCCCCGGCACCGGCGAGGCGTCTGCTGGAGGCTTTCCCGTTTTGTCCGCAGACGGTGAGTTCTTGATGAAGGATATTGCGCTCATAGGCTTGGCGCTGTGGTTGCTGGCGGACGCGATTGACGCAACCCGCAAACAGGCGACGCTCGCCAAAACACACTGACACTCCCGCTGATGAGGTTGCGTAGGTACCGACGTCGTTTGCGCCGCGGCATAGCGGCCCTACCCGTCCTACGCCTGACGACTAACGATCCGTATCACGCTGACTCCCAAGGCCACTCACCACACCGCCTCGATCACCCGGGTGAATAGGTGGTTGGGGTGATGACAGCTCACCTCGCCTGGCCGCAGCCTCAGTACGAGCGGATCCGGGCGAAATTATCGCCCCGCTTGCGGGAGTTCGCAGCACGGGCGTCGTATGTCTTGTCGACTGGATCCAAAAGGTCAGCGGCCCAGCCGGAGCCGTCGAGGAGAACTAGAAGGGAACCTGAAATGCATTTCGAGGCCAAGAAGATCGTTGTGGTCGGTGGAAGTGCCGGCATGGGGCGGCAGGTCGCGCTCGACGTCGTCGATCACGGCGGCAGCGCGGTGATCGTCGGACGCTCGAAGGACCGTGTCGATGACACCGTCGCCGAGCTGATGAACCGGCGCGGCCAAGCCTGGGGCATCGCCGCCGAGCTGACGGACCGCGCTGCCGTCGCGGATGTGCAGCGGGCACTGTCTGAGCAGCACGACGACGCGACACTACTGGTCAACGCCGCCGGATACTTCATCCCGAAGCCGTTTCTCGAGCTCGACGCGGAAACCTATGACTCGTATCTGGAGCTGAACTACGCCTTGTTCTTCCTGACCCAGACCGTCGTTGCGGGCATGATCGCCAACGGCAAGGGCGGTTCCATCGTCAACATCGGCGCCACGTGGGCACATCAGGCGATCGGTGCGACCCCATCATCTGCGTATTCGATGCAAAAAGCCGGGCTGCATGCGCTGACCCACAACCTCGCCATCGAGCTTGCCCAGCACAACATTCGCGTCAACGCGGTGGCGCCCGCGGTCGTGAAGACCCCGCTGTATGAAGCGTTCATCCCGAAGGACGAGATCGACGCCACCCTAGAGACATTCGCGCCGCTTCATCCGCTGGGACGAGTGGGCACACCCGCCGACGTCGCCAGCGCCGTCACCTATCTGCTCTCCGAACGAGCCAGTTGGGTCACCGGCGCGATTCTCAACGTCGATGGCGGCATCATGGCCGGCCGCAACTAACTGGTCAGGCGATGACCAGCAAGGCCGCGCGGTCACGTGGCCGGCCTTGCCGGCACTTGATGGCCGCCGTACTAGCGGCTGTGATGACATGGAAGGGATACCTGATTGTGAGTGAATCACCAAGGCCGATGGGCAGTATCGAACGCAGTGCCCACGATGGACTACAGACGATCATCACCGACGACACCCAGGACGGTCGCTTCGAGGCCACGGTAGGCGACCAGGTGATCGGTCGGCAGCCCTACCGCCGCTACCGCGGCCACATCGTGTTGATGGCCACCGAAGTCGATACGCAATGGCGCGATCGGGGCGTCTCGTCGGCGATGATCAGTGGTGTGCTCGCACTTATCCGGCGGGCCGGACACACGGTCATTCCGCGGTGCAAGATCACGGCTGACTACATTCTGCGCCATCCCGAATACCGGGACCTGGTAACCGACCAATATCAGGAATTGCTCCCCCCCGTGTCGCGGCCCGCTGCGCCGCCCACTCCGGACAGCGCGGCCGGCTGATGGAAATCCTCGGGCCTCCTGCCAACGGCTGCATGAGACCTTCCGATCCGATGCACGCGAAAGGGTGGCGATGACTGAGGCTTATGTTTTGGGGGGTGTACGAACCCCGTTCACTCGCTATGGCGGCACACTGTCGGGTA
>NZ_JBAPMI010000130.1:0-45159 GCF_049278535.1 Mycobacterium sp. | reverse complement strand
GCGTACCCATCTCCCGCTCTAAACGCCGGATCAGATCGCTCAGCGTTGACTGCCCCATGTGCAGGTTCTGCGCAGCCCGACCGAAGTGCAGCTGAGTACCTACAGCAACGAAGGCCTCAAGCTGTCGCAGCTCCACCCGCAAATACTAACCACGCCAGAAAGTGACCGGCCTGGATTATTCGGCGCCGACGAAAACAGCGATCCGACATTGGCCCTTGATCCGACCGGCGCAGCATCGCAGTCTGTACGCAACCATTGATACGCACTACGAAGGATGCTGCATGACGGCCCGCATGGTTCGTTCCTAACCGAAGCCCATCGACCCCGGGAGCCATGCCGTGAAATTCGACCCCGCCGACACCGCAATCGTCGTCATCGACCCGCAGAACGATGTCCTGTCCCCTTCGGGCAGGAACTGGGATGTTTTGGCCGCAAGTGTGACTGAGAACAGGACAGTCGAGAACCTCGTCCAAATATTCACGGCGGCGGCAGCGGGCGGCTACGGCGTGTTTATTTCTCCGCACTACTTTTACCCGACCGACCACCGCTGGTTGTTCAATGGGCCACTGGAGGAAGACGAACTTCGCACCAACACATTTGCACGCGTCGGCCCCCTCAGCCTTGACGGCTTCGCTGGTTCGGGTGCTGATTGGCTCGACCAGTTGAAGCCGTTCATCGAGGACTCAGCGACCGTCGTCGCCAGCCCTCACAAAGTGTGGGGACCCCAAACCAACGACTTGGTGCTGCAACTGCGCAAGCGGCGGATCACCAAGGTGGTCCTGTGCGGCATGCTCGCCAACATCTGTGTCGAATCGCACCTGCGGGATCTGCTCGAGCAGGGATTTGAAGTAGCCGTGGTCCGCGATGCCACAGCCGGCCCCCGGCACCCGACTCGCGGAGACGGCTACCGGGCGGCCTTGGTCAACTACGCATTTCTCGCACATGCCGTTCCATCTACGGCCGAGGCAGTCGCGGCCATGGCAACCGAGAGCGGGCGCGTGCCGCACGGCGCTGCGCCGTCAGCACCGCAAGACGAGTGACCGGACTGTACTCAAGAGAGGACCGGCGATGAGGTCGTTGGATTTAACGAGCGGTGAGGTCGCGGATTTCAGCCAGGGCGAGGTCTATTTCATTGGTAACGCCACCACGTTGATCCGATTCGGCGGACTGGTTGTATTGACAGATCCCGCTTTTCTTCACAAGGGTGAACACGTCTTTTTGGGCCATGGGATTTGGGCACGGCGCGAGGTTGAGCCGGCGTGTCAGATCTCCGACCTGCCCCCGATAGATCTGGTCGTCTTATCCCATTACCATGGCGACCACTTCGATGACGTTGCCGCTCGTGAGCTGGACAAAACTCTGCCCATTGTGTCGACGGCTGACGCAGTCGACAAGTTGACTGCGTTGGGCTTCAGGCGTGGGTACCCCCTGGGGACCTGGGAATCGCTGGTGGTCCGCAAAGGCGACGCGGAGCTGACGATAACCGCGATGCCGGGCAAACACGCAACGAACGACGCGGTTGATCAATTACTGATGCCGGTTAACGGGCATCTGCTCGACTTCAATCGCGGCGGCGATCACCTCTACCGTCTCTATATCACCGGCGACACGATGCTCGTTGACGACCTCGAGGATATTCCCCGTCGCTACCCTGACATCGACCTCGGCCTGATTCATACCGGGGGCACGACCTTCCTTGTCACGGTCGTCACGATGACCGGCGAGCAGGCGGTGAGAGCGGTAGAGATCACTCGACCCCGCACCGCTATCCCGATCCACTACAACGACTTCTCGGTATTCATGTCGGGACTCGACGACTTCAAGCAGGCAGCCGAAACCTCGGCTGCAACTACACAATTCGTTTACCTCGCTCATGGCGAGACCTACACGTTCACGCCCACCACCTAAGTAGCCTTTAGCAACGCACCGGCGACATCGTCTGACCACCCCGCTGACACCGACTCGGACCACATGCAATTGAAAGGAACCCGATGGTTACCGGCCACGAAGAACTAGAGATCGACATCGCTGTGGAACTCGACGAGGTGAAGGTCGCCTTCGGGGTTGCGTCGCTGACTTTCGAAGGCGATCTGCCCGCCGCCCTCTTCCACGTCGGGCTCCTCCTCGATGACGCGGCAGCGTGGAAGGTGAAGCCACAACTGGTCGTGGTGTTCCATACCAACGCGGGTCACGTGACGTTAGGCGACGACGTGTACAACCGCGATCGGCACATCGTCAGCGGGAATCCGTATAAAGCCCTCGTCGCCGACATGATGGAAAGGGGCGTCCGCGTCGAACTGTGTGGTGCGACCGCTAAAGCCCACGGATGGCGAAACTCCGACACAATCGCCGGTATCAAGATCAATACTGACGCGATGGCGCGCCTAACGCAATTGACGCAACAGGGATACGTCCTTATCCCCGAATTCTAGGGACGCGGTGCCAGGCAAAGCACGCCTTGTCCCAGCGGCGCATCCGCCCGCGTCGCACCGCAGGTCCAACCTGCCGACTGTGGATCCATAGGATGCTGACATGCCGACCCGTATGACAGCAGTAGACGCGCAGTTCTACTGGATGTCGGCCAAGGTCCCCAGCGACGAGTTGATGCTCTACGCATTCAACGGTGAGCCAACGGATTTCGAGCGCGCAGTCGACGAGGTGTGCAGCAGGGCGCAAGCGTGTCCCGCCCTGACGCTCCGCGTCGAGGACGGATCACCGTGGACCTACCCGCGCTGGGCGTCGACGGCCATCGAGCCGGAGCAGGTGCTGCGACACCACCTCGACGACGGCAGCTGGGGCGGCTGCATGGACGCCGTGGCCAGGCTCGCCGACGACCCGTTGGACATCCGCCGGGCGTCGTGGCGCATGCACCTCTTCGCGCCGGTGCACGGCATGCCAGGCAGCGCCGGCCCGGCCACGGTTGCGGTCATGCAGTTCGCGCACGCGCTGTCCGACGGTCCGCGCGCCCTGGCGCTGGCCGCATGGCTGTTCGGTCGCGCGACTCCGGTGCCTGACGTGGTGGCGGCTTCGCCGGGTTTCCTGCCCTGGCGCGGCGTCGTTGCGGCGCGCACTCATCGCCAGCAGGTGCGCGATACCCGCGCCGGCCTGTTGCCGCCTCCGATCGGAGCGCAGCCGGCGCTGTCCACCAACGACCGCCCGACGGGCGCACGTTCTGTGCGCACGCTGCTGCGGCCCCGCTCGCAGCTGAATGGCCCAACCGCCACCGTCGCGGCATTGGCCGCGGTGTCCGGTGCGCTCTCCGGCCACCTGGGCGACGCAGCCGCGTCGCTGGTGGCCGAGGTCACCATGGCGAAACCTGGTGTGCCCCATGCCCATAATCATTTCGCCAACGCCACGGTCGGATTGTATCCGGGCCTGAGTCGGCAGGATCGGCTGCAAAGGATCGCCGCGGACCTGGCCAATGCCCGCCGCCGCTCGGAGCACCCGGCGGTGCTGGCAGCGGACCGGGCGTTTGCGGCGGTGCCGGCTCCGTTGCTGCGCTGGGGTGTCAGCCTCTTTGATCCCGAGGTGCGCCCATCGCAGGTGTCCGGAAATACCGTGGTGTCAAGCATTTACCGGGTACCCACCGATCTGCGCCTCGGCGATGCACCCGTGGTGCTGACTGCCGTCTATCCAGGGCTGTCACCGGCGATGGGTCTCACCCACGGCGTGTGGGGCGTCGGCGACATGGTGACGGTCAGCGTGCACGCGGCAGAATCCGCTATACCCGACATCGACGACTATGTCGCCCGATTGGACGCCGAGCTGTAACGAAATCGCTTAAGCGTCATCGGTTCCGCGAGTCAGACCCGCGGCCAGGAGCAGTTCTTCGTGTAGCTCGAACCACACGGTGTGATACGAGTCGATGAGCGGGCGGGCCAGCCAGATGGTCTCGCCGGCATGAATGTTGTCCAGGGCTGTCTGCAGTTTCGCCGTGTAGCGGCTCAGTCGCGGTAGCTCGGCGGCCGCCGCGGCCACGATCGCTGTGACTCGCTGGTGGACGTCGTCGAGGCGGGCCAGCACCGCCGCGTCGTAGTCGGCGTCCTGGTGTGTGTTTGGCCGGCCTTCCTTGAGCTGCCAATCGGTTACCAGGCCTTTGAATTCGCCGTTGACGGAACAAAATTCGTCGTAGGCCGCCAGGACTGCCGTCATGTCGACATTCGACCGTTCGTCGCTAAGCAGTTCCTCGAGGCGCTCCCGGCCTTCGGGGCTGAGCCGCAATGTCGGACCATCGACCAGCAGACCCGCTCCAACGAGCCGGTCGACGACGTCACCAAGATCTGCACCCAACGTTGCGGCCAGATCGTCGCGGCTGACCCGGCCTTTCAGCCGAACCGCCTGTAACACAACCAGTTCGCTCACGACACTCCGCTGAGCCGGATCGCGGCCAGCATCGCCAGCAGAGGGCTGGCGGAGACCACGTCGCTATGCCCATTGGCCATGGCGCTGCGCACCGCGGCTTCGGAATGGCGGTCCAATCGTGGATAGTCGCCGCGGGCGTGGGCCCGTAGCGGGCTGACCCGCCTTGCGATGTCGGCCAATTCGCGTAGCTCGGGAGTGTCGTCCTCGGACCAGGCGGACGGCGGCAGGCTCCCTTCGCGCACTTCGCCCTCGTTGCCGTCGACGGTGACCAGCTTGCCGGCCAGCGAATCGGCGACCCCGCTGCCGCAGCCGACCACGGCCACCCGGCCCAGCTCGCGGCTGACCACGGCGGCGTGGCTGGTGGCGCCACCGGTTTCGGTGACGACGCCGCGGGCGACCAGCATGCCGTGGATATCGTTGGGACTGGTGTGGTTGCGAACCAGGATGACGTCCTCGCCGCGATCGGCGGCGTCAATGGCCGCATCCACCTCGGTGTAGGCCCGCCCCGACGCAATGCCGGGCCCGGCAGGCAGGCCGGTAGCCAAAAGCGTTGCAGCCATCCGGGTCTCGGGTTGTAGTGCAGGCCTCAGCAACGCTTCGACATGCGCGGGCGCCACCCGTCGCAGCGTCTCGGCCTCGTCGATCAGGCCGTCGTCCAGCAAATGCAATGCCAGGCGCACCGCAGCCTGCGCCGACCGCTTGGCCGCTCGCGTCTGCAGCAGCCACAGTGTGCCGTCCTGAATGGTGAACTCGATCTCTTGCACGTCCGCCGCCAGACGCTCCAACGAGCTTGCAGCGGCAATCAATTCGCCGTAGACGGTCGGCAGTTGCGCGCGCAGTGCGGCGATGGGTTCGACGTCGACGGTGCCCGATACCACGTCGTCGCCCTGGCCGCCCCGCAGCCACTCGCCGAACTCCTCGTTGGCGCCGGTTATCGGGTTACGGGAAAACACCACGCCCGCACCGGAATTAGCGTCGAGGTTGCCGAAGACCATGGCCTGCACTACCACTGCGGTGCCGGCGTGGTCGTTGAGACCGTGGTGCGAACGGTAGGCGACGGCACGCGGCGAGTCCCACGAGGCGAACACCGCCTCGATCGCGGCGCGCAACTGCCGGTAGGGGTCGTCCGACGCCGGGCCGGTCACGATGCGCTGGTACGACTCGGTGAATCGCCGCCTGGAGTCGCGCGCGAATCCTGCCGAACCCTCAGCGGCCAAATCCTTTTCGACGTCGTCACTGAAACCGAGGTCCAGCAGGGTGTCCATCATGCCGGGCATCGACACGGCCGCACCCGAACGCACGCTGACCAGTAGCGGATGCGGCCCTCGCCCGAACGTCCGCGAGGTCTCGGCTTCCAATGTGCGCATTCCGGCCAGCACGTCGTCCCAGATCGCATCGATCGTCGACTCGGGTTCGGCGCGGTAGCGCACCCCGACCTCGGCGGTGATGCAGAACGCGGGCGGCACCGGCAGACGGTTGGCGCGCATCAAGTCAATGCCGAACCCCTTGTGGCCCAAAATCTCCGGCCGCGACGACGCGCCGCCATCCAGGAGTATCACGGGACGGGTCGACATGCGGATGTTCAGGCTCGACCGCGCAGCAGACCGAAGCCGAAGTCGGTGCCCAAGCCGCGGCGCAGTGCGAGATGGATCCACAACAGCGCAAAAGGCTCCAGGAGCCGGGCAAGTGTCAGATCGCCGGCGTCGGTGGTTTCGAAGCCCAGCTCGCTCACCAGCCCGGCGGTGACCGTTTTGGCCGCGTCGTCGTCGCCGCAGGCGAACATCACCGGGGTGTTGGCCAACTCGGGCCCGTCCATCATCGGGGCGCCGATCTGGTTCATCGCTCTACAGACCCGCGCGCCCGGCGGCGCCCAACCCGCGACCTGCTCGGCACCTGACTTCGGGTCGTCGGGATTGCGGACGCCGAACGTGACATCGTGGCCGCGGTTGTGCCATGCGGTGCCCAGCGAACGCCCGACGTTGCCCGCGCCAATGATCGCGATCTTGATAGTCGCTCCTTTGTGGTGGTGTGCGGCTGGCAGGATACCTCTGCCTGTCCTGTGCCTACCCGATGATCTAGGTTGACGTCTATGAATGATGCCTATGACGTCGGGTTGCTGATCCTGCGGCTAGTGCTGGGCTTGACGCTGGCCGCTCATGGCTACAACAAATTCTTCGGCGGGGGACGGATCCCCGGAACCGCGGGCTGGTTCGAGAGCATCGGGATGAAGTACGGCAAATTCCAGGCCGTTGTCGCCGCGACCACCGAGATGAGCGCCGGACTGGGTCTGGCCGCAGGCTTGCTGACGCCCATCCCCGCTGCCGGTTTCGTCGCGCTGATGCTGGTGGCCGCGTGGACCGTGCACCGCCACAACGGCTTCTTCATCGTCAAGGAAGGCTGGGAGTACAACTTGATCCTGGCAGCCGCGGCGGTGGCCGTCGCGACGCTGGGCCCCGGTAAGTACAGCCTGGATTACCAGATCTTCGGTCCTGGACTCTTCCACCCCGGCTGGCACGGACTGTTCGGCTCGCTGCTGCTGGGCATTGGTGGGGCGCTCGGCCAGTTGGCGCTCTTCTACCGGCCGCCGGTCAAGCAAGCTCAGTAGCCGCGACCGATTCGCGCGCGAGCACCTCTTCGGCGGCACGCTCTCCAGAGCGGATGGCGCCGTCGACCCATCCGCACATCACGGCCGAGCTCTCCGTCCCGGCCCAATGGATGCGGCCGCACGGCTCGCGCAGGGTGTAGCCGAACTCGGTCAGTACACCGGTGGGTGCGTGGCTGATCATCCCGCCACCGGAATAACGCTCGAGACTCCAGTCCTGCTCGTGGAAACCGATCGGCGATCCGGCCTTGTCGCCGAACCGGTGGACCAGCTCAGCCACGACCGCCGCTTGGCGCTCGGCCCGCGCCAGTCGCCCCAGCCGTCGTGCGGCCGGGCCTTCGGTGATCACACACATGACGCCGGGCGTGCCGGTGTCGGTGCAGGCGTCGATGGTCAGGGTGGCCAACGATCCCGGCGCGGCCGTCTGGCCGGACAGGCCGGCGGCGCGCCAGAACGGCTCGTCGTACACGACCGAGATCTTGAAGATCGCGCCGCTGGGCATTCGCTGGTGCAGGAACAACCGATCGAGCGGCAGCGTCGGCTGATAGTCGATCTGGCCGGCGATGGCCAGCGGAACGGCCACGATCACCCGTTGTGCCCGCACGGACAGGTCGTCGGAATGAACCGTGACGCCGTCGGCGTCCTGGGCGATATGCCGCACAGCCTGCGACAGCTGCAGTGCATCGCCGAGCTCGGCGGCAACCGGTCGGTAAATGGCTCCCATCCCGCCGACCGGGCGGGAATCCTGGGAGCCGTCCTCGCTCGACACGACGAAGTCCGGCCCGCCGCCGGAGGCCATCTGGTAAAGCACCCACAGCAACGACACCTCTGCGGCAGCCGAGGTGTAGGGGCCGGCCAGCGCCATGTCCAGCATGTCGCGGGCCTGCTGAGACATGATGTTTTTGTCGAGCCATGCCGCCAAACTGATCTGGTCCCACTCGGCGGCCCGGCGAGCCTGCCACGGGGCTTGCAGCGGAATCGATCGGCACATCTGCCGTACTTTGATCAACCCGACGCCGAGGTTCATCGTCGCCCACGGGCTCACCGTCCACGGGATGGTGCCGGCATAGCGGTGCTGCTTGCCGCCGACGATCATCATCGACTTGCCGCCGATGTACTGCTTGTAGGCCGGCACCCCGAACTCACTCATCAACGCGTAGACCCGATCCTGGCCCGGTCCGATCCATGCACCGCCGCGATCGATCCACGACCCGTCGCCGAGAACCTCGGTGTAGGTGCGCCCGCCGACCCGATCGCGGGCCTCCAGCAGCGCCACTGAGCGACCGGCCTGCTTTAGCCGCAGGGCGGCCGTCAAACCGGCGAATCCCGCACCGACAACGCAATAGTCGACATCTGTCATGGCTGATCTCAGCAGCAAGCTACGCCGATCGTGATGCGGAAATCCGAAATCCGGCAATTCTTAGGTGGATTCGCGCCGGGGTGTCGCCGGTCACGCAGGCTAAGTAGCCGGTGAGTACGGCAGGCCGCTACCGGTGTTCTCGTCGACTGCGACGCGTCCGCCGAGGTAAGGAAACGCGCGCTGCGCGCAGGCCAACCGGTTGCAGATCTTGCAGCCGGCGCCGATCGGGACGGCGGTGTTCGGGTCGTCGAGCGCGATCCCGGTCGAGTAGACCAGTTTGTCGGCGTGGACAAGGTCGCAGCCCAGCCCGATGGCGAAGCTCTTGTGCTGACCCAGATAGCCCTGGCCCTCGGGCGCGGTGGTCTTGGCGAGCCAGAAATACGAACGGCCGTCCGGCATCTGGGCCACCTGCGTGACGACCCGTCCCGGTTGGGCGAAGGCATCATGCACGACCCACAGTGGGCAGCTGCCACCGACCCGGCTGAAGTGAAATGCCGTGGCGGACTGGCGTTTCGAGATGTTGCCAGCCTTGTCGGTCCTGACGAAAATAAAGGGCACGCCGCGCAGCTGGGGTCGCTGTAACGTCGAGAGCCGGTGGCACACGGTCTCGAAGCCGACCTCGAAGCGGCGGGCCAGCAGGTCGATGTCGTAGCGTAATTCGGCTGCGGCACTGTGGAATTCACGGTAAGGCAACAGAAACGCGCCGGCGAAGTAGTTGGCCAGGCCGATCCGGGCGACACCACGGGATTCCGGGGTCAGCCGGTCGTCGGTGGCCAGTATCGCCGAGAGCAGCTCAGGCTGGCTCACCAGTGCGAGTTGGGTGGCGATCTGAAATGCGCGCTGACCGGGCAACAGCCACTGCGCAATCCGCAGCACCCTGGTCTCCGGGTCGTAGGAGCGCTTGGCGTGCGCGGCAAGGTCGGCGTCGACCACCACCCGTACGCCGAACCGGTCGTGCATCAGCGCCGACAACTGGACGTCCAGTCCGCCCACCGTCATCCCGCTCTGGATGAACATCTGCTCGGCGGCGACGTCGAGTTCGCCGACGTAGTTGTTGCGGTCGTAGAAGAAGTCCCGCACTTCCTCGAACGGCATCGGAAGCTCCGCCGGTATCGGCGTCTCGGTCGTGGCGTGCGAGCGGTAGGCCTCCAACTCCTCGGTGGCATCCCGCAGCCGGCGGTAGACGGCCACCAGGTTGCGGCCCACCTCAGGCATCCTGGCCACCAACTCCTCGATGTGCCCAGAGCTGACCGAGTCATCGGGCGCGGCGGCGGTGAACACGTCGGACAGATCGGCCACCAGGCGGGCATCGGAATCGGTGGAGAAGTAGTTCGACGGCAGGTCGAACCGCTCCGCGAGAGCGACCAGCACCGCGACCGTGATGGGCCGCTGGTCGTTTTCCAGCTGGTTCACGTAGCTGGTGGACAGATTCAGCGTTCGGGCCAGCGCCGCCTGGCTGAGGCCACGCTCGTTTCGCAACCGCCGCAGCCGGGCACCCGAAAACATCTTCGCCACGCGTTGAGACTTTACTCTGCGTTGGCTTACACAACGTTCGCAATTTGCGCTGAATCAGGACGCAAAATTACGCATGTACAGGTACTTTCCCTGGCCGCGGTCTTTGCATAGTGTGCGAATTATGTTGAACCATGAGGTGCGGACCCACCGCAGCGCCGACGACTTCCCGATCACCGAACACCTGGCCTACAAGATCGCGCAGGTGGCCGCCGACCCCGTGCCGGTGGCCCCGGAGACCGAGGCCATGGTGATCAACCGGGTTATCGACAACGCGGCGGTCAGCGCCGCCTCGGTGCTGCGCCGGCCGGTCACCACCGCCCGCCACCAGGCTGTGTCTCATCCGGCGTTGCCGGGTAAACCGGGCGCGACGGTCTTCGGTGTCGACGGCAGCTACTCGGCCGAGTGGGCGGCCTGGGCCAATGGCGTCGCGGTCCGTGAACTCGACTACCACGACACCTTCCTGGCCGCCGAATACTCCCACCCCGGCGACAACATCCCGCCGCTGGTCGCGGTTGCCCAGCAAGTCGGCGTGCGCGGCAACGACCTGATCCGCGGTCTGGCCACGGCCTACGAGATCCAGATCGACCTGGCCAAGGGGATCTGCCTGCACGAGCACAAGATCGACCACGTCGCTCACCTCGGCCCGTCGGCGGCCGCCGGGCTGGGCACCATGCTCCGGCTCGACGCCGACACCATCTACCAGGCGATCGGACAGGCGCTACACCTGACCACCGCGACCCGCCAATCCCGCAAGGGGGCCATCTCCAGCTGGAAGGCGTACGCGCCCGCCCTGGCCGGAAAGGTCGCCGTCGAGGCCGTCGACCGGGCTATGCGCGGCGAGGGATCACCCGCTCCCATCTGGGAGGGCGAGGACGGCGTGATCGCCTGGCTGCTGTCGGGTCCCGATCACACCTACCGGGTGCCGCTGCCTGCGCCCGGCGAGCCCAAGCAGGCGATCCTGGACAGCTACACCAAGGAGCACTCCGCCGAATACCAGAGCCAGGCGCCGATCGACTTGGCCCGCCGGCTGCGGATGAGCATCGGCGATCTCGACCAGATCGCCACGATCGTGCTGCACACCAGTCACCACACCCACTACGTGATCGGCACCGGGTCCGGGGATCCGCAGAAGTTCGACCCCGACGCATCACGCGAGACGCTGGATCACTCGCTGCCCTACATCTTCGCCGTCGCACTGCAGGACGGCAGCTGGGACCACGAGCTCTCCTATGCCCCCGAGCGGGCGCACCGGCCCGACACGGTCGAGCTGTGGCACAAGATCTCCACGGTCGAGGATCCGGACTGGACCCGCCGATACCACTCGAACGACCCGGCCGAGAAGGCGTTCGGGGCGCGCGCGGAGGTGACGCTCAAGAGCGGCGAGGTGATCACCGATGAGCTGGCCGTCGCCGACGCACATCCGCTGGGCGCGCGGCCATTCGAACGCGAGCAGTACATCGGCAAGTTCACTCATCTCGCCGATGGAGTCGTGGATCCCGCTGAGCAGCAACGCTTCTTGGAGATCGTGCAGCGTGTCGGCGAGCTGAAGGGCGATCAGCTGGGCGCGCTGAACGTGCGCGTGCTGCCCGAGGTGCTGGACAAGGCGCCGACGATTCCGTCCGGGATCTTCCGATGACCGGTCTGCTGGGGGCCGCATCCAGTGCCGCCGACAAGCGGGCAGCGTTTCGATCCGGGCTGAATTCCGGTCGCCTGCAACGCTTCCCGGGCGCATTCTCGCCGCTGGTGGCCAAGCTCGTCGCCGAGATCGGGTTTGAGGGCGTCTACGTCTCCGGCGCGGTACTGTCTGCCGATCTGGGGCTGCCCGACATCGCGCTGACCACGCTGACCGAGGTCACCGGGCGGGGCGCACAAATCGCTTCGGTCACCGACCTGCCCACGCTGATCGACGCCGATACCGGATTCGGTGAGCCGATCAGCGCCGCGCGCACCATCACGCTGCTGGAGGACGCCGGGCTGGCCGGCTGCCACCTCGAGGACCAAGTCAACCCGAAGCGGTGCGGCCATCTCGACGGCAAAGCCGTTGTGCCCGCTAACGACATGGTCAAGCGACTGCGGGCCGCGGTGGCGGCCCGCCGGGACCCGAACTTCGTGATCTGCGCCCGCACCGACGCGGCGGGGATCGAGGGCGTCGACGCCGCCATCGAACGGGCGCGCGTGTACACCGACGCTGGCGCCGATCTGATCTTCACCGAAGCACTGACCGGTCCGGCCGACTTCGAGAAATTCCGCGCCGCAGTGGATGTTCCGCTGCTGGCCAACATGACCGAGTTCGGCAAGTCTGAGCTGCTGACCACCGCGCAGCTCACCGACATCGGCTACAACGTGGTGATCTACCCGGTGACCACGCTGCGGCTGGCGATGTTCGCCGTAGAAGACGGCTTGCGTGAAATCGACTCCAAGGGAACACAATCCGGCCTGCTGGGGCAGATGCAGCACCGCAAGCGGCTCTACGAACTGCTGCGCTACGCCGACTACAACCAATTCGACGACGAGATCTTCAACTTTGATGTGAAAGGCCCGAACCAATGACCACCGCATCCCCCCCTTCAGAGGCAAAGATCTACAAGGGTCTCGCCGGCGTCATCGTCGACACCACCTCGATCTCCAAAGTTGTGCCCGAGACGAACTCGCTGACCTATCGCGGCTATCCCGTGCAGGATCTCGCGGCGCACTGCAGCTTCGAGCAGGTCGCCTATCTGCTCTGGCACGGCGAACTGCCGACCGACGGACAACTCGCGTTGTTCAACCAGCGCGAGCGGGCCAATCGTCGGGTGGACCGTTCGATGCTGTCGCTGCTCGCCAAGCTGCCCGACACCTGCCATCCAATGGATGTGGTGCGCACCGCGATCAGCTACCTGGGCGCCGAGGATCCCGAAGAGGACGACAGCGCCGAATCGGCCAACTTCGCCAAGTCGCTGCGGATGTTCGCGGTACTGCCCACCATCGTCGCCGCCGACATGCGGCGCCGGCGGGGTCTGGACCCGATCGCGCCGCACAGCCATCTCGGCTACGCGGAGAACTTCCTGAACATGTGTTTCGGCGAGGTCCCCGAGCCAGTCATCGTGTCGGCATTCGAGCAGTCGATGATCCTGTACGCCGAGCACAGCTTCAACGCTTCCACCTTCGCTGCCCGGGTGGTGACTTCGACGCAGTCTGACATCTACAGCGCGGTGACGGCGGCAATCGGTGCGCTTAAGGGCCCGCTGCACGGCGGGGCCAACGAGGCGGTGATGCACGACATGATCGAAATCGGCGAGCCGTTGAGAGCAGCAGAGTGGTTGCGCGGCAAGGTCTCTCGCAAAGACAAGGTAATGGGCTTCGGGCACCGCGTCTACAAGAACGGCGACTCCAGGGTGCCGACGATGAAGGAGGCGCTGATCCGCGTCGCGGAGGCCCGCAACGGCCAGCGCTGGCTGGAGATCTACAACATCCTGGAATCCGAGATGTTCGACGCCACCAAGATCAAGCCCAACCTGGACTTCCCGACCGGGCCGTGCTACTACCTGATGGGATTCGACATCCCCAGCTTTACACCGCTTTTCGTGATGAGCCGGATCACCGGCTGGACGACCCACATCATCGAGCAGGCGGGCTCCAACGCATTGATCCGTCCGCTGTCGGAGTACTCGGGACTGCCGCAGCGCAGCTTTACCGCGGCTACAGCAGGTCGGTAATGGTCTTCAGGCCGGCGTCGTAGAGCACGCCGGGCAGCATGCCGCCGTCGCACTCGATCGTCGTGCCGTTGACGAAGTCCGCGGCGCCGCCGGCCAGAAAGACGCACACCCGGCCAACTTCTTCGGGCTCGCCCGCGCGCTGCAACGGGACAGCAGCGAAGTACTTTTCACCGGTTGGGTCGTCCTTCGGCAGGACGAACGACCGGAAATTCTCGGTCATCGTCGGGCCCAGCGCGACGCAGTTGACCCGGACCTTGGGTCCCCACTCCTGAGCGAGCGACCGGGTCAGCTGGTTGAGCCCGCTCTTGGCCGCACCGTAGGACACCAGGGTCGGTGAGCCCGCCGGATGCCCGGCGCCGCTGGAGATGTTGACGATGCAGCCGACGCCGTCCTGGGTGGCCATCTGCCGGTATGCCCGGATGGCGAACCACAGCGGGCTGATCAGGTTCATCTGCACGGCAAAAGCGTGGAACAGCGCGGTGCGCTCAAAGTCGTCGTCGCTGCGCGGCGCACCCTGAATACGTTGCACCAGTTCGGGAATGCACTCTGCGTGCGGCGCCGGAACCGTCCCGCCGGCGTTGTTCACCAGGATGTCGACGCGGCCGTGGGTGGCCACCACGTCCTCGACGAAGGAGTCGATCGAGCGGTAGTCACCCTGGTCGCAGACCTCCTGAGACGCGCGCGGTGCCCAGTCGGGGTCGATGCCGGGGATGGCGTCCAGCGGTGAACGTGAGCAGCCGATGACCGTGGCGCCGGCCCGTAGTAGCTCGTGGGCGATGCCGACTCCCACACCCCTGCTGGTTCCGGTGACGATCGCGATCTTGCCGTCGAGGACGCCCATTCGCCGACCCTTCGTCGTCGTTGACAGTGACTGCCAGTCAGTCATACTGTGCCACGCATGACTAACTCCGCCAAGTTGCGTGTCGTCCAGTGGGCAACCGGAGGCGTCGGCAAGGCCGCCATCGAATGCGTGCTCAACCATCCGCAGCTCGAGCTGGTCGGCTGCTGGGTACATAGCGCGGACAAGAACGGGCGCGACGTCGGTGAGATCCTTGGCGTCGAATCGCTCGGTGTCGCTGCGACATCCAGCAAGGACGAAGTGCTGGCGCTCGACGCTGACTGCGTGGTGTACAGCCCGTTGATTCCCAATGACGACGAGGTTGTGGCGATTCTGCGGTCGGGCAAGAATGTGGTGACCCCGGTGGGCTGGGTGTATCCGGACAAGGACAACCCCGCTGTCGCGGCGATCGCCGCCGCCGCCGCCGCCGGCGGGGTGACCCTGCACGGGTCGGGTATCCATCCCGGCGGCATCACCGAGCGATTCCCGTTGATGATCTCGTCGCTGTCCTCGGCCGTCACGCACGTGCGCGCTGAGGAGTTCTCCGACATCCGTACCTACAACGCCCCGGACGTGGTGCGCCACATCATGGGTTTCGGCGGCACCCCCGAAGAGGCCATCAGCGGTCCGATGGCCGGCCTGCTGGAAAACGGGTTCAAGATGTCGGTGCGAATGATCGCCGACCACATGGGTTTTCGTATCGAGCCGAACATCAGGACGATCCAGGACATCGCGGTCGCGACCGCCGACATCGACTACGGCCCGTTCCCGATCCGCGCGGGCACCGTGGCTGCGCGCCGGTTCCGCTGGCAGGCGCTGATCGACGGCGAACCGGTGATCACCGCTGCGGTCAACTGGCTGATGGGCGAGGAGAATCTGGAGCCCGCCTGGAATTTCGGTGAGCGCGGCGAACGCTTCGAGGTCGAGATCACCGGCGACCCCACCGTGAGTCTCACGTTCAAGGGTCTGCAGCCCGAGACGATCGCCGAAGGGCTGGTGAAGAATCCGGGCGTCGTGGTCACCGCCAATCACTGCGTCAACGCCATCCCCGATGTGTGCGCTGCCGAGCCGGGTATCAAAACATACCTGGACCTGCCGATGTTCGCCGGGCGCCCAGCCGCTCGTCTCGCATCGAGCACCTGATGGCCGTCCTGCCCGACATCTCGTTCTGTCATCTCGTCGTGGGGGTGACCGACATGGATCGTGCGCTGGAGTTCTACCGCGATGTGCTGGGCATGGACGTCGTCTTCGAAACCATGATCTCCGGTGAGCCTTTCGACGCCGCGCTGCACGCGAAACGCAAACAGGAGGGCCGCGTGGTCGGTGGTGTGTTGGGCGGGCTGATGGTCGAACTGTTGTCGCTGGGCGCCAAACCCGCCACGGAGTCGCCGGCCCGCCGAGGTATCACCGGCATCCAGAACATCTCGCTGTCGGTCGTCGATCTCGACGACACGCATCGGCGCATCCGCGAGGCCGGCTATCCTCCGGAGCAGGATCCGTTCGAGATCGGCGGAGTGCGAATGTTTTTCGTCAAAGACCCGGACGGGACCCCGGTCGAGTTCATCGAGCTGCCCGGTGGTGCGCGCAGCACCTATGAGATGCACCGGGGTGTGCCGCCGCGGATCGGACCGGTCGGATGAGCTACACGCACCCCGATTCGATGCGCGGCCACGTCGCGATCATCACCGGCGGCGCGCAGGGCGTCGGCAAAGGCATCGCCGCCGCGCTGCTCGAACGGGGCGCAGCGGTGTTGGTGGTC
Source organism: Mycobacterium sp. (assembly GCF_049278535.1). Classification (GTDB taxonomy): domain Bacteria; phylum Actinomycetota; class Actinomycetes; order Mycobacteriales; family Mycobacteriaceae; genus Mycobacterium. The sequence continues at coordinate 29,028 of NZ_JBAPMI010000130.1, read as the reverse complement.
GACATTCTCGCGGACAAGCTGGCCGCGACCACCGAAGAGCTGAAACCCGCAGGGCGAGTGGAGCAATTGGTTGCGGACTTGCGCGATCCGCACAGCGCAGCGCGGATCGTCGCAGCAGCGGTGGACGCCTTCGGCGAGGTGCACGGGCTGGTGAACAACGCCATCGCCACCAACGAACCCAAGGCCTTCGTCGACATCACCGCCGAAGACTTCGCGCTCGGTCATGATGTCGGACCGCGTGCGAGCTTCCTGCTGATGCAGGCCGTGCATCCCCTGATGGTTCAGGCCGGCGGCGGTTCGATCGTCAACCTGGGCTCGGGCACCGGCACCGGTGGTGAGCCCAAGTGGGGCGGATACGCCGCCGCCAAGGAGGCCATCCGTGGGCTGTCGAAGGTCGCGGCGCTGGAATGGGGCCGCGACAACATTCGGGTCAACGTCGTCTGCCCGTTCGCCGAGTCCGACGGTGTCAAACTGTGGAAGCAGTTCGCGCCGGACGACTACACCAAAGCGGTGCGGCGAGTGCCGATGAAACGCATCGGCGATGTCCGTGCCGACGTGGGCGCGCTGGTGGCGTTCCTGCTGAGCAGCGACGCGACTTTCGTCACAGGACAGACCATCCACGTCGACGGCGGGATCGGCAGCTTCCGATGACCGAGTCGCTGCGCGAACGGCAGCGGGCACAGATCCGGGCCGACATTCGCCGGGCGGCGTTCCGGCTGTTCATCGACCGCGGCTACGACGCGGTGACCACGGAGGAAATCGCCGCCGCCGCAGGCGTTTCGCCGCGCACCTTCTTTCGGCACGTGCCGGCCAAGGAAGAATTGCTGCTGGCGCCGGTCCGCTACGGAGGCGCCGCCATCGTCAGCCTGCTCGAAGAGCGGCCCGCCGCCGAATCCCCTGATCTCGCCCTGATCAACGCCATCATCACCCGGACTCGTTCGTTCGGCGTGGCGGACACCGAAGAGTGGCGGGAAGCCATGCTGGTCGCCCCCGACCTGCTCGGCAAGCTGACCATGCACCTGCCCGCCGACAAGGAGCGGGCGACGAAGCTGGTCGCCGAACGCATGGGCGCCAACCCCGACACTGACATCCGGCCCGGACTGTTGGTTCAACTTGCCTTTGCGGCAGCGGATTTCGCGTTCCAGCAGTGGGTCCGCCAGTCGACGAAGAAGCCCCGGGCGCTCGACCGCTACGTCACCGAGGCGCTCGAGGCGGTCAAGAGCCCGCTGTGGCGGCGCCGGCAGAGAGAATGGAGACGCAGCTGATGCCAGAGACCAGAAGCAGGGCGGGATCACTGACGCTGGTCGGTGCCGCGTATGTCGTTGCCATCGCGGTGGGCGCGGCCTGGCTGGTGTGGGGTGTGCACACCGGGCGGCTCTGGCTGGATACGTTGATCGCCGACCTGCTGGCCACGTTGGCCATTTTCGTATTCAGCCGGGCGTACGGCAATTCCAGCTTCTACGACGCCTACTGGAGCGTGGTTCCGCCATTGCTGTTGTTCTACTGGTGGAGTCAGTCCGGTGCGCAGCAGCTGCGGTGCTGGCTGATCGCGGTGGTGGTGGTGTTGTGGGCGATACGTCTGACCGCCAACTGGTTGTACGCGTTTCCCGGTCTGCACCATGAGGATTGGCGCTACCCGATGTTCCGGGAGCGGGCCGGGCGGTGGGAGTTCGTGGTCGACTTGGTGACGATCCACCTGATCCCGACACTGCTGGTGTTCGCCGGCATGATGCCGGTCTACGTCGCGGTGACCCGGCCCGGTGGCGACATCGGTTGGCTGACCGATATCGCTTTCGTCGTCGGGCTGGCGGCCGTGATCCTCGAGTTGATCGCCGACGTGCAAATGCACCGGTTCGTCCGGCATAAGGCCGACGGCCGGAAAGATGAGGCGATGGACCGCGGATTGTGGTCCTGGTCGCGGCATCCGAACTACTTCGGGGAGTTCAGTTTCTGGGTGTCGCTGGCGCTGTTCGGTGTCGCCGTGGCGCCGTCGGACGCCTGGTGGATCTGCCTGGGCGCGCTCGGGATGCTGGGCATGTTCCTCGGCGGCAGCATTCCGATGATGGAGACCCGCAGCCTGGAGCGGCGGCCAAACTATCAAGACGTGATCGACCGGGTTCCCCGCTTCGTGCCTCGTCCGCCGCGGCGGGCCTAGCAGGCGGCCGGATGGGACTCGCAGTACGGCGTGGTCCCCGGGAACCGGTACCGGTTCGCGGCCACCCACCGGTAGACGGCTTCCTCGATGCCGCGAAGGCCCGGAATTCGATAGATTGCCAGCGGGATTCGGGTTCCGACCGCTGCTGAGAGTGCCGCGTTTGCCGCCTCGGCTCCCGAGTAGACCGCGCCCGAGGAGTCCAGCCACCGGACCGATTCCAGCAGGCTTGCCGGCGTGATGCCCAATCGCTCTGCGGCGCCCGGGCTTTGCAGAGTTTCGGTCGCGACGTTACCGGTGCGATTGAACTTCAGCAGCAAATCCCTGGAGCGCGTGCACATTCCGCAGGCTCCGTCGAAGAACAGCGTTCCCGCCGGGGCGTTCATTGTGACACCCGTTGCGGTAGGTGCACGATCTTTGCGTCGCCGACTGGTCGGCGGGCCCGCACGCCGGCGATGGCGAACACGATGCCGGTGGCGATCTCGGAAGCGGCGCTGACCCAGGAGAACCACGTCACGTTGATGCGTGGACCCGAGACGAAACTGTCCTGGAGTGCCGGAAGGTAGCTCGGCAACAGATGCGCGAAGATGAACAGCCCGGCGCTGCCGAAGCCGACCGCGATGGCAGCTTGCGGTGCCCGACGGTGCCCGGTGAGCGCCATCAGAACGGCGGCCACCACGAACGCCCCCTGAATCATGCCGCCGACCATGACCGCATGCGGTGACGCTGACATGCCGCGTCGCAGATGATCGATGACGTGCACGCCCCAGCCGATGGCGAAAGCTATTGCCGCCCAACGGAGATATTGATCGGTGGAAGCGGGTGGCTGCGGAAGCTGAGTTGTCATCGCGGATCACCGTCCTAAGGGCCTGATAACCAGTTCTACTACTACGAAAAGTAGTAGTCAAGGATTCCGGCGACAGGGTTTACGAAGAACGGGAACCATCGGGCTAGAACACGTTCTAGTCTTGCCGCCATGGGATTTCTCAAACAGGAAACTCCGCAGATCGACTTCGAGGAGTGGAGCAAGGGCACCCGCGCTGAAAAGATCATCCCGATGGCCCGGCACTGGGCCGAGGTCGGCTTCGGCACCCCGGTGTTGCTGCACCTGTTCTACGTCCTCAAGATCGCGCTCTACGTCCTGGCCGCCTGGCTCCTTGCGCTGACCACGACCGGTATCGACGGCTTCACGAACATCGCGGACTGGTACGCCGAGCCGATCGTGTTCGAGAAGGTCGTGCTCTACACGATGTTGTTCGAAGTGGTCGGACTCGGCTGCGGCTTCGGCCCGTTGAACAACCGGTTCTTCCCGCCGATGGGCTCGATCCTGTACTGGCTGCGGCCCGGCACCATTCGGCTGCCACCGTGGCCGGGCCGGATTCCGCTGACGAAGGGAGATACTCGCACGCCGTTCGACGCACTGCTGTACGCGGCGCTACTGGTGCTGCTCGTCATCGCGATCATCTCCGACGGGATCGGGCCGATGCCCGCGTTGGGCACGACGGTCGGGGTGCTGCCGGCATGGCAGATCTGGGCGGTGCTCGGTGTGCTGGCGGTGCTGGGCCTACGCGACAAGGTCATCTTCCTGGCCGCCCGCGGTGAGGTGTACGCCTCGTTCACTGTCGCGTTCCTGTTCGCCGGCTACGGTGTGGATCTGATCCTCGGCGCAAAGCTGGTGTGCCTGGTCATCTGGCTGGGCGCGGCGACGTCGAAGCTCAACAAGCACTTCCCGTTCGTCATCTCGACGATGATGAGCAACAATCCGATGTTCCGGCCAAAGTTCATCAAACGCATGTTCTTCGAACACTTCCCGGACGACCTTCGGCCGGGCTGGCGCTCGCGCTGGCTCGCGCATTTCAGCACCGCGATCGAGGGACTGGTGCCGTTGGTGTTGTTCTTCAGCCACGGCGGCTGGCCCACTGCGATCGCGGCGTTCGTGATGCTGTGCTTCCACTTCGGCATCCTGTCGTCGATCCCGATGGGCGTGCCGTTGGAGTGGAACGTCTTCATGATGTTCAGCGTGCTCGCCCTGTTTGTCGGGCACGCCTCGGTCGGGCTCGCTGACCTGACCACGCCGCTGCCGATACTGCTGTTCGCGGTCGTGGCCGGCACCGTCGTGACCGGAAACCTGTTGCCGCGCAAGGTCTCGTTCCTGCCCGGCATGCGTTACTACGCGGGCAACTGGGACACCACGCTGTGGTGCATCAAGCCGTCAGCGGAGGCGAAGATCGCCAACGGCGTCGTTGCGATCGCGAGCATGCCGGCGGCCCAGCTGGAAAAGTTCTACGGCAGCAAGGAAGCCGCACAGATCCCGATGTACATGGGATATGCGTTCCGCGCGTTCAACACTCACGGGCGGGCGCTGTTCACCTTGGCGCACCGGGTGATGGCCGGCCACAACGAGGACGACTACGTGCTGACCGACGGCGAACGCGTCACCAGCACCGCGATCGGCTGGAATTTCGGCGACGGGCACTTCAGCAACGAGCAGTTGGTCGCGGCTCTGCAGCGGCGCTGCCACTTCGAGCCGGGGGAGGTGCGTGTGGTGATGCTCGACGCCCAGCCCATTCACCGGCAGACCCAGCAGTACCGGTTAGTCGACGCTGCCACAGGCGAATTCGAGCGCGGCTATGTCCAGGTCGCCGACATGGTGACGCGGCAGCCGTGGGCCGACGACGTGCCGGTGCACGTCTACGACGGCACGGCATGACAACGAAGGCCGGGCGCCACTTAGCGGCAACGCCCGGCCTTCATCGCGTGGTTATGCGTTGGCGCGGACTTCCTTGGTCGCAGCGACCAGGTTGGCCAACGACGCGTTCACCTCGTCGGAGTTGCGGGTCTTCAGACCGCAGTCCGGGTTGACCCAAAGTCGTTCAGCGGGAACGGCTTTCAGCGCAGCACGCAGCGACGTGGCGATCTCCTCGGTGCTCGGCACCCGCGGCGAGTGAATGTCGTAGACACCCGGCCCGACGCTGTTGGAGAAGCCGATCGAGTTCAGGTCGTCGAGCACCTCCATGTGCGAGCGGGCCGCCTCGATCGAGGTGACGTCGGCGTCCAGGTCGGCGATCGCGCCGATGACCTCGCCGAACTCCGAGTAGCACAGATGCGTGTGGATCTGCGTCGAGTCCTCAACACCCGATGTCGAAAGCCGGAACGAGCCGACCGCCCAGTCCAGGTAGGCCGGCTTGTCAGAGTCGCGCAGCGGCAACAGCTCCCGCAGCGCGGGCTCGTCGACCTGGATCACCGCGATACCAGCCGACTGCAAGTCGACCGTCTCGTCGCGGATGGCCAGCGCCACCTGATTGGCGGTTTCGGCCAGCGGCTGGTCGTCGCGGACGAATGACCACGCCAGGATCGTCACCGGACCGGTGAGCATGCCCTTGACCGGCTTGTCGGTCAGCGACTGCGCGTACTTGGCCCACTCGACCGTCATCGGGTGCTGGCGGGTCACGTCACCGTAGAGCACCGGCGGACGCACGCAACGGCTGCCGTAGGACTGCACCCAGCCGTTCTTGGTGGCGAAGAAGCCGTCCAGCTGCTCGGCGAAGTACTGCACCATGTCGTTGCGCTCCGGCTCGCCGTGCACCAGCACGTCGATGCCTAGGTCCTCCTGCAACTTGATGACGTCGGCGACCTCTTTGCGCATCCGGTCCTTGTATTCGGCCTCGTCGATCTCACCGGCGACGAGCGCGGCGCGCGCCTTTCGGATCTCGACGGTCTGCGGGAACGACCCGATGGTGGTCGTCGGCAGCGGCGGCAGGTGCAGGCGGTCGTTCTGCACTTCCCGGCGCTTGGTGGCCGGGCCACGTTCCGTGCCACCAGACTTCGCGATCGACTCGAGGCGCGCACGCACCTCGCTGTTGTTCAGCCGCGGGTCCTTCTTGCGCGAGGCGACGGCTGCGTTGGATTGCGCGATCTCGTCGGCCACCGCCTCGCGGCCGTCCTTCAGCGCCTTGGCCAGCGTGGCGACCTCGTGCACCTTCTCGGCGCCGAACGCCAGCCAGCTGCGCAGCGCGTCGTCCAGGTCGGTCTCGGGCTCCAGCGAGTAGGGCACATGCAGCGTCGAGCACGACGTGGATACCGCCACCGAGCCCGCCGGACCCAGCAGGCTGGCCAGCTTGCTCAGCGCCGACTCCAGGTCGGTGCGCCAGATGTTGCGGCCGTCGACGATGCCGGCCACCAGCGTCTTGTCGGCCAGGCCCGGGGCCCCAGAAATGTTGGCCACCGCGGTGTCGGGGCCGTAGACGAAGTCGACACCGATCGCCTCGACTGGCGTGCGGGCCAGCGCGGCCAGGCCTTTGCCGGGGTCGCCGAAGTAAGTGGCGACATGGATCGCGGGCCGCTTGTCCAGCACTCCCAGCGTGTTGTAGACCTTTTCGGCGAGCGCCGGCGCGTCGTCGGCGATATCGGCCACCAGCACCGGCTCGTCAATCTGCACCCACTCCGCGCCCTCGTCGGCCAACTGGCTCAGCAGGTCGCTGTACAGCGGGACCAGCTCGTCGAGGCGCTCGATCGGTGCGCCGGCGCCGTCGACCGCCTTACTCAGCAGCAGGAACGTGACCGGGCCGATGACGACCGGACGAGCTGTAATGCCTTGATCCTGAGCTTCTTTGAGCTCCGAGAGAATTTTTTCGGGGTGCAGGGAGAACTTCGTCTTCGGCCCGATCTCCGGGACGATGTAGTGGTAGTTGGTGTCGAACCACTTGGTCATTTCCAAGGGCGCGATGTCCCCGGTGCCGCGGGCGGCCGCGAAGTAGCGGTCCAGGTCGTCGGAGACGGCCTGCACGCGATCCGGCAGGGCGCCGAGCAGGACGGCCGTGTCGAGCACCTGGTCGTAGTAGGAGAAGGTGTTCACCGGCACCGAGTCCAGGCCGGCGGCAGCCAGCTGGGACCAGGTGTCATGGCGCAGGGCGGCGGCGACCTTTTCCAGCTCAGATCGGCTGGTGTTGCCTTTCCAGTAGCTCTCGGTGGCGCGCTTGAGTTCGCGCTTCGGGCCGATGCGCGGGGATCCGGTGACGGTGGCGGTAAACGGTATGGCGGTCACAGTGGTTCGTGGTCCTTCAATCGACGGGGTGGGCACCGCCGACGGACGCGAAACCGATCCGGTGCAGCGCTCACGGCCACTGCAACCATTACGGCCAGACGCCCATTCCTCGAGGCGGTGAGCCGCCAGGCGCGGCGCGCCCGGCACAGCCGGCAGGTCTTCGGACTCACAGGCGTGCACCGGATGGTGCTCCTACTGGCCGTCGCTTCCCGGTTGTGTGACCAGTGCATTAGACGGCGGTCGTTCCTGCATACCGCTGCGGGACAGTCCCGGACTCCCACCGGGTTCCCTCTTACGAAGCACATTCAACATGCTTCGCTCGATGCCGACCTCGTCACCCTCGACGTAGTCGACAGACCAACTGCGTAGTGCAGATTACCCGGTCATAACGGCTTCAGGTATCGGCAGGTCGCCGTTGTTGAAGTCGATGGTCCGGCGGATCGTCGATGGTTCCTGCAATGCGGCGGCCGCAACCAGTGCAACGTCCTCCCGCGAGACCGATCCTTTGTCCGCGGCGCCGGCCCCGACCGCGATCCGGCCGGTCGCCGGATCCAGCGTGAGACGGCCGGGCCCCAGCACAGTCCAGTCCAGGTCGCTGGCCCGGAGATGGGCGTCGGCCGCGGCCTTGGCCTCCGCATAGGGAAAGAACGAGTTGTCCTCCGGCACGCCGTGATCAACTCCCGCGCCGAAGTACGACACCATCACGAACCGTTGCACGCCGGCCTGGCCGGCAGCATCGATCGTCCGGATTGCCGCATCGCGGTCGACGGCGTAGGTGCGGGCCGGGTCGCCGCCACCGGCGCCGGCGGAGAACACCACCGCGTCGTGGCCGGCCAGCAGATCGGCCAGCCCATCGGTGTTCAGGGTCTCGATGTCGGCGACGACGGGACGGGCGCCGGTGGCGCTGACGTCGTCGGCGTGGTCGGGATTGCGGATGACCGATATCACCTGATTTTCGACGTCACTCCGTTCCATCAGGATGCGAGCCAGATGAAGAGCGACCTTGCCGTGGCCGCCGATGATCACTATGCGGGACATGCTTGCGACGCTACCGACCACTTGAGCACCCCAGCGACGAGCCAACTAACGGGTTGGTTAACAATCGATCCAAGTACTCAAGGCAGAAGGAGATATAGGCCATGGCTGAAGCCGTCATTGTCGAGGCAGTTCGTTCCCCGATCGGCAAGCGAAACGGCGGCCTGTCCGGCGTGCATGCCGCTGACTTGTCCGCCCAGGTGCTCAACGGTCTGGTCGAGAAAGCCGGCATCGATCCCGGTCTCGTCGACGACGTCATCTGGGGCTGTGTCATGCAGGCCGGCGAGCAGGCCCTCGACATCGGACGCACCGCCCTGCTGACCGCCGGTTGGCCCGAGACCGTTCCCGGTGTCACCGTCGATCGCCAGTGCGGTTCCAGCCAGCAGTCCATCCATTTCGCCGCCGCCGGTGTGGTAGCCGGGCACTACGACGTCGTCGTCGCGGGCGGGGTGGAGTCGATGTCGCGGACCCCGATGGGTGCCTCACTGTCCAACGGCGGGCGGCCTTACTCCAAGGCGTTCCTGGACCGCTACCACGGCACCGTTCCCAATCAGGGCATCGGCGCGGAGATGATCGCCGAGCAGTGGGGGTTCGACCGGACCAAGGTTGACGAGTTCTCGTTGGGTTCGCACGAAAAGGCCGCGGCGGCACAGGATTCCGGTGCTTTCGACGACCAGATCGTCGGCATCAAGGACCAGGACGGCAACGTGGTGCTGAAGGACGAAGGCATCCGTCGCGGCACGCCGATCGAAAAGATGGCACAGCTCAAGCCCGCCTTCAAAGAAGACGGCGTGATCCACGCCGGGAACTCCAGCCAGATCTCCGACGGATCGGCCGCGTTGCTGTTCATGACGGCGGAGAAGGCAAAAGAGTTGAAGCTCAACCCGATTGCCAAGGTGCACACCGCCGTGCTGGCCGGCGCCGACCCGGTGATCATGCTGACCGCCCCGATCCCGGCCACTCAGAAGGCGCTGAAGCGCTCGGGTCTGACGCTGGATGACATCGGGGTCTTCGAGGTCAACGAGGCGTTCGCGCCAGTGCCGCTGGCGTGGTTGAAAGACATCGGCGCCGACGAGAAGAAGCTCAACCCCAACGGCGGTGCGATCGCGCTGGGTCACCCGCTCGGCGGATCCGGTGCCCGGATCATGACCACGATGCTCTACCACATGCGGGACAAGGGAATTCGTTACGGCCTGCAGACCATGTGCGAGGGCGGCGGCCAGGCCAACGCGACGATCGTGGAGCTGTTGTGACCGACGCTGCGGTGCTCAGCGAGCGCCGCGGTGACGTCCTTGTCATCACCATCAACCGGCCGGAGGCGCGCAACTGCGTCAACGGGGCCGTCAGCATCGGCGTCGGTGATGCGCTCGAGCAGGCGCAACATGACGTCGATGTGCGGGCGGTGGTGATCACCGGTGCCGGCGACAAATCCTTCTGTGCCGGAGCGGATCTCAAGGCGATTTCGCGCCGCGAGAATCTGTATCACCCCGACCACGCAGAGTGGGGCTTCGCCGGTTACGTGCACCACTTCATCGACAAGCCGACGATCGCCGCGGTCAACGGCACCGCGCTGGGCGGTGGCACCGAGCTGGCCCTGGCCAGCGATCTGGTAGTGGCCGAGCAACGCGCACAGTTCGGTCTGCCGGAGGTCAAGGTTGGCCTGCTCGCCGGTGCGGGCGGTGTGTTCCGCATCGCCCAGCAGCTGCCCCGCAAGGTCGGCATGCAGATGCTGCTGACCGGTGAGCCGATCAGCGCCGCCGAGGCCGCGCAGTGGGGGCTGATCAACGAGGTCGTTCCCGACGGCACAGTGCTGGAGGCCGCGCTGGCGCTGGCCAAGCGGATCACCGTCAACGCGCCACTGTCGGTGCAGGCCAGCAAGCGGGTCGCGTATGGCGCCGACGACGGCATCATCCCCGACGAGGAGCCCAGCTGGGCGCGTACCGTGCGCGAGTTCGGCACGCTGCTGCGGACCGAGGATGCCAAGGAAGGCCCGCTGGCGTTCGCCGAGAAGCGTGAGCCGGTCTGGAAGGCGCGCTAAAACGTCAGCGTGCCAACGTGTTCACCGCACGGTTGAACACGGCGGGAAACAGGCCGGCCGCCGGGACGACTGCGCGTCGGCCCGCACGTGACGCCGTGGCCAACACCAGCCCACGGGTGAGCAACCGGTAGTCGCGGGTGATCCGGCGCCACGCGACCTCGTAGGACGACGGGTGCTCGTCGACGATTGCAGCCACGGCCGCACCGGCTTGCTTGACGGCCAGGCTGATGCCTTCGCCGGTCAGCGCATCCTCGTATCCCGCTGCGTCGCCGACCAAGAGCACTCGCCCCGATACCCGCCGGGAAACCACTTGTCGCAGTGGGCCGCAGCCGCGTGCCCGCCCGTGGCCGGCATCGCCCAGTTGTCGCGTCAGCCGTGGGAACCAGGCGAGGTCGGGCTGACCGCGGGACAGGATCGCCACTCCGACCAGGTCGTGCTCGACCGGCGTCACGTAGGCCTCACCCCAGGGCGACCAGTACACCTCGACGAACTCTGACCAGGGGGGCACCGAAAAGTGCCAGCGCACACCGTATCGCCGCGGTGTTCCCGCCGCCGCGCTGATTCCGACCGCGGAGCGAACCGTCGAGTGCAAGCCATCGGCTGCCACCAGCCATCTGGCGCGCACCCCGGCAGCGGTGACCCCGGACGCGTCTTGCTCGACACCGGTGACGCGCGTCGAAACCCATTCGGTGTCTTGCTCTTTGGCCCGAGCGGCCATCGCGGCGTGCAATGTGGTGCGCCGTATCCCGCGGCCCGGGCTGACCCGGCCCGCCCCGTCTCGAAAATGCGCTTCGGCGCGTCGGTGCTCATTCAGGTAGGCGATGCCGCGGAACGGCAGGCCCGCCGGGTCGACGCCGAGTGACGTCAGCTCGGCCAGACCGCCGGGCATCAGGCCTTCGCCGCACGCCTTGTCGACGGGGGTTGGCCGCGGCTCGGCCACGATCACCGAAAGTCCTTGCCGGCGAGCGTGTAACGCCGTGGCCAGCCCGCCGGGACCACCGCCGACCACCAGCAGATCGGCGTCGTACAGAGTCATGCGCGGCTCACGCGTAGCCCAGAGCTGCGTTCTCGACCCGGATCCGCACACCGAGCAACAGCGCGTTGGCCACGGTGAAGCAGACGGCGGTCAGCCACGCCGTGTGGACCAGCGGCAGCGCGATTCCCTCGGCGACCACGGCCACGTAATTCGGGTGATGCAGCCACCGGTAGGGGCCACGTCGCACCAGCGGCGCGTCCGGGACCACGATCACCAGCGTGTTCCACCGGTGGCCGAGTGTTGTCACGCACCACCACCGCAGCACTTGACTCATGGCGACCACGACCAGCATCGGCCAGCCCAGCCACGGCAGGAACGGCCGGTGCAGCGCCCACACTTCGACGACGCAGCCGACCAGCAACGCGGTGTGGATGCTGACCATCACCGGGTAATGGCGACGACCGAACTCCTTGCCGCCGTGCGCAAAGGCCCATTGGGCATTTCGCTTGGAAACGATCAGCTCGACGAGACGCTCGACGCCGATCGCCAAGATCAGCAGGTAGTACACCGGCTACCAGCCGAGCAGCACGAGTTCCGAGCAGAACGCCGGACCCATCGCGATCATCAGCCCGAACGATCCCGGCGGCGGCGGATCGGCCATGTTCCTGTGGAGCACATCGAGCACCGACACAGATGACAAATTCGCGTTCTCGCGCAGCGAGTTTCGGGTGTGGTCCATGGCGGTTGGCGGGAGATCGAGAGTGTTCTCGATCGCCTCGATCACCTTGGGGCCGCCGGGGTGGCAGACCCAGGTCGAGATGTCGGCAGGCGTCAGGCCGAACTCATTCAGGAAGTTGCGCACGTCGTCGCCGACATACTTTTCCGCGACGGTGGCCACCTCGGTAGACAGCTTGATCTTGAAGCCGGTACTGCCGATGTCCCAGCCCATCACGTCCTCGGTGTCGGGATAGATCCGGCTGCGGGTGGCCAGCACCCTGGGGCCGGCCGGTGTGCGAGCGGACCCCTTTGCGACGACGGCGGCCGCGCCGTCGCCAAACAGGCTCGCGGCGACCAGATTGGCGACCGAGAGGTCGTCGCGCTGCAGCGTCAGCGAACACAGTTCGACGGCCAGCAGCAGCGAGACCTGCTCGGGGAACGCCAGCAGATAGTCGTGCATGCGAGCCACACCGGCGGCGCCGGCAACACAGCCGAGACCGAAGAGGGGGACTCGCTTGACGTCGGACCGGAAGCCCAGGCGCGTCGCCAACCGGGCTTCCAGGGTGGGTACCGCCAGGCCGGTGACCGTCGTTGAGAACACGACGTCGACTTCGTCTGGCGCGACGTTGGCGGCGTCCAGTGCCGCCAGGATCGCGCGCTCGCCGAGCGTCAGCGCGACCTCGATGAACGTGTCGTTGGCTTCGGTGAAGCCGCTCAACTTGCCGTATTCCTCAAGCGGCAACGCGATCCGGCGCTTCTCCACTCCTGCGCTGGCTCCGAAACGATCGAATTCCTGGCCGCCGAATCCGGTAAGGCCGGAAATCGCTTCAGCCTGACTGACTTGATGCGGTGGAAATTCGACCGCTACTGCCGCGATGGACGGGGTCGGTGTCATGTTGGCGTTCACCCCTTGCAATCCGGGGAAAATCGGGCGTGCTGTCATACTATCTGGTACGAATTGACGGCTCGGCTAGTTCAATCCGAGTAGTTGGAGCTTAACCCCGATACAGCCGAAGAGTCGGGCCTCCGCCGGGAGTGGGATAGGTGTGACACCCGGACACCCCGGTGAGTCAGCGCGCCAATATGTGCACAGCCTGCTCGAAAACGCCAGGTAGCAGCGTGCATGCCGGCACGATGGCGTGCCGCGCCGCCTTCGGCACGGTTGTCAGCACCAGCCCGCGGGTGAGCAGTCGGTAGTCGCGGGTGACGCGATGCCAGGCCGATTCGTATGACGACGGCATGTCATCCGTGATGGCGCGCACTGCCGCGGCGGCTTGCTTGACGGCAAGGCTGACACCCTCACCGGTCAGGGCATCCTCGTATCCGGCCGCATCGCCGACCAACAGCACTCGGCCGGCGACGCGACGGGCGACGACTTGCCGCATAGGTCCGCAGCCTCGTGCTCGCCCACGGCTGGCGCCATGCAGATGGTGTGCCAGCTGTCGGAACCAGGCAAGTTCGGGAGGGTGACGGGACAGGATGGCCACGCCCACCAGGTCCGGCTCGACCGGTGTCACATACGCCTCACCCCAGCGCGACCAGTACACCTCGACGAACTCCGACCACGCCGGCACCCGGTAATGCCAGCGCACCCCGTACCGTCGAGGTGTTCCGGCCACCGTGTCGATGCCGACGGCGCGACGGACCGCCGAATGCAGTCCGTCGGCGGCAATCAACCATTTCGCGCGGATCCCGGCCGCCGCGACGCCGTGGGTATCTTGCTCGACACTGGTGATGCGCGTCGAGACCCATTCGGTGTCTTGTTCTTTGGCGCGTGATGCCAGCGCGGCGTGCAAAGTGGTACGTCGGACTCCGCGCCCCGGGCCGCCGCGGAAAGGTGCCTCGGCTCGGCGGCGTTCGTCCAGATAGGCGATACCTCGCAATGGCATCCCAGCCGGGTCGACGCCCAGCGACGCCAGTTCGGTCAAGCCGCCGGGCATCAGGCCCTCGCCGCACGCCTTGTCAATCGGATCGTTTCGCGGTTCCGCCACGATTACCGAAAGCCCTTGTTGGCGAGCATTTATCGCCGCAGCAAGACCGGCCGGGCCGCCACCGGCGATCAGCAGGTCGGCGTCATACATCATTGGCGCCGCTCCTCAGCATCGGTGTGCAGTGCATTGTCGCGACGCGCATCATGCATAGCCCAGCGCCGAGTTCTCAACCCTGATCCGTACCCTTAGCAGCAGCCAGTTGGCCAGCGTAAAGCCGATGGCGGTCAACCACGCGGTGTGCACGAGGGGCAGCGCGAGCCCCTCGGCCACCACGGCCACATAGTTTGGGTGGTGCAGCCACCTGTACGGCCCGCGCCGTACCAACGGGGCCTCCGGCAGCACGATGACCAAGGTGTTCCAGCGTCGACCCAGTGTGGTCACACACCACCAGCGCAGCGCTTGGCTAGCCGCCACCACGGCAAGCATCGGCCAACCCAGCCATCCGATAAAGGGCCGGTGCAGAGCCCACACTTCGATGACGCAGCCCAGTAGCAGCGCCGTGTGCAGGGTGACCATTACCGGATAGTGGTCGTGACCAAATTCCTTGCCGCCGTGGCTGAACGCCCATCGCGCGTTGCGTTTGGCTACCACCAGCTCTATAAGCCGTTCGATGCCGACGGCCAGGATCAGCAGGTAGTACATGGCCTACCAGCCGAGCAGCACGAGCTCGGCGGAGAAGCCGGGGCCCATGGCGATCATCAGCCCGATCGAGCCCGGGGGTGGTGGGTCGGTCATGGTGTCCCGGAGGATATCCAGCACGGAAACAGACGACAGGTTTCCGTTGTCCCGCAGAGACTTTCGGGTGAGTTCGAAGGCTTCTACGGGCACATCAAGCGCATTTTCGACCGCGTCGATCACCTTTGGACCAGCCGCGTGCAAGACCCAACTCGAGATGTCGGCGACGGTCAGGTCGTAGTCGGCGAGGAAGTTGCGGACGTCGTCACCCAGGTATTTCTCGACGACCGTGGCGATCTCGACCGACAGCACGATCCGGAACCCCTCGGTGCCGATGTTAAAGCCCAGCACTTCCTCGGTGTCCGGGTAGGTACAGCTACGCGTGGCGAGTAGTTTCGGTCCGGCCGGTGGCCGGCCGGCCCCGGTCGCGATGACGGCAGCAGCACCATCACCGAATAGGCTGGAGGCGACCAGATTCGCGATCGAACGGTCTTTGCGTTGAACGGTTAATGAGCACAATTCGACCGCGAGCAGCGCCGCTACCTGATCGGGGAAAGCCCGGAGGTAATCGTGCACTCGTGCCATTCCGGCAGCACCGCCGACACAACCCAGACCGAACAGCGGAACGCGCTTGACATCGCGTCGAAAACCCAGGCGCGTCATCAGCCTTGCCTCAAGTGAGGGAACGGCGAGCCCGGTGACCGTCGTCGAGAACACGACGTCGACCTCGGACGGCTCGATTTCGGCTTGTGCCAATGCCGATTTCAGCGACCGCTCACCCAGTTCGAGGGCGATGTCGAGGTAAGCGTCGTTGGCTTCGGTGAAGCCGCTGAGCTCTCGGTATCGCGACAGCGGCAGCGCAAGGTGGCGTGTCTCAACTCCGCTGGTGGCGGCGAACCGTTGAAACTCCGGACCGGCGAAGTCGGCCAAGGCGCCTATCACTTCGTCCTGGGTGTGCCGGTTCGACGGGAACTCGACGGCCACCGAGGCGACCGACGGCGTTCCCCTTGTCAGTTCCGACAATTCGATGTCAGGTGTTACGGGACGCGTGCCCGGAATTAGGTTGCCCACAATGGGAATACGAGATACCTTCGCCGCCGGTTCAATGTGCCTGTGCTGACTGCTAATTCAACGTATGCGTAATTGCTGGTGGCAGAAGCGGACTCCGGTGTTTGAAGCGCGCAAAGATTGTCTAAGTTGAACAGTGTGCGAATCCTGGTGACCGGCGCTACCGGATATGTCGGATCGCGGCTGGTCACGGCGCTTCTTAAGGCCGGCCATCAGGTGCTGGCCGCGACCCGGGATCCAGCCCGGCTTGCCCACCTGGGGTGGTCCGACGATGTCACCGCGGTTGAGCTGGACGCCGGCGACGCTGAATCGGCGCGCGCGGCGCTGGCCGGCGCGGGCCCGATCGACGTCGTCTACTACCTGGTGCACGCGATCGGCCAGCCCGGCTTCCGTGACGCCGACCGGGCCGCGGCGGGAAACGTCGCCACCGCCGCCAAGGACGCCAATGTACGTCGCATCGTGTATCTCGGTGGCTTCGTGCCGGTGGACCCCGACAACGGGGAGTTGTCCGAACACCTGACCAGCCGGGCCGAGGTGGCCGAGGCGCTGAGCGTCGACGGTGGCCCGGAAGTGGTGTGGCTTGGCGCCGCAGTCATCTTCGGCGCGGGCTCGACGTCGTTCGAGATGATGCGCTACGTGGGCGACCGCTTCCCGGTGATCCCGATCCCGAAGTGGATGGACAACCCGATCGACCCGATCTCGATTCGCGACGTGTTGCACTACCTTGTCGCGGCCGCTGACGCCGAGCGCGTTCCGCCCGGCGCCTACGACATCGCCGGGCCGGACACCACGTCGTACCGCGACCTGCTGAAGACCTATGCGCGGATCTCGGGTAAGTGGCACACCGGTCTGCCGGTCTGGGGTGTGGATACCATGGTGGCCTCCCGGGTCACCGCGGTCGCGCTGCCGGTGCCCGACGGGTTGGCCGCGGATCTGGTTGAGTCGCTGGACTATCCGATGCGGGCCAGCGGCACGGGTCTGCGGGATCTGGTTTCCGATCCGCCCGGCGGGTTGCTTTCCACCGAAAAAGCGATCAGCCGCGCGCTGTCTTACCGCCGGCCGCGGCCAGTCGACCAGTTGGCCGACCCACACCACCTCGCCGACAGCGATCCGGCGTGGGCCGGGGGCGATTCGCTGCGGCTGCAGCGGCTCGCTGCGATAGTGACTCCATCGATCGCGCGGCCCGGCCTCGGTCTGGTGGACATTGTCCCCGGTCCGATCGCCGGTGCCCTGCGGACCGGACTCGACCTCCTAATCACTTTGACACCGAAGGTGCACTTCGCATGACCGACGTCAGTCCCCAGCCCGGCGCGCTGGAAGAGATCCGCCGCGGAATCGTCAATGTCGCTGTGCCGCACAATGAACCGCCCGCTGTCGTGCGACGCAGACGGATCATCGTCGCGATCGTGCTGGTGCTCGGCGCTGCGACGTTGGGCATGGCGCTGCGCCGGCATCCCGGCGAACCGGCTTTCTACTGGTGGTCGCTGACGCTGGCGGGCGTGTTGGCGCTGGGCGCTTTCGTCTCCGGACCGTTGCATCTCGGCGGCGCACGGTGGCGTGGCCGCAACCAGCGCCCGGTAGTCAGCGGCACCACCATCGGTTTGCTACTCGGCGGGATCTTCATTCTCGGCGGGCTGGTCGTCCGGGAGATCCCGGTTGTCGCCGAACTGATCACCCGCTTGCTGCGGTACACAGACCAAGGATCGTGGCGGCTGACCATGGCCATCGCGCTGTTGGCCGCTGTCGGCGAGGAGTTGTTCTACCGTGGGGCGCTCTACACAGCGCTTGGCCGATATCACCCGTTGTTGATCTCCACCGTGATCTACGCGATCGCGACATTGGCCAGCAGTCGGAACCCGATGCTCGCCTTCGCCGCGCTCATCCTCGGCACGGTGTGTGCGCTCGAGCGCCGTGCCACCGGCGGGGTGCTGGCACCGATCCTCACCCACTTCACGTGGACTTTGGTCGTGCTGCTGGGGTTGCCGCCGCTGTTCGGTATCTGAGCCTGATGAATGTCTGTGTTCAGCTGTCGGTGAAGGCCGGCGCCCGGCGCTGCTGGAAAGCTCGTGCACCCTCGCGAAAGTCGTGTGAGTTCAGCAGCACTGACTGACCCTCGAGCTCACGCTGCAGGGTGGGCTCCAACTCAGTGAGCGTGGCCGAGTTGATGGCGTGCTTGGTCTTGGCGAACGCCACCGCCGGGCCGGTCAGCAGGCGCGATACCACCTTGTCCACCTCGACCTCGAAGTCGGCGGCCGGGTAGACGGCGGTGATCAACCCGGCGGCCAATGCGTCGGTGGCGGGCAGTCGTTCGGCCAACAAGGCCATCCGCATCGCACCGATCCGGCCGATCGCGGCCGCGATCAGCGCCGAGGCGCCACCGTCGGGCATCAGGCCGATCTTGGTAAACGCGAGCATGAAAAACGCTGTGTCCGAAGCTAATACGAGGTCACACGCTAAGGCGATGGAGACGCCGACACCGGCTGCTGGTCCCTGAACGACGGCTACCACAGGCCGTGGCAGCGCGGTGATCGCCCGGACCACCCGGTTGGCCGCCAAAATCAGCTCGTCGCCGGGGCCGGCGCCGGCCACATCGTCGGCGCTCATTCCCGCTCCGGAGCAGAAGCCACGGCCCGCTCCGCCCAACCGCACGACTTTGACCCGGTAATCGTTGGCGGCCCGTTCCAGTGCGTCGGCCAGCCCGCCGAAGACCGGCAGCGTCAGCGAGTTCAGGCTGTCCGGACGGTCGATCGTCACCGACAGCACGCCATCGGCCAGGGTGACGGCAAGCCCGTCCACGGGTGCGAGGGCGTCGATTCCGGAATCGATAGCGGTCATGGGCTCGACTGTAAGCCACCGGAGTGCAGCCTCAGTGAGGCCGACTGCGAAGATGCCTGAAGGTTTGGTGCGTCGACAAGGAGGTCGGGAGACATGGCGGGTCCGCTAGCAGGATTGCGAGTCATCGAGCTCGCCGGAATCGGGCCGGGCCCGCACGCCGCGATGATTCTCGGCGACCTCGGTGCCGATGTCGTGCGGGTCGACCGCCCCGGCGCCAGCGGTTCCGACCCGATGCTGCGCAACCGCCGTTTCGTCATCGCCGACCTGAAGTCCGACGAGGGCCGCGAGCTGGTGCTCAAACTCGTCGCCAAGGCCGATGTTCTGATCGAGGGCTACCGGCCCGGCGTCACCGAGCGGATGGGACTGGGCCCGCAAGACTGCGCCAAGGTCAACGAGCGGCTGATCTACGGCCGGATGACCGGCTGGGGGCAGACCGGCCCGCGCAGTAAGCAGGCCGGCCACGACATCAACTACATCTCGCTCAACGGCGTGCTGCACGCCATCGGCCGGGCCAACGAGCGGCCGGTGCCGCCGCTGAACCTGGTCGGCGACTTCGGTGGCGGCTCGATGTTCCTGCTGCTCGGCATCCTCTCAGCGCTGTGGGAGCGGCAGACGTCCGGTAAGGGACAGGTCGTCGACGCGGCAATGATCGACGGGTCTTCGGTGCTGGTGCAGATGATGTGGGGGATGCGGGCCCTGGGCATGTGGACCGACGAGCGCGGCACCAACATGCTCGACACCGGAGCGCCCTACTACGACACCTACGAATGCGCGGACGGCCGCTACGTCTCGGTGGGCGCAATCGAGTCGCAGTTCTACGCGGCGATGCTGGCCGGGCTCGGCCTTGACCCCGCAAGCTTGCCGGACCAGAACGACCGCAGCCGCTGGCCCGAGCTGCGGGCGAAATTCACCGAGGCGTTCGCCAGCCGCGACCGCGACCACTGGGCCAAGGTGTTCGCGGACTCCGATGCCTGTGTGACGCCGGTGTTGGCCTTCGGCGAGGTCGAGACCGAGCCGCACATCACCGCGCGGAACACCTTCTATCAAGCCGACGGCGGGCTGCAGCCATTGCCCGCGCCCCGGTTCTCCCGCTCGACGCCGGATCAGCCGCGCCCGCCAGGGCAGCCGGGAGCCGACACCGAAGCGGTCCTCAAGGACTGGGTATAGTCCCGGCCAACCAGTAGGTCGGCTCGCCGCAGGGGGAGAGGCCCGACCGTTCTGAAAGCTCGACCCCTTTGAAAGGAATGCACGTGCAGATCAACGATGCCGTAGCGCTCGTCACCGGCGGGGCGTCCGGATTGGGCCTGGCCACCACCCGGCGGCTGCTTGACGCCGGCGCGCAGGTGGTCGTGCTCGACCTCAAAGGTGAGGAAGTGGTTCGCGAGCTGGGCGATCGCGCGCGTTTCGCGCCGGCCGACGTCACCGACGAGAAAGCGGTGACCGCTGCGCTGGACATCGCCGAATCGCTTGGGCCGCTGCGCATCGTGATCAACTGCGCCGGCACCGGTAACGCCATCAAGACGCTGGGCAAGGACGGCGCGTTTCCGCTGGAGGCGTTCCGCAAGGTGGTCGAGATCAACCTGATCGGCACGTTCAACGTGCTGCGGCTGGGCGCCGAGCGGATTGCGCAGCATGACCTGATCGGTGAGGAGCGCGGCGTCATCATCAACACCGCGTCGGTCGCGGCCTACGACGGCCAGATCGGCCAGGCCGCGTACTCGGCGTCAAAGGGCGGCGTGGTCGGCATGACGCTCCCGATCGCACGCGACCTGTCCAGCAAAGGCATCCGGGTCATGACGATCGCTCCTGGCCTGTTCGACACCCCGCTACTGGCCGGCCTGCCCGAGCCGGCTCGGGAGTCGCTCGGCAAGCAGGTGCCGCATCCGAGCCGGCTCGGTAACCCTGACGAGTACGGCGCGCTGGCGGTACACATCGTCGAGAACCCGATGCTCAATGGCGAGGTCATCCGGCTGGACGGCGCGATCCGGATGGCGCCGCGCTGATCAAGGCGGTAACCGGTCCACGAAAAAGCCCCCGCCTGGCGGGGGCTTTTTGCTCAATACGGCAATACCAAAGGTGTATCCGAGGCTGACGATCGCCTCATCACGGTGACGCTCCCTGTCTAAAGGAGCGCGTCGCGCGAGTCAGCTGGCGTTGGGCAGCGGGTGCCAGTCGTCTAGCTGCTCCGAGCACTCACCCTCTACCAGCACGTCGCCGTGGTAGAGAGCCTCGAAATCAGCTTTGATCACGTCGGCACTGGAGTCATCGATCCACATGTAGATGAGCGTATGGGCAACATTTAAGGAATCTTTGAGTCACGATTCGGAAAATCGTGAAATTGTTACTCCCCAGTAGGGCTGTCGGCCCGAAGCGTCCGGACGTAACGTCCGGATGATTGGAACTTGACTATTGGGCACTCGTTCAACCGCGTAGGCTCAGCAAATGTCCTGGTTGTTACGCGCGGCGTTGAACCACCGTGGGTATCGGGCTCGTTCTACTTGGTGAGGCGTCAGCCTCGCCCCAGAACGTTGCACAGGTAACTTATCGCTGATAAGTTACCGACGGTATCGGAGCGGAAGGACACCTATGCTTCAGCGGATCGCCCGCCTCGCCATCGCGGGCCCTCGGCGCATTCTCGCGGTGGCCGCTTTGGTTCTGGTGGCGGCCGCGATCTTCGGGCTCCCGGTCGCAAAGAGCCTGTCTGCCGGCGGCTTCCAGGATCCTGCCTCGGAGTCGGCCCAGGCGATCAAGCTGTTGACCGACAAGTTCGGCCAGAGCGATCAGCAGCTGGTCATCGTGCTGACTGCCCCGGACGGCGCGCAGAGCGCTCAGGTCCGCCGCGTGGCGACCGACATCGTCGCGCAGGTGCAGGGGTCGTCGGGGGTGTACAACGTCGTCTCGGCGTGGACCGGCCCGACATCACATCCACCGCAGCTGGCCGCCGACTTGGTGAGCAAAGACGGCAAAGCCGGACTGATCGTCGCCAACCTCAAAGGCGGCGAGAACAACGCGCAGAACTACGCCAAGAGCATCGCTGCGCGCGTCGTACACGACCGCGACGGCGTCACCGTTCGCGCCGGCGGAACGGCGATGGTCTACGACCAAATCAACCGTCAGAACGAGCGCGACCTGTTGCTGATGGAGTCGCTGGCGATACCGCTGAGCTTCCTGGTGCTGGTCTGGGTTTTCGGCGGACTTCTGACCGCGGCGCTACCGGTCTGCCTGGGCGGGCTGGCCATCGTCGGATCCATGTCGGTACTGCGGCTGATCAGCTTTGTCACCGACGTGTCGACCTACGCGCTGAACCTCAGCACCGCGCTGGGGCTGGCCCTGGCCATCGACTACACCTTGCTGATCATCAGCCGTTATCGCGACGAGCTGGCCGACGGCAGCGAGCCGAACCAAGCGCTGATCCGGACCATGGCCACCGCCGGTCGTACGGTGCTGTTCTCGGCGACCACCGTCGCGTTGTCGATGGTGGTCATGGTGCTGTTCCCGATGTACTTCTTGAAGTCGTTCGCGTATGCGGGCATCGCCACCGTCGCGTTTGTCGCGGTGGCCGCGATCGTCGTGACTCCGGCGGCGATCGTGCTGCTCGGGCCGCGGCTCGATGCGCTGGACGTCCGCAAATTGGGCCGCCGGATACTCGGTCGACCGGACCCGGTGCACAAACCGGTCGAGCAGCTCTTCTGGTACCGGTCGACCAAATTCGTGATGCGCGGAGCCGTGCCGATCGGCCTGGCGGTCATCGCGCTGCTGTTGGTGCTGGGCCTGCCCTTCCTCGGGGTGAAATGGGGGATGCCCGACGACCGGGTGCTGCCGGCATCGGCGTCGGCACATGTCGTTGGTGATCAGCTGCGTAAGGACTTCGCCGATGACTCGGCGACGGCGGTGCCTGTTGTCGTCCCGGACGCTCGAGGGGTGCGTCCGGGCGACCTCAGCCGGTACGCCGCCGACCTGTCCCGGGTGCCTGACGTGTCGGCGGTGTCGGCGCCGACCGGAACGTTCGTGGCCGGCAAGCAGGTCGGACCGCCGTCGGCGGCTACCGGCATGGAGCAGGGCAGCGCGTTCTTGACCATCGCCAGCACCGCGCCGTTGTTCTCAGAGGCTTCTGACACCCAACTCGACCGGTTGCATGCGGTGCCCGGGCCGGCCGGCCAATCGGTACAGATGTCCGGGCTGGCTGAGATCAACCGTGACAGCGTAATCGCGATCACCAACCGGCTGCCGGTGGTGTTGGGGCTGATCGGCATCATCACCTTTGTGCTGCTTTTCTTGCTCACCGGAAGTGTGTTGCTGCCACTGAAAGCATTGGTGTGCAACATTTTATCGCTGACTGCTGCGTTCGGTGCGCTGGTGTGGATCTTCCAGGACGGCCACCTCGGCGCGATGGGCACCACCCAGAGCGGCACATTGGTGGCCAACATCCCGGTGCTGTTGTTCTGTGTCGCCTTCGGGCTGTCGATGGACTACGAGGTGTTCCTGGTCTCCAGGATTCGGGAGTACTGGCTGACCGCCGCCGCGTCACGACCCGCCACTGCGGACAACAAAACCAAGCGCGCCGACAACGACGAGAGTGTGGCGCTCGGGCTGGCGCGTACCGGCCGGGTAGTCACCGCGGCCGCGTTGGTGATGTCGATTTCGTTCGCTGCGCTGATCGCTGCGCAGGTGTCCTTCATGCGGATGTTCGGTGTGGGCCTGACCTTAGCCGTGTTGACCGATGCCACGCTGGTGCGGATGGTCTTGGTCCCGGCGTTCATGCACGTCCTGGGGCGGTGGAGTTGGTGGGCGCCCAAACCGCTGATGTGGCTGCATGATCGGTTCGCGGTCAGCGAGTCACACCCCGCGCCGCCGCCGGTGCCAGCCACTCCTGCGGGCGGACGGCACCGTCGGTCCGACCTGGAGCCTGCTGCCCGCGCTGCGGCCGGCGCGTCCGCACGTACCGCCGCGACGGTCGTTGATGGTGGTTAGCCCGCCCACCGAGAATCTTCGCCGGCGCCGCGCCCCGCGAGGATCCGGTGATCTGCTGCGCGACGAAATCCTCGACGTCGCAACCGAACTGCTGTTGGAGACCGGGCACGCCAAGGCGGTATCGATTCGCTCGGTGGCAGAACGGGTGGGTGTGACGCCCCCGTCGATCTACCTGCATTTCCAGGACAAGGACGCGTTGCTGGACGCGGTGTGTGCGCGCTACTTCGAGAAGCTCGACGAGGAAATGCAGCGGGTGTCCGCATTACAATCGTCCACCGTTGAAGTGCTGCGGGCACAGGGGTTGGCGTATGTCCGGTTCGCCACCCAAAACCCCGAGCTCTACCGGATCGCGACGATGGGCGAGTGGAAATCCGACAGCAACGTCGACGCCGCACTGGCCAGTTCTGCGTTCGCGCACATGTGCGCCACCGCCGATGTGTTGATGGACGAGGGCGTGTTGCAGCGAGGCGACGCGACCGCGGTCGCCCTTGAGCTGTGGAGCGTCGCGCATGGCGTCGCTTCGCTGTTGATTGCCAAGCCGCACTTGCCGTTCGGCGATGCCGAAGCGTTCGCCGACCGCGTAATGCGTGCCGTCTTCTCCGGGCAGGTGGCGGCCCAATTCGTCGGCGCCGACGCCACCCCGGGGCAGGTGGTGGAGCGGTTGACGAAGTTGGGGTCGCTGGTGCAAGGATCTTCCTAGCAACCGTTTCGAAAGGCGGACAGGCATGACGTCATCGACCGGGTACACCGTCGACCATCCGTTCTTCGCCCGGATCTGGCCCGCTATCGCCGCCCACGAGACCGAGCAGATGCGTGCGTCTCGCCGAGACAACCTGGCCGGGTTGTCCGGCCGGGTGCTCGAGGTGGGTGCGGGCACCGGGACCAACTTCGCGTACTACCCTGATTCGGTTGAACAGGTCGTCGCGATCGAGCCCGAGCAACGGCTGGTCGGACTGGCCCGGGAGGCTGCGGCCGGCGCGGCCGTTCCGATCGAGGTCACCAACCGGACGGTCGAGAGTTTCTCGGCCGACGAGCCGTTCGACGCGGTGGTGTGCTCGCTGGTGCTGTGCTCGGTTGCCGAGCCGGACTCGGTTCTACGGCAAGTGCTTTCATTGCTGCGACCGGGAGGCGAGCTGCGCTACCTTGAACATGTCGCCAGCGGGGGAATTCGGGGCCGGTTACAGCAGTTCGTCGACGCGACGACGTTATGGCCGAGGCTAGCGGGAAATTGCCACGCTCATCGCCACACCGAGCAGTCGATCCGGTCCGCGGGGTTCGATGTCGACCGCACCCGAACCGAGCAGGCATTGCCGGCCTGGGTGCCGCTGCCGGTGTCGGAGTTCGTACTGGGCCGGGCTCGGCGCCCGGTTTAGTTCAGCAGCGCAGGCAGCCGTTGCAGCAGCGTCGGCAGCGCAGCGCTGGCCGATTCGCGCACGGTGATCGTGGCGCTGCTGGACAGCGGTGTGGGCTCCGGGTTGACCTCGACGACGACCACGCCGCGCGACAGCGCCAACTCGGGCAGGCTCGCCGCCGGGTAGACGATGCTCGAGGTGCCCACCACGACCATTACGTCGGCGGTGCTCGTCGCCTCTACTGCCTGCTGCCACGGCTCCTCGGGTAGTGCCTCGCCGAACCACACGATGTCGGGCCGAATCAAACCCCCGCAATCGCACGACGGCGGCTCGACCTCCAGCGCGGGCTCGCGCATCTCTGGAAGGGCACCTCTGTACGGCAGACTGCAAGTCGCGCAACGGAAATCGAACAGGCTCCCGTGCAGATGATGCACCGGTGAACTACCGGCGCGCTCATGCAAGTCGTCGACGTTCTGCGTGACGACGCTGACCTCGGCATGGTCCTGCCACGCCGCGACGGCGCGATGACCGTTGTTGGGTTCGACAGTGCCGACCAGGTAATGCCGCCAGAGATACCAGCCCCAGACCCGTTCGGGATTGCGCTGCCAACCTTGGACGCTGGACAACTCGTAGGGATCGAACTTTGCCCACAGCCCGTTCTTGTCGTCGCGGAACGTTGGCACGCCGCTCTCCGCGGAGATTCCCGCGCCGGACAGCACCGTGATACGCACTCCACCAAGATAGCGGGACTGCGGGATACTGAGCGGGTGGAGTCGGGTGAGTGGTTGCGGATCGACGGACAAGCGGATCGACCGCTGTTCGACCAACTCCGCAACCAGATCATCGAGGCCATCCGAGTCGGCACGTTGCCGCCCGGCTGCAGGCTGCCGACGGTCCGTGAGTTGGCCGGCGAATTGGGCCTGGCCGTCAACACCGTGGCCCGGGCGTATCGAGAGCTGGAGAGCGCCGGCGTCGTCGAAACTCGGGGGCGCTTCGGCACATTCGTGGCCCGGGCCGATCCGTCGGACAGCGCGATGGCGGCCGCGGCCGGCGCCTACCTTGATGTCGCGCGAGGACTGGGACTCGGAAAGACCGAGGCGCTGCGCTACCTCGAGTCCTACGAGGACGATTGAGCCGCCAGGACTTTGACCAGCGTGCGCAGATTGCGGGTCGTGGTCGACGACTTGTATCGCTTCTTGCCCATCGTTTTGCCGATGGTGCTGTCCAGCGTGTGATTCTTGGCCACCTGCCAATAGATCACGCCTGCCGACTTGGGGCCGCGCGCAATCTTCTCGTCGGCACCTGGGTCATCGGCCAGTGCGGCGAGTTCGTCGAGCACGTCGGTATCGCTGACAAACGTGACGTAGGACTGGTATCCATCCACTTCAGGGTCGAACGGGTAGCCGTCGACGATTGAGCGCACCTTCTTGCTGGGATAGACCAGCACCCAGGCGTCGTACCCGAACCGCTGTCGCAGCGCTTTCTCGGCGGTCGCGCGAACCGCGTCGGCGCCCTTCGGCGAATTCAGCGTCACGTTGCCGGTCGCCAGAATGGTGCGGACGTCTGCGAATCCCGCGTCGGACAGGGCGGTCGCCACGTCGGCCATTTTCAGGTTGACGCCGCCGACGTTGACGCCGCGCAGGAATGCCGCGTACTGGGTCATGAACGCGATGGTAGCGACGTGGGCGAATCGGCCCGTAGGCTTTCGACATGGGGCGCCACGTATTCGACGACAAACTACTGGCCGTGATTGCCGACAACTCGCTGGGCGTGCTGGCCACCCTGAAGCGCGACGGACGTCCGCAGCTGTCCAACGTGTCGTACTACTTCGACGCGCGCAATGCGGCCATCCAGGTATCGGTCACCGAGCCACGGGCCAAGACCCGCAACCTTCGTCGCGATCCGCGCGCTTCGCTGCTCGTCAGTTCCGACGACGGCTGGTCGTATGCGGTTGCCGAGGGCACCGCGACGCTGACCCCGCCGGCTGCCGCGCCCGACGACGACACCGTCGAAGCGCTGATCGCCTTGTACCGCAACATCGCCGGTGAACACCCGGACTGGGACGACTACCGGCAGGCGATGGTGACCGACCGTCGCGTCGTACTTACTCTGCCGATTGCGCACGTCTACGGCATGCCGCCGGGCCTGCGCTGAATCATGCTGATCGGTGGCCGGCAGGCTAGGCTGCGGGCTATGGCTGGATCGAAGTCGGGGGCCGACTCGTCTGAAGACGACAACAAGCGCAGATTCCGCGAAGCGCTCGAACGCAAGAAGGCGAAGTCAGCGGGCGGCGCCGATCACAAAGACGGTGGCGCCAAGGGGCCGCGGTCACACGGCGCGGCGGGCAATCGCCGGGAGTTCCGCCGTAAGAGCGGTTAATCGCCTACCCGGCCGTCAGTTCAGCCTTCTCGTCGGCGTCCGCGATTCCGAAAAACGCTGCAGGCACTATGAATTCGATCGCTGTCAACACCTCCTGCAACCAGTGCGGCCGTCCATTGTGCACCAGCGAGATCACTCGTCCGACGGCGCTGACCAACATGAGCCCGGCCAGCAGGCGTACCTCGCCGGCGCGGATCGGCGATCTGCGAGCCGCGCCGAGCCAGGCCAGGCCGTAGCCGGCGAAGTAAGCGGAGTAGAACCGCTCGCGCGAATCCACCGTCGCGTTGGCGTCGGCCGCGCCCGGAACCGAGGCGGTGCCGAGCGCGAAGTGGTAGATCCCGATCACGATGCAGGACAGCCCGGTGAACCCGGCGAAGTTTTTCAAGTGGCGGCCGGTAACGGCAGGTGTGCTGGCCATTCCGCCACGGTAGTCCGTAGCCGCCGGAGAGTCACCGGCCAGCCATTCACTTCGCCCGGTGTCGTGTGGTTGGGTTAGAGCCGTGACCGTGCAGCTCTGCTTGGCGCAGAACACCGACGCAGATCAACTTCTGTCGCAGAACCCCTTCGCGCTGCTGGTCGGCATGCTGCTCGACCAGCAGGTGCCGATGGAGACCGCGTTTTCCGGTCCCAAGAAGATCGCCGACCGGATGAACGGTTTCGACGCGGCCGAGATCGCCGACTACGACCCGGACAAGTTCGCCGCCCTGTGCTCGGAAAAGCCTGCGATACACCGCTTTCCGGGCTCGATGGCCAAGCGGATCCAGACACTGGCGCAGCTCATCGTGGATCGCTACGACGGTGATGCGGCCGGGGTCTGGACCGCGGGGGACCCCGACGGGGCCGAGTTGCTGCGACGCCTCAAGGGCTTGCCCGGATTCGGTGAGCAGAAGGCGCGGATATTTCTGGCATTGCTCGGCAAGCAGTACGCGGTGACCCCGACGGGTTGGCGGGCCGCGGCCGGCGAATTCGGCAAGTCCGGCACGCACGTGTCGGTTGCCGACATCGCCGATGCGGGATCGCTCGAGAAAGTCCGTTCGTACAAGAAGCAGATGAAGTCAGCCAAGAAGTCAACCGGAAAGGCGGCGACGTGAAGACACATCTGAATTGCCCGTGTGGCGAGGCGATCACCGGCAAGGACGAAGACGAATTGGTCGACTTGACGCAGGCCCACCTGGCCAGCGCGCATCCAGGTCTGGAGTACGACCGGGACGCAATTCTCTTCATGGCCTACTAGCAGGGCTGGCCTACTGAAAGCTGGTCCGCCGGCGCGCACACGACGATGGGCGCGCGCCGGCGGTTAAGACTGGCTCAGGGCACCACCGTCGAGCCGATGGTGGGCATGAACTGGCACTGCTTGTCCTTGGTCGTGACCTGCCCGAATACCGTCGACATGATGCTGCCCGAGCCGGTATCGACGGTGGCGGTCAGCGTTGTCGGCCCCTGCGGGTTGATGTCGGCCTGCGGCTTGAGCGTCGCGCTGCCCGACTTGCCAGAGGTGAGGTTCACCCAGGTGACATTCAGCGGGAGCTTCTGCACGTCGGCAGGTCCCGAGGTGCCAACCGCCGTGAACACGTAGGCCGTCTGCCCGGCTTTTGGACCCGGCGCCGGGATCTTGGCGGGCCCGGCCACTGACAGCACGGGCGCCATCACCGTGCCTCCATCGCCTCCGCAGTTATTGCTGATCGACGGATACATGAAGTCCTGGGTCGGCGGCGAATCCGGACTGAAGCCCGGGGCTGCGGCCTCGGGCGCAGGCGCCGGCACCGGAGCTTCGGGTGCGGGCGCGGTGGCGGCC
>NZ_JBAPMI010000129.1:0-25907 GCF_049278535.1 Mycobacterium sp. | reverse complement strand
CGCCGACGAGCGGATCGTCGCGATGGTCGGATTCGACCTTGACGACATCGACGCCGCCTACGCGGAACTTGATGCTCGCTACCTCGCCGGCGAAGCGGCCGCCCACTCGCACGCATGGTCGGTAATTGCGAACGCCAACGCAGCCTTCAACCGGCGCGAGATGTTTGCAACGACGCCGGACTGGGTCAGTGTCGACCACCGGCCTGTGACGGGTTTCGCGCCCGGCGACATGACGGCATACGTCCACGCCACGTGGGACGTCGCGCCGGACATGAAAAACCGCCTCCTGGCGGTGCATCGTTTGACTGACCTTGGAGCGGTCATCACTCAGACGACACGTGGGACCTCGCAAGAAGGCTTTGAGGCCGAGTGGCAGGAGATCGCGCTTTTGACGGTCGAAGGCGACTCCTTCAACCGCTGCGAAGTCTTCGACGAGACGGACCTCGACGCCGCGCTCGCCCGCTTTGAAGAATTACACCCGCGGGCGCAGCGGCTGGAAAACGCAGCGGGCCGAATACTCGAGCGATACCAGGCGTGCTTCTCGGCCCGGGACTGGGCCGCCATGGCGGAGCTATTGGCCGACGGCATGGTCCTGGACGATCGCCGTCGTGTCGTGAACGCAGGGATTCGACGTGGCCGAGATGTGTACATCGCGGACAATCAAGCCGCCGTCGAGGTCGGTGCAGGGACCATATCTTTGAGCGTCGTTGCGACCCGCGGGGAGCGCCTCGCCCTCGCTCACGCCCGTGCCTTCAACATGGGCTCGGCGCCCGGCGAGGTCGGCGCCGAGTGGTGCGGCATCGCTGAGATCGACGCCGACGAGCGGATCGTCGCGTTTGTGTCCTTCGATTCCGACGACATCGATGCCGCCTTCGCAGAACTCGACGCCCGGTACCTCGCCGGCGAAGCGGCGGCTCACGCACACTTTTGGTCGGTCATCATCAACGGCTACGACACACTCAACAAGCACGAGCTCCCTGCGGTGACATCGAAATGGGTGACAATCGACCACCGGATGCGCGCTACGTTCGAGGCTGCTGACCAGACCGCGTACATCCGTGGCGCATGGGACCTCACGCCGAACCTCAAGATGTACATCGAAGCCGTGCATGGGCTCAGCGACATTGGAGCCGTCGTCACCCATGCGGCGTACGGAGCGACGCAAGATGGTTTCGATGCCGAATGGCGAATGATCGGACTTTTGGTGGCCGGGGACGACAACATCAACCGCTGCGAATTGTTCGACGAGACGGACCTCGACACCGCGCTCGCGAAGTTTGAGGAACTGCAGCCGCCCCAGCGGCGACTCGAAAACGCGGCAAGCCAAGTGGACCAACGCTTCTGGACCTACTTCGCGACCCGCGACTGGGACGCCATGACGGAATTGACCGCCTTCGACATTTCCACAGATGATCGTCGCCGGGTCGTGAACGCGGGCGTCCAGCAAGGTCGTGATGGCCACATGGCCGAAATCCGAGCCGCCGCCGAAGTGGGTTTCGAGAAGATTGAGTCTACCGCCCTGGCGACCCGCGGAGCGAGCCTCGCCCTCACTCGTATCCGCGTCTGGAACCGCGGGATGAAGCCGGAAGAGGTCGGTATCGAGGTGCTCAACATCGTCGAGATCGATTCCGGCGAGCGGATTGTCGCGCACGTCGAGTACGACGTCGACGAGATCGACGCCGCCTTCGAAGAACTCGACGCCCGGTACCTCGCCGGCGAGGCGGCTGAGCACGCGCACGCCTGGTCGGTTATCGCGCAGACCTACGCCATGTTCAACCAACACGTACTTCCCGCAATGGACTTGGTCACCATCGACCATCGGCGGGGTACCCCATTCGCGCCCGGCGACCTGACTGCCGCCATGCGGGTGTCACGGGACCTCACACCGGACCTCACCATCTACATCGAGGCGGTGCATCGTCTCAGCAACATCGGAGCGGTCATCACCAACACCGCGGATGGGACCTCGAAAGAAGGTTTCGACGCCGAGTGGCGAACGATCCAACTCCTGACCGTCGAAGGCGATCGAATCAACAACTTGGAAATCTTCGACGAGGCAGACCTGGACGCCGCGCTGGAAAAGTTCGACGAACTGCAACCCGTGACGCCACGGCTTGAAAACGCGGCAAGCTCAGCGGTAGAACGCTTTTGGACCTGCTTCGAGGCCCGCGACTGGGACGCGATGGCCGAGACATGGGCCGACGACTATTGCACGCACGATCGCCGTCGGGTTGTAAATGCCGGCGTCTTACGCGGTCGTGCTGCCCATCTCAAGAACATGCGCGCAGTGGCCGAGGTCGGATTCGAGCACATTACGTCCACCGTCGTCGCGATCCGCGGGCAGCGCCTTGCGCTCATTCGCATTCGTTCCTCGATGCGTGGCTCGCCACCCGGTGAGGTCAGCGCTGATATGCCAAGCATCGTCGAGATCGACCGCGACGGTCGGCTGGCCGCTGCCGTCCATTTCGATTCAGACGACATCGACGCCGCCTTCGCCGAGCTCGACGCCCGGTACCTCGCCGGCGAGGCGGCTGAGCACGCGCACGCCTGGTCGGTCATCGCAGCGCTCTATGCCGGTTTCAACCGGCACGAACTTCCCGCCACGACGCCAGGCTGGAGCTTCATCGACCACCGGACGGTGATATCGGTCGAAGCGGGTGATTTACCCACATTCATCGGCGCGACGTTGGACCAACTGCCGGTCATCAGCATTCACATGGAGATGGTGCACAGGTTGAGCGATCTCGGAGCGGTTGTAACCCACACTGCGCGTGGCATTTCCGATGAGGACTTCGGCGCCGAGTGGCGGATGATCGACATATTCACGGTCGAAGGCGACCTGATAAGCCGCTGCGAGATGTTCGACGAGGCAGACCTGGACGCCGCGTTGGCAAGGTTCGACGAACTCGATCGGCCGGCGCCTTCATTTGGAAACGCCGCGACCCAAACCTGGGCACGCGTAGCCGATGCATTCAACCGCCGCGACGCGGACGCTCTTCTTGCCCTCGCCAGTGCGGAGGGTCGTTATGAGGACCGGCGAAAAGGCTTGCGTAATGTGCTCGTCGGTTCAGAACGGCGCAAAGCCGTCCATGCCTTGTTCGAAACGATGCCGAGCAGCTGGCGCTTGGAGCTGGAGTTCATCGCCATCAGGGGGTCTCGGCTGTCGCTCACCCGCGAGCGTTATCGAGACGTCGACGATATCAACCGACCCATCACCTCCGAGATCTTGCGCGTGGTGAAAGTTGACGACGGCGCGCTGATGCAGGATGCCATCAGTTTCGATCCCGAGGACATCAACGACGCGTTCGCTGAACTCACCGGTCGATGGATTGCGTCGGGGGAGGTTGCTTATCCGAAGATCATCGAGTCGGTGGACCGGATCAACGCGACTATCAACCGCCATGACTGGGACGCGGCCGCAACACATTTCGCCGGTGCCGAGTACGCCAATCGCCGACAGCTGCCGCATGCGGCCAACGGCACAGTCGCCGACTGGCTGTCCTCGATGCAGACGACGGGATCGCTGGTACCCGACCTACGGCTCGAGCTCGCCGAGGTCCTGGCGCGCTCTGCGATAGGCATCGTAGGTCGCATGACCCCGAAGGGCACCCCGACCGATGGCGCCGCGATCGAGAACCCGTTCGTCGTGCTCATCGTTCTCGACGGTGAACGTGCCACCCGTCTCGAAGTCTTCGATGAAGATCAACGCGACATGGCCCTGGCGCGGTTGGAGGAACTCAACCGACCAGTCTGATCTGCGGCGTTGAAGGTCCTCGCGTCGATCGTAAGCTGTGCGTCATGACGGAGGGCCGACTGCTACTGGGCGCCACGCCGTTGGGCCAGCCGTCCGATGCGTCGCTGCGGCTGATCGCCGCGCTGTCGACGGCGGACATCGTCGCCGCCGAAGACACCCGCCGGGTGCGGACGCTGGCCAAGGCGCTTGACGTGGTGATCACCGGGAAGGTGATCAGCTTCTTCGATCACGTCGAGGCGGCGCGGGTGCCGGCTTTGGTCGAGGAGATCAGCGCGGGCGCCACCGTGCTGGTGGTCAGCGACGCCGGAATGCCGTTGATCAACGACCCCGGCCACCGGCTGGTGGCGGCGTGTGTGGAGGCGGGCCTGCGGGTGCAGTGTCTGCCCGGCCCGTCGGCGGTGACCACCGCGCTGGCGGTGTCGGGGCTGCCGTCGGAGAAGTTCTGCTTCGAGGGCTTTGCGCCACGCAAACAGGTGGCGCGCAAAAGCTGGCTGGCGTCGCTGGCGGCCGAACAGCGCACTGCGGTGTTCTTCGAATCGCCGCGCCGGTTGGATGCCTGCCTGAATGACGCAGTCGAGCAGCTCGGCGGGGACCGCAAGGCCGCGGTGTGTCGCGAGCTGACCAAGGTGCACGAGGAAGTGGTGCGCGGATCGCTGGCCGAGTTGGCCGGCTGGGCCGCCGACGGTGTGCTTGGTGAGATCACCGTCGTGCTGGCCGGCGCGATCATGCGTGCCGACCTGCCTACCCTGGTGGCACAGGCGAGCGCGCTTGTCGACGGGGGGATGGGCGTCAAAGACGCTTGCGCGCAGGTGATTGCGGCTACGCCGGGAGCGCCGTCACGGCGTGAGCTCTACGACGCGGTGCTGCGATCGCGCGGCTGAGGCGGCGCCCGCTCCGATGATCGGTGCCGCCTTGTGCAGGCACTCCTCCCATTCGGCATCGGCCTCGGAGTCCGCGGTGATCCCGCCGCCTGAACCCAGCACCGCGTTGCCCACGGCGTCGAATTCCACCGTGCGGATCGCGACGTTCAGTTCGCAGCCTGCTACCGGAGACGCCAAACCTACTGTGCCGCAATACACTCCACGGCTCGACTGCTCCCACTGCGAAATAAGCTGTCGCGCGCGGATCTTCGGGGTGCCGGTGACCGAGGCGGGCGGGAAGGTCGCGTCGAGCAACGTCGAGTTCGACACCCCGACAGGTACCTGCGCCGAGACCGTCGACACCAAGTGCCACACCCCCGGCGCGGGCCGCACCACCAGCAATTCGGGCACGGTGACCGATCCGGTGACCGCGACCCGGCCCAGGTCGTTGCGAACCAAGTCCACGATCATGACGTTCTCGGCGACGTCCTTGCTCGAGGCTCGCAGCGCCGATGGGGGAGCGTAGAGCGGCAAGGTGCCCTTGATCGGGCTCGAGGTGACCAAATCGCCACGGCGGCACAAGAACAATTCCGGCGACAGCGATGCCACCGCGCCCCAGGGGCCGGCGATGTAGGCCGCCCGCGCGGGTGCGGTGCGGGCGACGCCGTCGATGAAGAAGTCCAACGGCTCGCCGGCGATCGTGCCGGCGAATTGTGTACACACGCACGCCTGGTACACCTCACCGGCGCGAATGGCCTCGAGGCAGGCCAGCACGCCGTCGCGATGGGCCTGACGATCGGCGGCGTCCCAGTCGATTCGGAAAGCCCGTGCCGGCACCGGAGCGGTCAGTGCTTCGAGTAGCCAACCGGGCATCGGGGCGCCGGACAAGCTTTCGAACCACCACTGCCGGTCGCGGTCGCAGCGCAGCACACAGTCGGTCCAGCCGCCCGCGGCCTCCGGTATCCGCCCGGGCTGGCCGCCGGCACCCGGATCGGGGTAAGAGAGGTAGCCGATCCAGCCGCCGCCGACCGTCGTGCTGTGCGACCCCGGTCGCACATCGAATGCGTCGGATGCGTCGACGGGCTGCACCGACAGGCTCGGGGCGATCACGGCGGAGGCGCCGAACCACTCGCCGGTCAGTGCGGCCGGCGGCGGCAGGTCCAGCCGGTTCGTGGCGTCGCCGACGGCCCGCAGCACCTCATGGGGGCTGCCGAGATCGCCGAGCCGGTCGGTCCGCATGCCCCTAGCTTTGCAGAAATCTCAGCGGCGGCTGATTTTGTGTGCGGTCGTGACGGCCGCGAGCTTGTCGGGATTGCGCATCGCGTAGAAGTTGGTGATCTTGCCGTCGACGATCTCCACGGTGAAAACGCCCTCCAACTGGTCGCCGGCGTAGAGCAGCACCGCCGGTGCGGCGTTGCAGACGACCATCTCGGCGCGCACGCCGGGCAGCTGCATGCCGCGGCCGATCAGCCCGACGACCGCTCTCGCGACCTTGTCGGCCCCGACCACCGGACGACGGGCTGCGCTGGCCTTGCCGCCGCTGTCGGCGGTCCACACCACATCGGGGGCCAGCATCGACATCACCGCTTGTACGTCACCGCCGGCCGCCGCCGCCATGAATTCCGTGGCGATCCGCGCATTCTGCTCCGGGTCGACCGGGGCGAAGCGCTTCCGCCGGGCCTGTACGTGTTCACGGGCCCGATGGGCGACCTGTCGCACAGCGGCCACCGATTTGCCTACCGCGGAAGCGATTTCGTCGTAGTCGAAGCCGAACACCTCGCGCAGCACGAACACCGCGCGTTCGTCGGGGCCCAGGGTCTCCAGCAGCACCAGCATGGCCATCGAAACCGATTCGGCCAGAACGACATCGGCTGACGGATCCTGCTCGTCCAGCAGCAGCGGCTCAGGGAGCCAAGGCCCGACGTAGTCCTCCCGGCGCCGGGCGCCCGCGCGCAGCGCGTTGAGCGATTGACGAGTGACCAGCCGGGCCAGATACGACTTGGTGTCGTGCACGGCCGAAAGGTCCACCTCGGCCCACCGCAGATAGCTATCTTGCAGCACGTCATCGGATTCCGTTGTCGAGCCGAGGATTTCGTAGGCGATGGTGAACAGCAGCGGCCGTAGCAGCATGAACCGTTCGGCGTGGTCGTCGGAGGTGGTCACGGCACCGTGACCACCTCGGCAGCAAGGCGCTCGGCCCGCTTGCCACCCTTGAGCCAGCGGTACCAGCCCGGCTTGGCGGCCTCCCGGCGAATGCCCCACACCGTGCCCTTGCAGACCAGCTCTTTGACCGACGCGGCGAATCGGCCGCCGATGAACAGGTTCAGCGGGCTGTCGTCGGGGCGGGCGAGCTGGACGGTGGCGTACGAGCGGCCCAAACTGATGCACTGCCCTGTGAACGCCTGGTTGATCGCCGCGGGCTCCGTGCCGCCGATCCGGCTCAGCACCGTGTTGGCGGCCTGGGCGCCGAGCGGGATCGCGGCCTGGCAGCTCATCCGCAACGGCTGGTTCGACGGCGCAGCGGCGTCGCCGGCCGCCACGATGCGGGGATCGTCCACGCTGGTCAGTGTCTCATCGGTGAGCAGCCGGCCGAGCGTGTCGGTGCGAAGTCCGCTGCGGGCGGCCAGATCCGGCACGCCGAAGCCCGCCGTCCACACCGTCACCGGGCTGGGCAGCGCGGACCCGTCGTCCAGTATCACCGCGTCGGGGCGGACCTCGCACACCTTTGCGGTCTCGAGCACGTCGACTCCAAGGCGGCGCAGCCACTTGGCCACCGAACGGCGGCCGGGCCGGCTCAGTGACGGACCCAGCAATCCGCCGCAGACCAGGCGCACCGGCCGGCCCTGCTCGGCCAGTTCGGATGCCGTTTCGATGCCGGTCAACCCGGCGCCGACAACGGTGACGGGTGCGCTGGGATGCAGCTCGTCCAATACTGCCCGCAGTCGTTCGGCATACTCGAATTCAGCGATAGGGTAAGCAAATTCAACTGCACCGGGCACCGCGGCCGGGACCACTCCGGTGCTGCCGACCGCGTAGATGAGGTAGTCGTAGTCCAGCACGAAGGACGACGCCAGCTCGATCTGGCGATCAGCCGTGTTGATCCGCTCGACGGTGTCGACGACGAGGCGGATGCCCTCGCCGAGCAGAGTTCCGTAGTCCACGGCGGCGGTGCCGCTGCCGGCGGCCAGCTGATGCAACCGGATTCGCTCGACGAAAACCGGACGGGGGTTCACCACCGTGATGTCGACGTCGGCGCGCAGCCGTAGGTGGTTGGCGGCCAGTGTGCCGGCGTATCCGCCGCCGATCACGACGATGTGAGTGCGCTGGGCGGTCATTGTTGTCTCCTGTTCTCGGGGTTGTTCTGCCCTCAAGACACCGCGGCGGCGGCTGCTGTGACAGCTTCGGAGACGTTGTGACCAGGCTCACGTCCTCGCGCAGAATGCGCTGACCAGGATGTCGATCCGGGCGTCGTGATGGTCTGGACGCAATCGGCCGCTGCGGTCGAGGGTGATCAGGCCGTGCAGCGCCGCCCACACCACCTCGGCCAGCGTGTCGGGATCCCGCGAGCCGGCGACCATGTCCACCGCTGCCCGCAGTTCGGCGAAGGCCGAGTTCAACTCGGACGGGGTGTCCTGCGCGGCGAACGCCAACGTCGTCGTGCGGATGAACATCGCGTCGAACAACGCGGGGTTCTCCCCGGCAAACCCGATGAACGCCTTGGCAACTCGGCTCAGGGCGTCCCGGCCGTTGACAGCACCGGCACGAGCCGTGGCGAGCGCCGCGCCGAGTTCGCCGAAGCCTTGAACCGCCACCGAGGCGACGATGCCTTCCATGCCGGAGAAGTGCTTGTAGAGCACCGGCTGGCTGTATTCGATCTCGGTGGACAGCCGACGGGTGGTGACCGCGTCCCACCCCTCCGCTTCGGCCAGCCGGCGTGCCGTGTCCGTGATGAGTCGGCGTCGTGCGGAACGCTCGCGCGCCCGGCGATCCTCGATGGCCATGTTGGATATGTTAGCGCTGATATGAAATCTAGCGGCGCTATTGACACGCTCGGTTGGCGGCGCTAGCGTTGCTAACACCTACTGGAGGAGCGCCGATGATCGCCAAGCTGTTCGCGTTGATCGCGGTGCTGGGCACGGCGGTGGTGTACGGCACCGACGTGTTCTGCGCGATGGTTCAGCGGCCCGCGCTGGCCCGGGTCGACGACCAGGCCCTGCTCGCGGTGATGGGCAACGTCCATCGCTACGGCGACCGGCGGATGCCGGTGCCCGGAGTGCTCGGCCTGCTGGCGGCGGCGATCAGCGCGGTGTTCGCCGCGGCGTCGGGCCGCTGGGCACAAGCCGGCGTGGCGTGCGTCGCCGTCGTGCTGCTGTTGGTATGGCTGGTGGTCTACCTAAGGGTCAGCGCGCCGATCAACCGCCGGCTCACCGCCGCGGCCGATCGGTCCGACCCGTCGGTGAATGCCCGCGAACTGCAACATAATTGGGACAGGGTCATCGTCATAAGAGCCGCCCTGCAAGGCTTGGCGGTCGCCGCATTATGCACAGCGCTGCTGACCTGAAACTCGAAAGGATCGACACCATGGCCATAAGCACGAACCTCGGGCGCCTGCTGATGCGCGGGGCTCCACTCTTCAACGCGCCGATAGTGGCGCTCGCAGCCTCCCCGCGCTTCGGGAAGATGCTGCGGCGCAGCATCACATTGATTACCTATACCGGGCGTCGTTCGGGACGAACATTCAGCATGCCGGTGGCCTACCGCCGCCGCGGCGACGACATCGAGATCGTCCCGAACATGCCCGACGCCAAGACGTGGTGGCGCAACTTCCTCGGCGACGGCGCGCCAATTGTATTGATGCTCAACGGAGTTGAGCGCGGCGGACATGCCGTCGCTCACCGAGACGAGAACGGGCGCGTGACCGTCCGAGTTCGACTCGCCTAGTCGAGCGGGTAGCGGGGAGCACCGTCATCCAGGCTGACCCGTGTCGAAGCGGGTGGCGCCGTATGGCTCGGAAGTGCCCAGCGCGTAAACCGTTGCCGGGACGACTCGGTAAGCATGCCACGGCGGAGGGCCTGCCGACGGCGCGCTGTATTCCGCAGTCAGCGCCTTGCCGTCAACGCTGGCCGGCCAGCCGCCGTCGCGGAACGCTGCGGCAACCGTGCGCAACTCAATGTGATCGATGACTTGCGTGGCAGTTCCCTGGATGACGAGGTCGAACGGGTCGGTGGCGACGCTGACCACGCATCGGGAGTCGCGGACGAGGTTGCGCGATTTGCGCGTTCGGGGTCCGGAGTTGAAGTACCAGGTCGCCTCAACCCTGACGATGCCGACAGGCATCACGTGTGGACTGCCGTCCGGGTTGATCGTCGTGAGCCATGCGGTGTGTCGGGTCGGTCCGCCGGTTCCGGGCGCCTGGGTGAGGTCGCTCGTCAAGACCTCCTGCACGCGCGACCAGTCGATCGGTAGCGCGCCGTAGCCGTCGAGATTGTGCGTCGTGATCGTCATAGTGATGCAGACCGCCAGCGGCGCGGAAACTCACCGGTGACCTAAGCGCGCCGAGTATTACGTCTGATAGCGCGGAAAGACCCCAGCCGGCGCCGGTAGCGCCGTGCCGGGCTCCAGCCGCGCGCCGATCGCGGCGAAGCTGCGTTGCTCCGGCGACTGGCCGAGCAGGTCGAGCAACTTGCTTGCCGAGTCGGGCATCACCGGCTGAATCAGCAGTGCCGCGATGCGCACCACCTCGCACGTCGTGTAGAGCACGGTGGCGAAGCGAACCTGGTCTGCCTCGGCCTCGCTCTTGCGCAACACCCAGGGCTGCTGGGCGGAGAAGTACCTGTTGGCCGCGCCGAGCATCAGCCAAATCGCTTCCAGCGCCAGATGCATTGCCTGGCCGTCGAACTCGGTACGAACCCGCTCGAGTAGACCGTCGGCGATGTCGAGCAGTTCGGTGTCGTCGGCAGTGAAGTCGCCGGGTGTCGGAACGACTCCGCCGAGATTCTTGGCCACCATCGACAGTGATCGCTGGGCCAGGTTTCCGAGCTCGTTGGCCAGATCGGTATTGATCCGGGTGATGATCGCCTCTTCGCTGTAGCTGCCGTCCTGGCCGAAGGGGACCTCCCGCAACAGGAAATAGCGCACCTGGTCCAGCCCGTACGTGTCGACCAGCGTGTTCGGATCGACGATGTTGCCGACCGACTTGCTCATCTTCTCACCCTTGTTGAGCAGAAAGCCGTGCGCGAAAACCTTTCTGGGCAAATCAATTCCGGCCGACATCAAAAACGCGGGCCAGTAGACGGTGTGGAACCGGATGATGTCCTTGCCGATCATGTGCAGGTCGGCCGGCCAATAACGTTGGAATAGCTCGGATTCGGTATCCGGATAACCGACGCCGGTCAGGTAGTTGGTCAGCGCGTCGACCCAGACGTACATGACGTGGTCTGGATGGTCGGGGACCTTCACGCCCCAGTCGAACGACGTGCGCGAGATGGACAGGTCCCGTAGACCGCCGGAGACGAAACTGACCACCTCATTGCGCCGCACCTCGGGGGCGATGAAATCCGGGTGGGAGTCATAGTGCGCCAACAACTTCTCGGTATACGCCGAGAGCCGGAAGAAATAGGTCTGCTCCTCGGTCCAGGTGACCGGGGTGCCGGTTTCGACGGCGACCCGGGTGCCGTCGACCTCCGCGGTCTCCGACTCGACGAAGAACCGTTCGTCGCGCACCGAGTACCAGCCTGAGTAGGAGTCGAGGTAGATGTCGCCGGCAGCCTCCATCCGTCGCCAGATGTCCTTGGACGCCTCGTGGTGGTCGGCGTCGGTGGTGCGGATGAACCGGTCGAACGAGATGTTCAGCTTCTTCTGCAGGCGCTGGAACACATCGGAGTTTCGCCGGGCCAGCTCGGCGGTCGCAATGCCTTCGGCGGCGGCGGTCTCGACCATCTTGAGCCCGTGCTCGTCGGTGCCGGTCAAGAAGCGGACGTCATAGCCGTCGAGCCGCTTGAACCGGGCGATCGCGTCGGTCGCGATGTACTCGTAGGCATGCCCGACGTGCGGGTCGCCGTTCGGATACGTGATCGCGGTGGTGACGTAGTACGGCTTCATCGCCCCTCACCCTATTTGCCGCACCCTATTGTGTGCGCGTGAGCTCCAAACGTCAGCCGCCACCCGCGCCGGAACGGCTGAGCCCGCTGATCGACGCGCACACCCACCTGGACGCCTGCGGCGCGAAGGACGCGGACGGCGTGCACGCCATCGTGGATCGCGCGGCGGCGGTCGGGGTGGAGACGGTGGTCACCATCGCCGACGACCTGGCAGCGGCGCGCTGGGCCACCCAGGCCAGCGAGTGGGATTCACGCGTCTACGCCGCGGTGGCACTGCACCCGACTCGCGCAGACGCGCTGACCGACGCCGCCCGCGCCGAGATCGAGCAGCTGTCGTCCCACCCGCGCGTGGTGGCAATCGGCGAAACGGGAATGGACCTGTACTGGCCGGGAAAGCTCGACGGTTGCGCCGACCCGGCTGTGCAGCGGGAGGCCTTCGCGTGGCACATCGACCTGGCCAAGCGCACCGGAAAACCGCTGATGATCCACAACCGCGACGCCGACGCCGAAGTGCTGGACGTGCTGCGTGCCGAGGGTGCGCCCGACACGGTGATCTTCCACTGCTTCTCCTCCGGCGTCGCACTGGCCCGCGCCTGCGTCGATGCCGGATGGATGGTCAGCCTGTCCGGGACGGTCAGCTTCCGTAACGCCCGTGAACTGCGCGAAGCCGTTCCGCTGGTGCCGGCGGCCCAGTTACTGGTGGAGACCGATGCACCGTTCCTGACCCCCCATCCCTACCGCGGCGCTCCGAACGAGCCGTACTGCCTGCCCTACACCGTGCGCGCGCTCTCTGAGCTGCTCGGCCGGCCCGCCGACGACCTGGCCGAGCTCACCACCGACAATGCCCGCCGGGCCTACGGGCTGGCGGCGCGGCGTTAAAAATCGGTTAATGCGGCTGCGCCCGAGTTGCCGTATGGTGGGCCCGTTCGTTACCTTCTTGTGATCGAACAGTAGGGGCCCTGGAGGCCCATTTATTTTGTTACACCAGTTGTTTATTGAGGTCGGGGATACACGCGCGTTGAACGTACTCACGAAACTCCATCAGGCTCCATCACCGGCTCTGCGTCTCCTTGTAGCGGGCTTTCTGCTGGTCTTGGCATTCGCCGGCGGCTTCGCGGTCGCCGACTACAAGACCGTGACGCTGAACGTCGACGGCACCGCGATGACCGTCGCGACCATGAAGTCGCGGGTGATCGACATCATCAAGGAGAACGGCTTCACCGTCAGCGAGCGGGACGACCTGTACCCAACCGCCGGTGAGCGGGTTGCGGACGCCGCGAACATCGTGCTGCGGCGCAGCAGGCCGCTGCAGATCTCGCTGGACGGCCAGAACACCAAGCAGGTGTGGACGACGGCCTCCACGGTCGACGAGGCGCTGGCACAGCTGTCGATGACTGACACGGCGCCGGCCGCCGCCTCGCGTGGCAGCCGCGTCCCGCTGGCCGGGATGGCCCTGCCGGTCGTCAGCGCCAAGACCGTCGAACTCGACGACGCCGGGGTGGTGCGCAATGTCCACCTGGCCGCTGCCCGGGTCGGCGATCTGCTGGCCGGCCTCGGGGCGCCGCTGGAGCAAAGCGACCAGGTCACGCCCGGCGCGACCGCACCGGTGATCGACGGCATGCACATCCAGGTGACGCGCAACCGGATCGAGAAGATCACCGCGCGGGTGCCGCTGGTTCCGGTCCGGCGCCGCATCGAGGATCCGCAGATGAACATGAGCAAGGAGATCGTCGAGGACCCGGGCGCCCCGGGTACCCAGGACGTCACCTTCTCGGTGTCCAAGGTCAACGGCGTCGAGACCGGCCGGTTGCCGGTGGCCAGCCACGTGATCGCACCCGCCCGCGAGGCGGTCGTGCGCGTCGGCACCAAACCCGGCACCGACGTGCCGAGGGTGGCCAACGGCGAGATCTGGGATGCCATCTCGCGCTGCGAAGCGGGCGGCAACTGGGCGATCAACACCGGTAACGGCTACTACGGCGGGGTGCAATTCGACCAGAACACCTGGGAGCGCAACGGCGGCCTGCGATTCGCGCCGCGTGCCGACATGGCGTCCCGGGAAGAGCAGATCGCCGTCGCTCAGGTAACGCAGTCCCGGCAAGGCTGGGGTGCATGGCCGGTCTGCAGCGGACGAGCGGGTGCGCGCTGACCATCCGGTTACTTGGGCGGACCGAAATCCGACGGTTGGCCAAAGAACTCGAGTTCCGGCCGCGTAAATCGTTGGGGCAGAACTTCGTTCACGATGGCAATACGGTGCGCCGGATTGTGTCGGCGTCCGGAGTCAACCGGAACGACCACGTCCTGGAAGTCGGGCCCGGGCTGGGGTCGCTGACGCTGGCCCTGCTGGACCGCGGTTGCACGGTCAGCGCCGTCGAAATCGACCCGGTGCTGGCCGATCGGTTGCCGCAAACCGTGTCCGAACACGCGAACAGTGAAATTCAGCGGCTGACCGTGATCAACCGGGACGTGCTGTCCATCGGTCCGGCCGACCTGGCCACCGAGCCGACAGCGGTGGTGGCGAATCTGCCGTACAACGTCGCGGTTCCGGCGCTGCTGCACCTGCTCGCCGAATTCCCTTCGCTGCGAACGGTGATGGTGATGGTGCAGGCCGAGGTCGCAGAGCGGCTCGCCGCCGAACCGGGCGGCAAGGAGTACGGCGTGCCCAGCGTCAAGGTGCGTTTCCACGGAGAGGTCCGTCGGCACGGCATGGTGTCGCCGACCGTCTTCTGGCCGATCCCGCGGGTGTACTCCGGGCTGGTCCGCATCGACCGCCACACGAAACCGCCCTGGCCGACTGACGCTATCTTTCGGCAGAACGTCTTCAAGCTCGTCGACACCGCATTTGCTCAGCGGCGCAAGACATCTCGTAATGCCTTCGTCGAATGGGCGGGCTCGGGTAATGAATCGGCGAGCCGATTGCTGGCCGCGAGCATCGATCCGGCCCGTCGGGGTGAGACGCTGACCGTCGACGAATTCGTTCGGCTGTATCAGCGCTCGGCTCATCTGGGCGACGCCGCCCCCCGGGGTCAGGCGCAACGGCACGCCTCGGCGAGCTGACCATCAGACGATAGTCTCGTTCGGTGCCGATGGATCCGAGCATCGCAGCTCAGTGGGTGCCCACTGGTTCGGCGACGGTCCGCACTCCCGGAAAGATCAACCTCCATCTCGCCGTCGGAGACCTGCTGGACAGCGGCTACCACGAGCTGACGACGGTGTTTCACGCCGTTTCCCTGGTCGACGAGGTCACCGTCCGCAACGCCGACGTGCTCTCGCTCGACATCACTGGTGAGGGCGCCGGCCAACTTCCCCTCGACGAACGCAACCTGGCCTGGCAGGCCGCCGAACTGATGGCCGAGCACGTCGGCTGCGCGCCCGACGTGTCGATCCTGATCGACAAGTCCATTCCGGTGGCCGGCGGGATGGGCGGCGGCAGCGCGGATGCCGCGGCCGTGCTCGTCGCGCTCAACTCGTTGTGGGAGCTCGGCGTACCCCGCCGCGACCTGCACGCGCTGGCCGCAAAGCTCGGCAGCGACGTGCCTTTCGCATTGCACGGTGGCACCGCGCTTGGCACCGGCCGAGGCGAAGAGCTGGCTACAGTGTTGTCCCGCAATACTTTTCATTGGGTTCTGGCATTTGCCGAGGGCGGGCTGTCCACCCGCACGGTGTTCGGCGAGCTCGACCGGCTGCGGGACGTCGGC
This sequence comes from Mycobacterium sp., assembly GCF_049278535.1. Taxonomy (GTDB): domain Bacteria; phylum Actinomycetota; class Actinomycetes; order Mycobacteriales; family Mycobacteriaceae; genus Mycobacterium. Next base: position 10,498 of record NZ_JBAPMI010000129.1, on the reverse strand, counting down.
ACACCGCCGCGACTCGCCGAGCCCGGTCCGGTGCTGGCGGCGCTGGCGGCCGGTGATCCGGAACAGCTGGCGCCGTTGTTGGGCAACGAACTGCAGGCTGCCGCGCTGAGCCTGAACTCGGCGTTGCGCCGGGTGCTGCGGGCCGGCGTCGAGGCTGGTGCACTGGCGGGCATCGTGTCCGGATCAGGGCCCACATGTGCGTTTCTGTGCCGGTCGGCGACCTCGGCGGTCGACGTGGGCACCGAGCTTTCCGGGGCCGGTGTCTGCCGTACCGTGCGCGTGGCCAGCGGTCCCGTGCACGGCGCCCGGGTGGTCCCCACGCCTGCCGCCGGGGCGTGAAATTGACGACACAGTTTGGCAGTTCCTTAAGAGGAGTTTAAGATATCCGACGGTGATGATTACCGGTCAAGCAACGAGCCTGGTTTTTCCGCCCGCCGACCATGTTGGCGGGCGTGCCCGTTCCGACGTGGCAACTTTGCGGTCGGAAGCTGCGTCACTACCGATTCGAGACCAAATTGCCGCCCAATTGTGGGCGGGCGGTTGTCCCAATGTGTGTTTGAGCAGGGGCAACATTAAACGCTGGGCGATGATGCCGAACCCGAGGAGGCAATCGTGAGCAGGTTTACCGAGAACATGTTCCGCAACGCTCACGCGAGCACCCGGGGCATGGTGACCGGCGAGCCGCACGAGCCCGTCCGGCAGACCTGGCTGGAGGTACACGAGCGGGCCCGCCGCATCGCCGGCGGCCTGGCCGCCGCGGGCGTCGGACACGGTGACGCCGTCGGTGTGCTGGCCGGGTTCCCGGTGGAGATCGCGCCGACCGCGCAGGCCCTGTGGATGCGGGGCGCCAGCCTGACGATGCTGCACCAGCCGACGCCGCGCACCGACATCGCCGTCTGGGCCGAGGACACCATGAACGTGATCGCGATGATCGAGGCGAACGCCGTCATCGTGTCCGAGCCGTTCCTGGTCGCCATCCCGGTGCTCGAGGAGAAGGGCATCAAGGTGCTCAAGATCGGCGACCTGCTCGATGGCGAGCCGATCGATCCGGTCGAGACGGACGAAGACGACCTGGCGCTGATGCAGCTGACGTCAGGCTCGACGGGCTCGCCCAAGGCCGTCCAGATCACCCACCGCAACGTCTACTCCAACGCCGAGGCGATGTTCATCGGTGCCGAGTATGACGTCGACAAGGACGTGATGGTCAGCTGGCTGCCCTGCTTCCATGACATGGGCATGGTCGGATTCCTGACCATCCCGATGTACTTCGGCGCCGAGCTGGTGAAGGTCACGCCGATGGACTTCCTGCGCGACACGCTGCTGTGGGCCAAGCTGATCGACAAATACAAGGGCACCATGACCGCGGCGCCCAACTTCGCCTATGCGTTGTTCGCCAAGCGGCTGCGCAACCAGGCCGAGCCCGGCCAGTACGACCTGTCCACGCTGCGGTTCGCGCTGTCCGGCGCCGAGCCTGTCGACCCCGCCGATGTCGAGGACCTGCTGGACGCGGGTAAGGCCTTCGGGCTGAAGCCGTCGGCCATTCTGCCCGCCTATGGCATGGCGGAGACGACGCTGGCGGTGTCTTTCTCGGAGTGCAACGCCGGCCTGGTCGTCGACGAGGTCGACGCCGATCTGCTGGCCGCGCTACGCCGGGCCATTCCCGCCACCAAGGGCAACACCCGTCGGCTGGCATCGCTCGGTCCGCTGCTGAAGGACCTGGAGGCCCGCGTCGTCGACGAGAACGGCAACGTGATGCCCGCCCGCGGCGTCGGCGTCATCGAACTGCGCGGCGAATGCGTGACGCCCGGTTACCTCACCATGGGCGGTTTCCTGCCCGCACAGGACGAGAACGGCTGGTACGACACCGGCGACCTGGGCTACCAGATGGAGAACGGCCACGTCGTGGTCTGCGGCCGTGTCAAGGACGTCATCATCATGGCCGGCCGCAACATCTACCCGACCGACATCGAGCGCGCCGCAGGCCGCGTCGAGGGTGTGCGCATCGGCTGCGCCGTCGCGGTCCGGCTGGACGCCGGGCACTCGCGCGAGACCTTCGCCGTCGCCGTGGAATCCAACGCCTGGCAGGACCCGGCCGAGGTGCGGCGCATCGAGCACCAGGTCGCGCACGAGGTCGTCACCGAGGTCGACGTGCGGCCGCGCAATGTCGTGGTGCTCGGCCCCGGCACCATCCCGAAGACCTCGTCGGGCAAGCTGCGCCGGGCCAACTCCGTCACCCTGGTTACCTAACAGCGGCTACCAGGTGTGCACCTGGTTCTGGGCCTGCTCGAGACCAAGCTCGAGCAATAACTCTGTGGCGTCAGCCGCCTGCTCGCACAGCGTCGGCACCTCGGGGTGCTCGGCGGCAGTGAAGTTCTCCAGTACGAACGCCGCCGGATCTTTGCGTCCGGGCGGGCGGCCGATGCCGATCCGCACCCGCTGAAAGTCCTTGGTGCCCAGCGCGTTCGCGATCGAGCGCAGCCCGTTGTGACCGCCCTCGCCGCCGCCGAGCTTCAACCGGATCTGGCCGAAGTCAATGTCGAGCTCGTCGTGAATTATCACGACGTCAGCGGCGGGCACCGAGTAGAACTTCGCCAGCGGGCCCACCTGGCGGCCGGACTCGTTCATGTAGCAGCGCGGCTTGGCCAGCACCACTGAACGTCCTCCGAGTCGGCCGGTGACGATTTCCGCGCCGGAACGCTTGTGCACCTTGAAGTTTGACCCCAACCGAGCGGCGAGCCGGTCGGCAACCATGAACCCCAGGTTGTGCCGCGTCTGGGCATAGTTCGGTCCGGGGTTGCCCAGACCCACCACCAATTGTGGGTCGGCCACGGCTTATTCGGATTCGGACTCTGCTTCGGGCGCCTCGCCCTCGCCTTCGCCCTCGGCGGCTTCTTCGGCCGGCTCCTCGCCTTCGACCACCTCGCCGGCACCCTCGCTCTCCAGCTCCTCGGCGGTCGGTGCGTTCACCACGTTGACGACCAGTAGATCGGGATCAGCGATCAGGTTGACGCCCGACGGCAGCGCGATCTGCCCCGCAGTGAACTGGGTGCCCGGCTCGGCGTCTTCGACGGACACGCTCAGCGACTGCGGGATCGACATCGCGTCAGCCTCGATCAGGATGGTGCTGGCCTCCTGCGTGACCAGAGTGCCGTATGCGGCGTCGCCGACTACCTCCACGTTGACCTCGACAGTGACCTTCTCACCGCGGCGGACGACCAGCAGGTCGGCGTGCGTGATGCTGCGGCGGATCGGGTGGATGGCGAGCGACTTGGTCAGCGCCAGCTGCTCTTTGCCCTCGATGTCGAGGGTCAGCACCGCGTTGGTGCCGGAGTGACGCAGCACGGCGGCGAAGTCGTGGCCGGGCAGCTCGAGGTGCTGCGGGTCGGCGCCGTGGCCGTAGAGCACGGCCGGAATCTTGCCTTCGCGACGCGCGCGACGGGACGCGCCTTTGCCGGTCTGGGTCCGCACCAGCGCGGTGAGTTTGTTCGCGGATCTAGCCATGGTGTCGCTCCTGTATCAGATTCCGTTGCACGGCCAGGAGCGCGACTATCGTCGATCCCCGTCGATAACGGCGGCTTGTTCAAGCCACCCTCGCCGTGACGCCCGGTCAGGCTAGCGCATCAGCACCTCAGAGCGGAAATTTGGTGTCCGTGAGCTGTTCGGACAGCTCCCAGAGGGCACCTGCGGTAGCGGCACGTTTGGCCAGCGGGCTGCGCCCGACCCGCCGGCTGCGGCCGCCCATGCCGAACGCCGGGCCGATGAAGCTGTTGCCCGGCACATCCTGCGAGATGGCGTAGAGCGTCTGCCGGGCACCGAAGTCGGCGTCGGTGGCCAGCCGGTTGCCGAAGGACATCAGCGCATCGGAGAGCTTGCGGCCGGATTTCCCCTGCAGGTTGGTCTGCGAGTAGCCCGGGTGGGCGGCCAGCGCCCGCAGCGGCGAGCCCGCCGCCGCCAGCCGGCGCTGCAGTTCGCTGGTGAACAGCAGGTTGGCGAGCTTGGACTGGCCGTAGGCCACCCACGCCGAGTAGGGCCGTGACGTCCAGTTCAGGTCACGCAGGCTGATGTAGCCCATCCAGTGCATGAGCGACGACACCGTGACCACTCGGTCGGTGATCTTCGGTAGCAGCAGGTTGGTCAGCGCGAAGTGGCCGAGGTGGTTGGTGCCGATCTGGCTCTCGAACCCGTCCGCGGTGACCGCACGCGGGACGGCCATGATGCCGGCGTTGTTCACCAGGATGTCGACGCCCTCGACCCCGTCGGCGAACTGCCGCACCGAGGCCAGGTCCTGCAGGTCGAGCGGGCGCACGTCGACTTTGCCCTTCATCTTCCGGGCTGCGGTTTTGCCTTTGCCGGTGTTGCGCACCGCCAAGATCACTCTGGCGCCGACCCGGGCGAGCTCGCGGGCCGTCACCTCACCGAGGCCGCTGTTGGCCCCGGTGACTATGACAGTGCGTCCAGCGAATGAGGGCAGATCTGCGGCGGTCCACGACGTCATGGAAGACACACTAGTTACTTGGCGGCGACGGTGAATCCGTGCAGGATTGCCTCGACGTCGACCGCGTCGGCGACCGCCTTGTCAGCCAGGCTGGTGACTGCGAGCTGAATGAGGTAGTGGTCTGGGTCTTGGCCGGACCCGTGGGCGACCACGATCCGGTTGATGGTGTGCAACCGCTGGTCGCCGAGGTTGTAACTGCCCTCGATCATCGACGAGGGAAAGCCGTGGAAGTCAGCCGCCGACGACTCGAGCTGCTTGAAGTTCTGCGCGAGCCGGGCATCGTCGTTGCCGTGTTTGGCCAAGTCGGCGGCGTCGACATCGCCACCCAGCTTGAACACCATCAGCATCGCGTTGGGGAAGCCGTTGTCCTTTGCGATCGCCACTGTGGTGGGCGGGATGTTCGGCTTGTCGGCCTTCTGCCAGCCCGGCGGGGTCGGGATCGACACGGTCAGGTCGGTCAACTTGTCAGGCGCGACCGGCTCTCCGGAGACGCCGCTGCTTTGCAGGTACTGCGAAAACGGCACCGGGTTTCCGGTCGGCGTCGGCGTCGTCGATGTGGTGGTGGTCCAGATCGACTGATAGTCAGGGTTTTTCGGCCCACATGCGACCGACAGCAGGCTTAGCAGTAATATCGCGGCGGCGAGCCATTCCCTTCGTGCGCGGCTCACAGGATCTCGCGGACCGTGTCGACCGGACGAGCCAGCCGCGTGCCTTTCGATGTCACGACGAACGGTCGCTCGATCAGGATGGGATGTTCGGCCATCGCGTCGAGCAATTGGTCGTCGCTGGCATCGGCCAAGTTGAGTTCGGCGTACAGCGCCTCGCGTTTGCGCACCGCGGTCCGCACGTCGATGCCGGCGGCGCGGATCATCGTCACCAGCTCGGCGCGCGACGGCGGGGTCTTCAGATACTGCACCACGTCAGGCTCGATGCCGTTGTCACGCAACAGCTCCAGGGTTTTGCGCGACGTCGAGCACTTGGGGTTGTGGTAGATGACGGCGTCGGCCATCTAGGCGTCTCCATCGAAAAGCCCTGTGACCGAACCGTTTTCAAATACCGCGCGGATCGTGCTGGCCAGCAGGGGGGCGATGGACAGCACGGTGAGTTGCGGGAATCGCTTCTCCTCGCCGATCGGCAGCGTGTTGGTGACGATGATCTCGCGGGCACCGCACGCCGCGAGCCGCTCGGCGGCGGGGTCGGACAGCACCCCATGGGTGGCCGCGATGATCACATCCTTGGCGCCGTCGTCGTGCAGCAGCTTCACCGCACCGGCGATGGTGCCACCGGTGTCGATCATGTCGTCGATCAGGACGCAGGTCTTTCCCTGCACCTCGCCGACGACTCGGTTGGACACCACCTGATTGGGCACCCGCGGGTCGCGGGTCTTGTGGATGAAGGCCAGCGGCACGCCGCCCAGAGCGTCGGCCCATTTCTCGGCGATCCGCACCCGGCCGGAGTCGGGGGATACCACCACCATGTTGCCATCGGCGTAGTTGTCCCCGATGTAGCCGGTCAGCAGGTTCTGCCCACGCATGTGGTCGACCGGACCGTCGAAGAAACCCTGGATCTGATCGGTGTGCAGATCGACGGTCACGATCCGGTCGGCGCCGGCGGTCTTGAGCAGATCGGCGACCAGCCGGGCCGAGATCGGTTCGCGCCCACGGTGTTTCTTGTCCTGACGGGCGTAGGGGTAGAAGGGCAAGACCGCGGTGATCCGCTTGGCGCTGCCCCGCTTGAGCGCGTCGATCATGATCAGCGATTCCATCAGCCAGTCGTTCACCGGCGCCGGGGCCGACTGCAGGACGAAGGCGTCACAGCCACGTACCGACTCGTTGAAGCGGACGAAGATCTCGCCGTTGGCGAACTCGCGCGCGGTCTGCGCGGTGACGTGGGTGTCGAGTTCCTTGGCGACTTGCTCGGCGAGCTCAGGATGAGCGCGGCCCGAGAAGAGCATCAGGTTCTTGCGGTTATCGGTCCAGTCGTAGCTCACGTGCTGCCCTTACTGCTTCGGAACGGATGACTGCTGTACGAATACTAGGTGGTCTCCGCCGGTGCGGGAGATGACCCTTCATCGTCACCGGCGCGTGCCTTCTCGGCGGCCTGCGCGGCGGCGCTGCCGGGCCGCTTGCGCTCGACCCAGCCTTCGATATTGCGCTGCTGGCCGCCGGATACCGCCAGCGCGCCGGGCGGAACGTCCTCGCGCACCACTGTTCCGGCTCCCGTGTAGGCCCCGTCGCCGACGGTGACCGGGGCGACGAACATGGTGTCGGAGCCGGTACGCACGTGCGAGCCGACCGTGGTGCGTTGCTTGGACGTGCCGTCGTAGTTGACGAAGACGCTGGAAGCGCCGATGTTGCTGTGTTCGCCGATGTCGGCGTCACCGACGTAGGTCAGGTGGGGCACCTTGGTCCCGGTGCCGATGGTGGAGTTCTTGGTCTCGACGAATGCGCCCAGCTTGGCTTCGGCGCCCAGCACGGTGCCGGGCCGCAGGTAGGTGAACGGCCCGACCACGGCGTCGTCGCCGATCGACGCCTCGCTGCCGTGGCTCCGGACCACCGTGGCGCCGTCGCCGACGGAGACGTCGGTCAGCGTGGTGTCCGGGCCGATAATGCAGCGCTCACCGATTCGGGTTCCGCCGAGCAGTTGCGTGCCGGGCTGGATCACGGTGTCGCGACCGATGTTCACGTCGATGTCGATCCAGGTGGACGCCGGGTCGGTGACGGTGACGCCGGCAAGTTGATGGGCGGCCACGATACGGCGGTTGAGTTCAGCGGCCAGATCGGCCAGCTGCACCCGGTTGTTGACGCCGGCCACCAGCGAGCTGTCGGCGACGTGCCTTGCCTGCACCACCTGCCCGTCCTGCCGAACGATCGCGATGACGTCGGTGAGGTAAAGCTCCTGCTGTGCGTTGTCGGCCGACAACCGGCTCAGCGCCGAGCGCAGCGCGGCGATGTCGAAGGCGTACACGCCCGCGTTGACCTCACGGATTTCCCGCTGAGACGGTGTCGCATCGGCCTGCTCGACGATGGCGATCACCTCGTTGTCCTGCGTCCGCAGCGTGCGCCCGTAGCCGGTCGGATCGCTCAGCGTCGTGGTCAGCACCGTCACCGCCGCGCCGTGGGAGTTGTGCGTGGTGACCAGGTCGGCGAGCGTGTCGGCGTCGAGCAGCGGGATGTCGCTGGACGTGACGACGACGACGCCGCGGAAATCGTCGGGCAGCGCGGCCAGGCCGCACAACACAGCGTGGCCGGTGCCGAGCTGCTGATCCTGTGTTGCCATCTCGATCCGGCGCCCCAGGGTTTCGGCCAGTTCACCGACCACGTGTTCGATGCGCGCCTGGTCGCGGCCGAGCACAACCACCAGGTGCTGCGGCGCCATCTTGGCGATCGCGTGCAGCGAGTGCGCCAGCATGCTGCGGCCGGCCAGAGCGTGCAGCACCTTGGGGGTGTCGGACCGCATCCGGGTGCCGGCCCCGGCGGCCAGGACGAGGACCGCTGATTCGCCGTGCGTCGTCATCGAACCTCCCTCGCTGCCGGCTATCCGTTCAGCGTGTCATTATCCGCACGGTCTCGGCAAAGCACGACCGTCATCGTCGGATTCGGCAATGAACACCGCGATGGACAATAATCAAGCGGTGGACCGACGACGAACTGCGCAGGCCAGCCCATCGCCGATTGATGTGCTCGAACAGTTGCCGGCGCTGGTGTTGCTGGAGCGCATCCCGGTCCCCACGCTGGCGGTCCTGCAGGACGGCACCATCGTGTTCGCGAACACGGCATTCGCCGAGATGGTGGGTCGCGACGCGCAGGAGGTCGTGACGCTGAAGTTCCACGACATCTTCCATGGCGCGCTGGAAACGGAATCGGTGCTCTCCGTTGTCGACGGCTTGGCCAACATGGTCGTCGAATTGGCGCATAAGGAGGGCTCGACCGTGCGTGCGCTGATGAGCAGGTCCGCGATGCGGCGTGCCGACGATGCGATTGCGCTGGCGACGTTCCAGGACCTCACCGAAGAGCTCTGGGCCAACGAGCGCTAGCCCGCCTCAATAAGCCCGGTTACGACGACGGTTCGTGCTCTACGTGGCGCAGCGCCTCGCGCGCCAGGAACTCACGGTAGTAGCCCAGCGACGCCTCGGTGACGATGGCAGGAAACAGCAGCTCCCACATGTGTGTGAGCCGCCGGACAAGGTCGTTACCACCGCCCATCGTCTGACCCATGACCCGGGCACCGAACGTCGCACCGATGATCGCCTCGCTGACCATTTGCGGGTCGAGCTCTGAGCGGAGGTCGCCTTCGGCGATCGCCCGCTGCGTCTGCGCCGCCATCGCTTCGGTCCAGGCGGTGTAGGCCGCGCCGGCGGTGTCGTTGAATTTGCCGAACGCCAGAGTCAACTGCTCGGCGGTGCGCACGACTTTGTTGGTGGCGAACAGGTCCGCGGTGACGAACGTGCCGTGCAGGATGTTCTCCAGCGCAGGAGAAAACGAGTCCGACATGGTGTTCAACTCGGCGACCACCAGACTGGCGCCGTCCTCGATGATGGCCGACGCCAGCGACTCCATCGAGTCGAAGTGGTGGTAGAAGGCTCCCTTGGTCATCCCGGTGCGCTCGATGATCGCGCCCCGGTCGGCAGAAGCAAATCCGACCTCGTTGAACACGTCGACCGCGGCGTCGAGGATCTTTCGCCGTGTCGCTTCCGATCGAACCTGGCGGGCCATCGCCTATTACCTCCGGAGTCCGTTGTGCGGTGAGCTTCCGGACCGTCGGCGTCGCACCATTCCTACTAGGCGGCAAAGCCTAACAGGGCGGCGGGTCGGGCCCAATCGATCACTGGCCGGTGATCGAAATCGTGATCACGTCGACCCCGCCAGCGTGGTGGTACTTCCGATCGCGATTTTCGTGCGTCGTTTGATGAATTGGCTGAAGTAATCGATCCGCTCGGGACGCACGAAACCGGGCAGCACGATCGTCCACATCGCCTCGAAGTCGCGGAGAAAGCGCCCTGGTTCGTCGAGGTTGCTGGTCTGGCGCAAACCCATGTAGGCCGACGCCAGCAAGCGTCCCACGTCTTGTGGCTGGCACTCCTCGAGGACGTCGCCCTCGCCGATGCCGCGCTGCACGGCGACTACGAGGTTGTCGATCCATTCCTTGTGCAGCTTCGCCTGCAGCCCATCAACACGGGCGATGGACTCGACAAGATGCAAAGCGGCCCGCGAGATGTCCTCGCTGATGTCTCGCACCGCCAACTGGTAGGAGAAGTCGATCAGCGTCTCCAGGCCGGAGAATTTCCGTGCCAGCAGTTCGGTGATCGCCTCGTGAGACCGAGTGATCTGGTCCTCGATGATCGCCAGCGCCAGCGCATGCTTGGAGCGGAAGTGGAAATACATTGCGCCCTTGGTCAATTCAGCCTCGGCGAGCACGTCATCGAGGCCGACCTGATGATAGGGAAGCCGCGCGAACTGGCGTGCGGCGGCGCGCAGAATCTGCTGGCGAGTGGTATCCGCCCGGGTGTCGGTCGTCTCGGTCATGGTTAGTCCACCTAGTAATGCTTCGCCCCGGAGGCTTGACAACGGGCCCCTAGGTCTCGAGGCGTTGTTGGACACGAGCTTAGTTCACGAGCGAACTGCAAATAGTGATCGACGCGGCCCGCAAACTAAGCGATCCGGGCCGACTTCCGTCGGTTTGCGGTTAATGCAAGCTAGCAGCGGTTGACCGATCCTGGCAACCTTCAACGACTAATAGTCTGTTCAGGACTTCACAACGTTCAAAAAGTATGTAATATCTCTATTATGCGGATGGTCGGTCTGGCAGAGCTGTCGTTGCTCGGCGTGCCCGTACCGCCGAGCGTCGCTTCACGCCCTGATCAGCGTAGGCAGGGCCGTCGCCATGACATGCGGTGGCGCATAGATGGCTGACTTTGCGGCTTTGCCGCCGGAAATCAATTCCGGGCTGATGTATACCGGCCCCGGCGCAGGGCCGATGACGGTCGCCGGCGCGGCTTGGGAC
>NZ_JBAPMI010000128.1:0-13652 GCF_049278535.1 Mycobacterium sp. | reverse complement strand
GTCGACGACCCCGGCCCGAGCGCTCGGCATCGACGGCGCCGGAAGTCTGCGCGTCGGCGCCGAGGCCAATCTTGTTGCGCTGGAACCGGATTATCGGGTCGGCGCCGTCGTGGTACGCGGCAGCTGGGTAACCGGCCGATAAGGTTTGCTACCGTCGAACGGGTCAGCAACTGACACCGGACGAGGCGCACCGTACCCGGCCAGCGACAAGACGGCGCGGAAGAGGTGCGCAATGGCCTGGCTGGTGTTGGTGGCGTCCGGAGTTCTCGAAGCGGTGTGGGCGACCGCGATGGACAGATCGGACGGATTTTCCCGGCTGCTTCCGTCGCTGATTTTCGCTGTCTCGCTGACATTCTCGATGGCCGGGCTGGCGTTCGCGATGCGCAGCCTGCCGACCGGAACCAGCTACGCGGTCTGGGTCGGCGTAGGAGCCGTACTCACCGTCGGTTACGCGATGCTGACCGGCGACGAGACGGCGTCGCCGGTCAAGGTGATGCTTATCGCCGGTGTGGTCGGCTGCATCGCGGGACTGAAGCTGGTCAGCTAGTCCTCCTCCTCCTGCTCCTCGGCCCGCCCGAATAGCAACGGGTAGGCGATACCGGCGATCGCCCCGCCGACCAGCGGTGCAAGCCAGAACACCCACAGCTGCGCGGGGGCGCCGTCGCCGTTGAAGAACGCGACAGCGGTCGACCGGGCCGGGTTGACCGAGGTGTTGGAGACCGGAATGGCAACCAGGTGAATCAGTGTCAGCGTCAGTCCGATAGCCAAGCCCGCAAAGCCCTTCGGTGCCCGCGCGTCGGTGGAGCCGAGGATGACGAACAAGAACACGGCCGTCAACACGATCTCGGCCAGGATGACGGCACCCATCGAATAACCCGTGGGCGAGTGTGCGCCATAGCCGTTGGCCGCCATGTGCCCCGTCGCGATGAACCCGGGCTTGCCGTACGCGATGAAGTAGACCACCAACGCCCCGAGCAGGCCACCAACCACCTGAACGATCCAATACGCCGGCAGCACTTTCCATTCCACGCGGCGAGCCAGTGCCGCGCCCAGCGTGACCGCTGGGTTGAAATGCCCGCCCGAGATTGTCCCGAACGCGTACACACCGGTCAGCACGGTCAGACCGAAAGCCAATGCGACACCGAGATAACCGATACCGAGTGAGAACAGATCAGATTGGGCCTTCAACGAAAAGACCGCACTGCCAACGCCGCCGAGCACCAGCCAAAAGGTGCCGATAGTCTCCGCGGCTAGTTTCTGGAAGAGATTTGGAGCTGACATCGCCTACCCGCCTTTGCGTAGCGCAATATTCCTGCTCCAGAGAATGACACGCCTACAGACCGGTGCACCCCCTCGTGGCCAAATCGTTTCGGTATAGAGATGGCTGCGATGTTGAGACTAATCGTCTCTGCTGCGTCGGCTCAGCCTGGAAAGGCCAAGTGCCGCAATGGCACCTACCACGGCAGCGGTAATCACCTGCCGCGCCTTGAGCCCGTCGGCCGGGGGCACCCTCGGCATGATGACGGTGGGCTCAGGCGTCTCCGCCGGCGTCTCCGCCGGCGCCGCGGGCAGGTTATCGGTCGACGTCGCCGCCCACGCGGTCGCGAAAAGCAGCAGCCGCGCCGTGACGTAGGCGAACACCATCAGGCCCAGCACGGGGCCGAAGGTCGCACCAGCGGGGCTGTGAAGCACGGATTTCAAATAGATCGCCGCAACCAACTTGAACAATTCGAAGCCGACCGCCGCGAGCAACGCCGCCCGAATCGAGCTGGCGAAGTTGACCGGGTCCCGGGGTAGCCGGGCGATCATCCAGCCGAACACTAACCACGACAACAGAAATGACACCAATACCGATACGGCGCGCAGAATCCCGTCTAGCACCGGCAGGTCGTGAAGGCCCAGCCAGCCCAACACCCGGGCCATCGATCCCGCGCCGGCGAACGCACTGAGTCCGAGCGTGGCGAAAATGGCCACGAATGACGACACCATCGCCACCAAGTCGGAGAACTTGGTGCGGATGTATCCGTGCGAACCCTCAGGCTGCCGCCACAATTCGGTCAGCGCGACGCGAAGATTGCCCATCCAGTTCAGGCCGACCCATACCGCGGCGGTCAAGCCGATGACACCCACCGACGTCCGCGCGTCGATCGCTGAGTTCATCAGATCGAGTATCTGCTGAGCCAGGGCACCGGGCACCGCGGACCTGACCTTGTTGTCGATCGCAGTCAACACGGCGGGCCGACGCGACAGCAGGAATCCGGCGACGCTGAAACCGACCATGAGCAAGGGAAACAACGCGAAAATCGTGTAGTACGTCAGCCCGGCGGCAAAGAAGTTGCCCCGGCACTCATCGAACCAGTCGTTGGCGCGCATTGCGTGGTCGAACCATGCGTACCGCGCCCGCAGCCGATCGAGAATCCCTGACTTGGCCGGTTCGCTCACGACAACCCGCTAAGGACGTCTCGGTAGGAACCCGAGCCGGTCATAAACCCGGTCGACGGTTTTCGCGGCTACCTCATCGGCCCGTGCCGCCCCGGCAGCCAGAACTACCTCCAGTTCTGTTGGATCTGTGAGCAATTCGTCAACCCGGGTCTTAATCGGGGTCACGAACTCCACCACAGCTTCGGCGGTGTCCTTTTTCAGGTCGCCGTAACCGCGCCCGGCGTAACCGTCGACCAACGCGTCGATTCCAGCGCCGGTGACCGCGGACTGGATGCTCAACAGGTTCGACACGCCGGCTTTGGTCTCGGGGTTGAAGCGGATCTCCCGTTCACTGTCGGTCACCGCGGACCGAATCTTCTTGGCGGACACCGCTGGATCATCGAGCAGGCTGATCAGGCCGGCATCGGTGGCTGCCGACTTGCTCATCTTCGACGACGGGTCCTGCAGGTCGTAAATCTTTGCGGTGGCCTTGGGAATCAAGACTTCCGGAACCACGAACGTGTCCGGGTAGCGGCCGTTGAACCGTTGCGCGATATCGCGCGCCAGCTCCAGGTGCTGACGCTGGTCCTCACCGACCGGCACCAACTCGGCGTCGTAGGCCAGCACGTCGGCGGCCTGCAGCACGGGGTAGGTGAACAGGCCGACGGTTGTCGCGTCGCTGCCCTGACGCGTCGACTTGTCCTTGAACTGGGTCATCCGCGAGGCCTGGCCGAAACCGGTGAAGCAGCCCAACACCCAGGCCAGCTGGGCGTGCGCGGGCACGTGGCTCTGCACAAAGATCGTGCTGCGACTGGGGTCGATACCCAGTGCCAGATACTGCGCGGCAGTCAGCAGAGTGCGCCGGCGCAACACGGCGGGGTCCTGCGGGAGGGTGATCGCGTGCAGGTCGACGACACAGAAGAAGGCGTCGTGGTCGTCTTGCAACTGGGCCCACTGGGTCACGGCCCCCAGCGCATTTCCGAGGTGAAGCGAATCGGAGGTGGGCTGCACACCGGAGAAAACCCGGCTGGATCCAGTAGCGGTAGTCATGATGATTTGATCTTTTCACGCGAACAGCGGCGCTCCTTGCAGTACCGGCGGTATCGCCATAATGTCGGCGGCATGACATCTCGCGCGCCCATTCATCTGGGGTCTGGCGAACCGGTCCTGCTGCTGCATCCGTTCCTGATCTCGCAGCTGGTCTGGGAGACGGTCGCCCAGCAACTGGCAGACACCGGCAACTACGAGGTTTTCGCGCCGACGATGGCCGGCCACAACGGCGGGCCGAAGTCCGGTACCTGGTTTCTGAGCTCGGCCGCGCTGGCCGACCACGTCGAGCGACAGCTGGACGAATTGGGCTGGGACACCGCCCACATCGTCGGCAACTCACTGGGCGGCTGGGTGGCATTCGAGCTCGAGCGTCGCGGACGGGCACGGACCGTCACCGGTATCGCGCCGGCCGGTGGGTGGACCCGCTGGACCCCGGCCAAGTTCGAGGTGATCGCGAAGTTCGTGTCGGCAATGCCGTTCTGGGCGGCCGCCCGCTGGCTGGGGCCACGGGCGCTGCGTCTCCCCTACACACACCAACTGTCCACCCTGCCGATCAGCGGGACACCCGGCGGCGTCACCGACGAGCAGCTCGCGGCCATCGTCGACGACGTGGCGCATTGCCCGGCCTATTTCCAGCTGCTGGTCAAATCGCTGGTGCAGCCCGGACTGCTCGAGCTTGCCCAAACCGCGGTGCCGGCCCACCTGGTGCTCTGCGAAAAGGACCGCGTGTTCCCCGCGCCGCGCTCGCACCGCTACTTCCAGGCACAGCTCCCCGCCGGCACGCGGATCACCGAGCTCGACGGCGTCGGGCATATCCCGATGTTCGAGGCACCCGCCCGGGTTACCGAAGTGATCAGCGCCTTCCTCGAGCAGCACAGCTCGCAGCTGCGCACTGTCGAGGACCCGCCCGCCAGCTAGAGCCCACTACCTGACCGACCCGGCGCCCTGACGCTGTTCGACGATCGCCAGTGCGCGCTTGGCCCATCGGAGGTTTTCCTGCTCGAACGAGATCCCGCGCATCAGTGTCAGATAGGGGCCCACTCGCGGCGCCGTTGCGAGGAATTCCTCTTCGCTGAGGCCATCGAGGACTCGGTTGCGAAGGCGCTCGTAGCGTTGAACTTTTGCCTCGGCCCACTCGCGCCGCTCGATGATCAAGTCGCGAACGGCCGCGTCGTCGCCGACGTCGAGAGCCTGGACTTTGATCATCAGTTCGTCGCGGATCGCCAAGGGTTTCGGCGCCCGCGCGGTGAACTGCCGGATCGCGTCATAACCCGCCTCGGTCAGCGAGAACATCCGCTTGTTGGGCCGGCGTTCCTGCTCCACGATGCGAGCTTGGATCAGGCCCTGCTCGGCAAGACGCTCCAGTTCACGGTACAGCTGCTGCGGTGTCGCCATCCAGAAGTTCGCCACCGACGCGTCGAAGTCCTTGGCCAGGTCGTAGCCGGAGGATTCACCCTCGAGCAGAGCGGCCAGCACGGCATCACGCAGCGACATCAGTCCATCGTACGACACGAATAGTAAACAAAGTGATTATTCACCTATGGACATAGGCGCGCTCAGGCCTTACTGTCGGGCACACCTACTCAACAAATTGACCATCCGAGGTGTTTGATGCATCCCTTCCGCACGGCAGTCGAGGAACGCGACGACGCGGCGATCCAGGCCATGCTGGCCGACGACGTCGTATTCACCAGCCCGGTGGCCTTCAAGCCTTACGTCGGCAAGCCGATCACCGCAGCGATCCTGCGCGGCGTGCTGCGGGTCTTCGAGAATTTTCGCTATGTCCGCGAGATCCATGACAGCAACGGCGGCAACTACGCCCTTGAGTTCGAGACCGGTATCGCGGGCGCACCCGGTGTGACGGTCAACGGTTGCGACTTCCTACATGTCAACGACGACGGACTGATCGATGACTTTAAGGTGATGGTGCGACCGCTCTCCGGCGCGAAGACGTTGTCCGAAGCGATGGCCGCACAATTTCCGAGAATCCAGCAGGAAGCCCTCGAACTGGCCGACCAGGTCACCAGGGCTTAGAGCGTAGGGAGCAGCCAGGCATGCGAATCGGATTAGGGATCAACTACGCGGGCGGCTTCAGGGAGGTGGCCGCCGAGGTGGCCGACCTCGAGCGCGCTGGTTTGGACATTGTCTTTGTCCCCGAGGCGTATTCGTTCGACGCAGTGAGCGCGCTCGGGTATCTGGCCGCCAGCACCGACCGCGTTGAGCTGGCATCGGGCATCCTGCAGCTCTACACCCGGACACCCACGCTGACCGCGATGACCGCCGCCGGACTGGACTACGTCTCCGACGGCCGGTTCATCCTGGGCCTGGGCGCATCCGGCCCCCAGGTGATGGAGGGTTTCCACGGCGTGCCCTACGACGCGCCGATCGCCCGCACCCGCGAGGTCATCGAGATCTGCCGCCAGGTGTGGCGGCGCGAGACGCTGCGCTATGACGGCACCCACTACACGATTCCACTGCCTCCCGAACAGGGCACCGGGCTCGGCAAGGCGCTGAAGCTAATCAATAAGCCTGTCCGCGAACGCATTCCAGTCTTAATTGCCGCGCTGGGACCCAAGAACGTCGAGCTGGCCGCCGAGGTCGCCGAGGGGTGGCAGCCCATTTTCTTCCTGCCGGAGAAAGCCCAGGACGTCTGGGGCAAGGCGCTGGCCACCGGCCAAGCCAACCGCGACCCGGCGCTGGGCGAGCTGGAGGTGTTCGCCGGCCCGACCCTGGCCATCGGTGAAAACGTCGAGCCGCTAAGGGAAGTCGTGAAGCCGCATCTGGCGCTCTACATCGGCGGCATGGGCGCCAAGGGCAAAAATTTCTACCACACCCTGGCCACCCGATACGGCTACGGCGCAGCGGCCGACCGCATCCAAGAGCTCTATCTGGCCGGCGAGAAGGAGGCGGCCGCCAAGGCCGTTCCCGACGAGCTGGTCCGCGACGTCTCGCTGATCGGAACGCCCGGGTTCGTCAAGGAACGCGTGGCGGCCTTCCGTGAGGCCGGGGTTACCACGTTGAATGTGGTGCCGATCGCCGGCACGGCCGCCGAGCGGGTCAAGCTGATCGAGACGCTTCGCGGGCTGGTCGACTGACGGTCAGTCGACCGCCTCAGCCAGCGCCGTGTTGAGCGTCTTACTCGGCCGCATCACCGCGGTGAGCTTCTCGTCGTCCGGTCGGTAATAGCCGCCGATATCGACGGATTCGCCTTGCGCTTCGCCGAGTTCGGCGACGATGGCGTCTTCGTCCTTGCCCAGCTCCTCGGCCAGCGCGGCGAAGTGCTTGCGCAACTCCTCGTCGTCGTGCTGCGCGGCGAGTTCCTGCGCCCAGTACAGCGCCAGGTAGAACTGGCTGCCGCGGTTGTCGAGTTCACCGGTCTTGCGCGACGGGCTCTTGTCGTTGTCCAAGAGTTTGCCGATCGCGTCGTCGAGCGTCTTACCGAGAATCTTGGCCCGCGCGTTTTTGGTCTTGATACCGATGTCTTCGAAACATGCTCCCAGCGCCAGGTATTCGCCGAGGGAATCCCACCGCAGGTGGTTTTCCTCGACCAGCTGGTGGACGTGCTTGGGCGCTGAGCCACCCGCTCCGGTCTCATACATTCCCCCACCGTCCATCAACGGCACGATCGACAGCATCTTGGCGCTGGTGCCCAGCTCCAGGATCGGGAACAGGTCAGTGAGGTAGTCGCGCAGGATGTTTCCGGTGGCGGCGATGGTGTCTTGCCCACGTATGGCGCGCTCGATCGTGTGCCGCATGGCTCGTTCCTGCGACATGGTCTGAATGTCGAGGCCCTCGGTGTCGAGGTCGGCCAGATAGGTGTTGACCTTCTTGCGCAGCTCGTATTCGTGTGGACGTTCCTGGTCGAGCCAGAACACCACCGGCATGCCAGAATTTCTCGTCCGTGTGACGGCGAGCTTGACCCAGTCGCGGATCGCAGCGTCGGTCACGATGGGCATCCGCCAAATGTCACCGGCCTCAACGTTTTGCGTGAGCAGGACTTCACCGGTGTCGAGGTCGACGATGTCGGCGACACCGTCTTCGGGAATCTCGAACGTCTTGTCGTGCGACCCGTACTCCTCGGCCTGCTGTGCCATCAGGCCGACGTTGGGCACGGTGCCCATCGTGGTGGGATCGAATTGCCCGTGGGTTTTGCAGAAGTTGATGATCTCCTGGTAGATGCGGGAGAACGTGGACTCCGGGTTGACGGCCTTGGTGTCCTTCTGCCGACCGTCGGCGCCATACATCTTGCCGCCCGCGCGGATCATCGCCGGCATCGAGGCATCCACGATCACATCGCTGGGCGAGTGAAAGTTGCTGATGCCCTTGGCCGAATCGACCATCGCCAGCTCGGGCCGGTGTTCATGGCAGGCGTGCAGGTCGCGGATGATCTCGTCGTGCAGTGACGCGGGCAGGGTCTCGATCTTGTTGTACAGATCGACCAAACCGTTGTTGACGTTGACGCCGAGTTCGTCGAACAGCTCCCCGTGTTTGGCGAAAGCGTCCTTGTAGAAGGTCTTGACTGCGTGGCCGAACACGATGGGGTGGCTGATCTTCATCATCGTCGCCTTGACGTGCAGCGAGAACATCACCCCAGTCTTGTAGGCATCCTCGATCTCCGCCTCGTAGAACTCGCAAAGCGCCTTCACGCTCATGAACATGCTGTCGATGACATCGCCATCCCGCAGCGACACCTTGGGCTTGAGCACGATCGTCTTGCCGCCCTTGGTTTTCAGCTCCATCTTGACGTCGCGAGCACGGTCCAGCGTCATCGACTTCTCGCCGTGATAGAAGTCGCCGCGCTTCATGGTGGCGACGTGCGTGCGCGACGCCTGCGACCAGTTCCCCATGCTGTGCGGATGCTTACGCGCGTACTCTTTGACCGCCTTTGGCGCGCGCCGGTCCGAATTGCCCTCGCGCAGAACTGGGTTCACCGCGCTGCCAAGGCATTTGGCGTAGCGGTCGCGAATTTCTTTGTCCTCGTCGCTTTTCGGACTCTGCGGATAGTCGGGGATCTTGAAGCCGTTGCCCTGCAATTCGTTGACCGCGTCCACCAACTGCGGCACCGACGCACTGATGTTGGGCAGCTTGATGATGTTGGTGTCGGCCTCTTTGGTCAGCCGTCCCAGCTCGCCCAGGTTGTCGGGCACGCGCTGCTCGTCGGTCAGGTAGTCGGAGAACTCGGCCAGGATCCGCCCCGCCAACGAGATGTCGCTGGTTTGTATTGTGATGCCCGCCGGTTCGGCGAACGCCCGCACGATCGGCAGAAAGGCGTAAGTCGCCAACAGCGGCGCCTCATCGGTCAGCGTGTAGATGATGGTCGGCTGGTCGGCGCACACGGTGTTTCTCCCGGTATTCGGTCAGATCCTGACGGGGTTCGCGGTGTAACTGGCTGCCACGTTATCAAGCATGTTTTCGCTGTTGTCGACCTCGATCGCGGCAGCCTCAAGACAAGGCACCCGGATTGACTCAAACCGGACCGCTGGCACCGGCTCGGGTTAATGAGATAAGCTTCATTTCGGTCATGAGTGCCAGCGTCAAGCCCCGGCTTGCTGGCCGGCAACCCTCCAACCGCGGTGGGGTGCCCCGGGTGATGACAAGGTTTCGTAGCCAACAGTGGCTACGCGGCAAGCGCGGGTCCGCCGTGATGGGCCCCCCGGAGTAGACAGGGAAACCTGATGCGCACCTATGCGGGCTGGCCCATCGTGCGTCGTAGTTGCTGAATGCGTTGGTCGACGTCGTCATAAGACGACCTCCCACGCTCATCCGGCATCCGACACACCTCCACTCTTCCCAGAAAGCACTCGACTGTGAGTTCCAACACCAACTCAGCTACTGAAGCCGATACCGATCCGACCGCGCACTGGTCCTTCGAGACCAAGCAGATCCACGCTGGTCAACAGCCGTGCCCGACCACCGGCGCCCGCGCGCTGCCGATCTACCAGACCACGTCCTACGTCTTCGACGACACCTCGCACGCTGCGGCGCTGTTCGGGCTGGAAGTGCCGGGCAACATCTACACCCGCATCGGCAACCCGACCACCGACGTCGTCGAACAGCGGATCGCCGCCCTGGAGGGCGGAGTGGCCGCGCTATTCCTGTCCTCGGGGCAGGCCGCCGAGACGTTCGCAATCTTGAATCTGGCCGCCGCAGGCGACCACATTGTGTCCAGCCCGCGGCTCTACGGCGGCACCTACAACCTGTTCCACTACTCACTGCCCAAGCTCGGAATCGAGGTCAGCTTCGTCGACGACCCCGACGACCTGGATTCGTGGCGGGCCGCGGTGCGCCCGAACACCAAGGCGTTCTTCGCCGAGACGATCTCCAACCCTCAGATCGACATCCTGGACACCCCCGGAGTCTCGGCGGTGGCACACGAGCACGGTGTGCCGCTGATCGTCGACAACACCGTCGCGACCCCGTACCTGATCCAGCCGATCGCCCAGGGCGCCGACATCGTGGTGCACTCGGCTACCAAATACCTCGGCGGGCACGGCGCCGCGATCGCCGGCGTGATCGTCGACGGCGGCACCTTCGACTGGACGCAAGGCCGCTTTCCCGGGTTCACCACACCGGACCCCAGCTACCACGGTGTGGTCTACGCCGAGTTGGGACCGCCCGCGTTCGCGCTCAAAGCCCGGGTGCAGCTGCTGCGTGACCTGGGCTCAGCGGCGTCGCCGTTCAACGCGTTCCTGGTCGCCCAGGGCCTGGAGACCCTGAGTCTGCGGGTCGAGCGCCACGTCGCCAACGCGCAACGAGTCGCCGAATACGTCGCCGGCCACGATGGCGTGCTGTCGGTCAACTACGCCGGGCTGCCCGGCTCTCCGTGGTACGAGCGGGCAAAGAAGCTGGCGCCCAAGGGAACCGGAGCGGTGCTGTCCTTCGAGTTGGCCGGCGGGGTGAACGCCGGCAAGGCGTTCGTCGATGCACTGAAGCTGCACAGCCACGTCGCCAACATCGGTGACGTGCGCTCGCTGGTGATTCACCCGGCGTCGACTACTCATGCTCAGCTCAGCGCCGCCGAGCAGCTGTCGGCCGGGGTGAGCCCCGGTTTGGTGCGGCTGGCGGTGGGTATTGAGGGCATTGACGACATCCTGGCCGACCTCGAACTCGGCTTCGCCGCCGCTCGCAGATACGCGGGCGCCGGTGATCCGCACGCCGTGGCGGCGTTCTGAGGAGCGGCAGGTGACAATTTCTGACGTGCCGACCCAGACGCTGCCCAACGAAGGCGATGTCGGCATCGTTGACATCGGCTCACTGACGCTGGAAAGCGGTGTGGTGCTCGACGACGTCAGCATCGCCGTGCAGCGGTGGGGTGAGTTGTCGCCGACCCGCGACAACGTCGTTGTGGTCTTGCACGCGCTGACCGGCGACTCGCACATCACCGGGCCGGCCGGGCGCGGGCATCCCACGCCGGGCTGGTGGGACGGCATTGCCGGCCCGGGCGCGCCGATCGACACCAACCGTTGGTGCGCGGTGGCCACCAACGTGCTGGGCGGTTGTCGCGGGTCGAGCGGGCCGAGCTCGATGGCCGCCGACGGAAAGCCCTGGGGCTCAAGGTTTCCGGTGATATCGATCCGGGACCAGGTCGAGGCCGATGTGGCGGCGCTGGCGGCGTTGGGCATCACCGAAGTCGCCGCGGTGCTCGGCGGGTCGATGGGTGGCGCGCGGGCGCTGGAATGGATGGTCGCCTACCCCGACCGGGTGGGCGCCGGCCTACTGCTGGCAGTGGGCGCGCGTGCCACCGCAGACCAGATCGGCACGCAGTGCACCCAGATCGCGGCCATCAAAGCCGACCCGAACTGGCAGGGCGGTGACTATTACGGCACCGGACGAACCCCCAACGCCGGCCTGGAGATCGCCCGCCGCTTCGCGCACCTGACCTACCGGGGGGAGGGCGAGCTGGACAACCGATTCGCCAACGAAGCCCAGGGAGACGAGTATCCGACGTCCGGCGGCCGCTACGCCGTGCAGAGCTACCTGGAGCATCAGGGCCGCAAGCTGGTGTCGCGGTTCGACGCCGGCAGCTACGTGGTGCTCACCGAGTCGCTGTCCAGTCACGACGTGGGCCGGGAACGCGGCGGTGTGGCCAGCGCGTTGCGCGGCTGCCCGGTGCCGGCGGTGGTCGGCGGTATCACCTCCGACCGGCTGTATCCGCTGCGGCTGCAAGAGGAACTCGCCGAGTTGCTGCCCGGCTGCGAGAGGCTGCAGGTGGTCGACTCGGTCTTCGGGCACGACGGATTTCTGGTGGAGACCGATGCCGTCGGCGATCTGGTCCGCCAGACCCTGGAATTGGCGGCCACCAAGGGTGCGTGTCCGCGGTGACCCAGTCCTCACAGGCCCGCTCATTGTCGTTTGGCTCTGAAGCGGCCGCGTATGAGCGCGGCCGTCCGTCCTATCCGCCGGATGCGATCGACTGGCTGCTGCCGCCCGGCGCGCGCGACGTGCTCGACCTCGGCGCCGGGACCGGCAAGCTGACCACCCGGCTGGTGGAGCGCGGGCTGGACGTGGTCGCCGTTGACCCGATCGCCGAGATGCTGGAGATGCTGCGTAAGTCGTTGCCGGAAACCCCGGCGCTGCTCGGCACCGCAGAGGAAATCCCGCTGGCGGACAACAGCGTTGATGCAGTGCTCGTCGCGCAGGCGTGGCATTGGTTCAACCCGGAGCGCGCGATTCCCGAGCTGGCCCGGGTGCTGCGGCCCGGTGGACGACTGGGCTTGGTGTGGAACACCCGCGACGAGCGGCTCGGGTGGGTGCGGGAGCTGGGCCGCATCATCGGCCGCGACGGCGACCCGATGCGCGACCACGTGACCCTGCCGGAGCCGTTCACCGACGTGCAGCGTCATCAAGTCGAGTGGACGAATTACCTTACGCCGCAAGCATTGATCGACTTGGTCGCGTCGCGCAGCTATTGCATCACCTCGCCGACCCAGGTCCGCACCAAGACGCTGGACCAGGTACGCGAACTACTAGCGACCCATCCGGCGCTGGTCAACGCCGGCGGACTCTCGCTGCCCTACGTGACAGTGTGCGTCCGCGCCACGCTGTCGGCTTAGCCCGCCCGCCGCACTTCGTCGTCCTCGTCGCCGTCTCGAAGCAATTTTTCGGGGTGGTGGTAGGTGTTGACCCGGGGTTGGCCGTAGTCCAAGTGCGGAGGGGGAATCCATTCTGTGTCGCCATTGGCGCCCTTGCGGGTGGTCCAGCCTTGGTCGGCAAGCTTATGGTTGGGGCCGCAGGCCAGCGTCAGGTCGTTGACATCTGTGACATGCGTTTGGGCCCAGGGTCTGACGTGATGAGCCTCGGTGTAGTAGCCGGGCACGTCACAGTCGGGGAATGAGCAGCCACGGTCCTTCGCGTACAGCACAATTCGCTGAGCAGGCGAGGCGAGGCGTTTGGTGTGATAGAGCGCCAATGCTCGACCGTTGTCAAAAATGCACAGGTAGTGGTGGGCGTGGGCGGCTAGCCGGATCACATCGCTCATCGGCAACAACGTCCCGCCGCCCGTGAGTCCCCGACCGGCGCCCGCTTCCAATTCACGCAAAGTGGTGCTGACAATGATGGACGCCGGTAATCCGTTGTGCTGACCTAAAACACCACAGGCGAGCAGCGCACGGGCGGCGGCATTAAGTGCGTCATGGTTGCGTTGAGCGCACGAGCGGGAGTCGCTTCGGATGGCCTGCTCCGACGGAGCACCATTAACGCAAGGCTTCTCATCTTCCGGGTTGCACATGCCAGGTGCGGCCAACTTGGCCAAGACGGCGTCTAACGTGGCTCGCGCTTCTGGCGTCAAGTACCCGGTTATCGGGCTCATCCCATCGAAACCTTGCTTGCCAATGACGATTCCGCGTCGGCGAGCCCGGTCGGTGTCACTGAAATTGCCGTCGGGATTGAGGCAGTCGGTGAGTTTGTCGGCCAGCTTGGCCAGTTCGTCCGGGCGATGCTCGCCGCCGAGGCGGGCCAGCTGCGCTTCGGCCTTGGCGCGAGTCTCGATGTCGACGAAGTCAGGCAGCCGATGGGAAAAGCCTCGGATCACCGCCACTTGCCCGGCACCGATATCGCCGGCCCGTTGCGCGGCGGCTGTGGCAGGCAGCACAGGCTCCAAGGGCAGGCCATTCAAAGTGGTGCGCTCGCCGAGATCGGCCGCCTCGCCGATGCGCCGCAACGCCTCGGCGCGGGTAATCAGC
>NZ_JBAPMI010000127.1:0-4932 GCF_049278535.1 Mycobacterium sp. | reverse complement strand
CTCATGGGGCCGACCCGCTGCGCCCGGCTTCGCCGAGCTTGCGATCGCCCCTAACTCATGGGGCCGACCCGCTGCGCCCGGCTTCGCCGAGCTTGCGATCGCCCCTAACTCATGGGGCCGACCCGCTGCGCCCGGCTTCGCCGAGCTGGCGATCGCCCCTAGCCGGCAGGCACGAACGGGACGTCGTCCGGGGCGGCCCGGCGCGCCGCCAGCACTGCGCGCGCGGGATCGCCGATCGGAATCCGCAATGGCAGATCCGGCTTTTCGGCGGCGTCGGCGATCTCGTTTGCAACCTGCTCGGGGGTGATCATCGCGGCGCGCAAATCGGCGTCGCCCGCCAGCCCGGCGTAGGGGTCGCCGGGCAGTACGTAGGAGGTCACGTCGTCGAGCGCGCCCGAACTCACCGCCCCCGGCTCGAGCAGCGTCGCCTGAACGCCGAACGGAGCCACCTCGATCGCGAGAGTTTCCACCAGCGCTTCGACGGCCCACTTGGTCGCTGCGTAGGCCGAGCCGAGCGGTAACGCGACGCGCCCGACGATGCTGGACATGAAGAGCAGCTTGCCGTTCCCGCGAGCGCGCATCTGCGGTAGCGCGGCTTGCGCGACCCGGATCGCGCCGACGGTGTTCAGGTCGAACAGTCGTAGCAGTTCGGGCAGCGGTATGGCTTCTACGGCGGCGTAGAAGATTTCGGCGGGGTTGACGATCACGATGTCGACATCGCCCGCGGCCGCGAACGCCGCGGTCACGCTGGCGTCGTCGGTGACGTCCAGGGCCAGACGTTGGTCGATGTCGAGGTCATCAAGCGAACGCGGATCACGGGCGGTACCGATCACGCGGTGACCGCGGCGGGCAAACTCGATGGCGATCGCGCGGCCGATTCCGCGGCTGGCGCCGGTGACGAGGACAGAAGACATAGCGCTGGATTCCTAGCTGGTGGGTTTCTCCTACCTCGCTAGTAAACTGATCAGTGTACTTACTTGTTCCACGTTGGCCGAGATTGCTGTTGGGGGTGAACGCCGACGGCGGGTGAACCTGGGCATACGATCGGCAGATGCGCGGCGCAAAGATCTTGATCACCGGTCCGACCGGACAAGTTGCCAGTCCCATCGCCCAGGCTCTGGCAGTCGACAATGAGGTCTGGGGCATCGCCCGGTTCACCAATGCGGCGGCGCGTGAAGCCCTCGAAAAGGCCGGCATCCGGTGCGAGACGGTCAACCTGGCCGCCGGGGAGTTCGGCGGTCTGCCATCCGACTTCGATTACGTGCTCAACTTGGCGGTGGCCAAGAGCGGCGACTGGGACAAGGACCTTGGCGCCAACGCCGAGTCGGTCGGCCTCTTGATGGCCCACTGCCGCAACGCAAAAGGATTTCTGCACTGCTCGTCGGCCGCGGTCTACGACCCTCCGGACGACGAGCCGCGAACCGAGCGCGCGGCGCTGGGCGACAACCACAAGCCGCTGTTCCCGACCTACTCCATCTCCAAGATCGCCGGCGAAGTCGTCGCCCGGACGATGGCGCGCGCTCTGAACATGCCCACCGTCATCGCCCGGCTCAACGTCCCGTATGGCGACAACGGCGGGTGGCCGTTCTATCACATGGAGATGATGCTGGCCGGTATCCCGATTCCGGTGCCCGCGGGAGTTCCGGCCAGCTACAACCCAATTCACGAGGACGACATCATCGCGACGATCCCCAAGCTGCTTGCGGCGGCGTCGGTGCCGGCCACCACGGTCAACTGGTGTGGCGACCAGACCGTGAGCCTGCAGGAGTGGTGCCGCTTCCTCGGATCACTGGTCGGCAAAGACCCGGTGTTCGAGGAGAGCGCGCAAGCGCTGCGCGGCAACCCCACCGACGTGGCACGGATGCACGAGCTCGTCGGTGCCAGCACGGTCGACTGGCAGGACGGCCTACGCCGGATGGCGGCCAAGTTCCACCCGGAGCTTGTCGCCTAGTCCTGACCACGCCTCCTGGCTGGCGATCCGTCGGGCGCGTCAGCGCGTTCTGCCCGCGCATCCCGCATTGCGGGTTGCCGGATCGATGTTTGCGCAGCGCCGAGGCCGGGCACGCCCTAAGTGGCCTCGGTAAATTTTATTTCACATAGCTTCAGTAGCAAACTGTGAACATGCGTTCACGGGTAATCACCGCTGCGTACAGATGAATCCGCTTGTACGACACATAATTACAAAATACTGGTTGATTTCAGTGTACAACTGTGTACTGTATGACTTATGGCAGAACGCGGTGCCTCACCCCAGGTTCCACGCGGGCGCCGGTTGTTCTTACGAGCCGTGCGCCTGCTCTTCAAGCCGTTGGAGCCGGACGACTACCTCGAGATGATCAATCCGCTCTGGACTACCAAGGAGCTGCGCGGCAAGGTCGAGCGCGTCGAGGCGCAAGGATCGGAAGCCGCCAGTGTTCTGATCAAGCCGGGGTATGAATGGCCAGGTCACAAGCCCGGCCAATACGTGCGTCTCGGCGTGGTTATCGACGGTGTCTACCACTGGCGCGCCTATTCGCTGACCTCGGACCCGGTGCCCGACGACGGTCTGATCAGCGTGACCCCCAAGAAAGTGGACAACGGCGCGGTATCGCCCTACCTGGTGCAGAAGATTCAGCCCGGGGACTTGGTACGGCTCGGCGAGA
Source organism: Mycobacterium sp. (assembly GCF_049278535.1). Classification (GTDB taxonomy): domain Bacteria; phylum Actinomycetota; class Actinomycetes; order Mycobacteriales; family Mycobacteriaceae; genus Mycobacterium. Next base: position 2,290 of record NZ_JBAPMI010000127.1, on the reverse strand, counting down.
TCGAAGGCGTATTCACGCTGCCTGACCCGCTGCCGTCCAAGCTGCTGTTCATCAGCGCCGGCAGTGGTATCACGCCGATCATGAGTATGCTCCGCAGCCTTGATCGTCGCGGTGAGCTGGGCGACGCCGTAGTCATCCACTCGGCTCGTACCCGCGAGCAGGTGATGTTCCTATCGGTCCTTGAGGATCTCGATCATCGCCACGAGCAGATGCGGCTGGATCTGCGCCTGACGTCTGATCGCGGACGGCTCCAGCCAGGCGACCTTGATGAAGTTTGTCCGGACTGGCGCGAACGGGAAGCCTTCTGCTCGGGTCCCGAAGAAATGCTCGACGCGCTGATCGAGCACTGGAATGCCAACGGCGACCAAGATCGTCTGCACTACGAGCGGTTCCAGCCGAAGATCGGCGAAGGCAACGCGGGTGAAGGCGGCGAAGTCAACTTTCTCGATTCCGATAAGAAGGTCGAATGTGACGGCGGCACATCAATTTTGGAGGCCGGTGAGGAAGCCGGCCTGAAACTCGCCTACGGCTGCAGAATCGGCATCTGCCATACATGCGTAGGCACCCTCAAATCGGGCAAGCTGCGTGATCTGCGCTCCGGTGACGTCAGTGAGCCCACCGAACAGGATGTGCGCATCTGTATCAATACCGCCGAAGGCGACGTTGAACTGGAACTCTGACCGGAAGGAGTCGCAGTGAGTACTGCTGTGGATAGCCCGCTAGCCCATCTAGGGGAACAAGAGCGCGAAAAGCTCGCGAAGGAATTGGACGCGATTCACGACGAGGTGTTTGCCGATCTCGGCGACCGGGACAGGCACTACATCAAGACGGTGATCTCTGTTCAGCGACAGATCGTGGTGGTCGGACGGGTGCTGCTGCTGGGCTCGCGCTCCAAAACCGCCTGGGTGCTTGGTACCGCCTGTCTTGGTATGGCGAAGATCCTGGAGAACATGGAGATCGGCCACAACGTCATGCACGGCCAATGGGATTGGATGAACGATCCCGACATTCATTCGTCGGTCTGGGACTGGGACACCGCATCCAGCGCGGAGTCGTGGAAGCACTCGCACAACTTTATTCACCACACCTACACCAACATTCGCGGTAAGGACAAGGATCTCGGCTACGAGATCATGCGGATCGATCCCAACCAAAAGTGGTCCCCGAGGTACCTAGGTCAGCCGCTGTACAACCTGCTGCTCACGTTGCTGTTCGAGTGGGGCGTGGCGGTTCACGACATGGACATCGAGGCTATCCGGGCTGGCGAGAAGCCGTGGTCGGAGGTCCGGAAGGACCTCAAAGACATTGGCGTCAAGGCGCGCTCGCAGATCAAAAAGGATTACCTCGGTTGGCCGTTGATCAGCGCTGGCGCATTCGCCGTGGCCCAACTGATCCTGGGCGGCCGGATAGACCAGCCGGCGACGTCCCGTGTCGGCCAGCGGTTACGCCAGATATCGCGCAAGGGCCGCCTCGGGGCGACGGCCGATTTCCTCGACCGAGTTGCGCCGGGAGTGGAAAGTACGTTCTTGCGGACCCTGGGCGCCAATGCTCTGGCGAACATCATCCGCAATGTGTGGGCGCACGCCATCATCTTCTGCGGGCATTTCCCCGACCAGACGTACACCTTCAGCCAAGAAGAAGTCGAGGACGAGTCGCGTGGCGATTGGTATTTGCGCCAACTGGTCGGCGCGGCGAACATCGATGGCAGCCCACTGTTTCACGTCATCAGCGGCAACCTCGGTTACCAGGTGGAGCATCACTTGTATCCGGACATGCCGAGCAGTCGGTACTCCGAAATCGCACCGAAGATCAAAGACATATGCGAGCGCTACGAGCTGCCATACAACTCCGGCCGATTCTCTAAACAGTGGTTGATGGTGCACCGCAGCATATTCCGTCTGGCGTTGCCTGGAGGAAAGCCCCGGCCAAAGCCCGGGCCATACCGCAGCGAGGACGGCCGCCCCGCCCCTGAAGGCCCCGGCGAAGGCAGCCGATTCCGTGATCGCGTGCCAGCCGAACACCCCGCGGCCGGTCCCGAGCACGATTCAAGCGGTGTCGAGGTGCAACCGCCCCCGCGTGGTCAGGACTGAAGCCGAAACTGGAAGGCGTCTCGAGCGCTAGTCCTGCTTGGCGATCAGCTTTTTCAGCGCCTCGCGATCGGACTTCAGTAGCTCGTCGATGCGCGCCTGGTTCACGTCGGCGACGATGATCTCGCCGACCTCCTGGTACACGTTGCTGAAAATGCCGTGCGACTTCATCTTCTCGGTTTGATAGATGTTGTCCTCGGTCG
>NZ_JBAPMI010000126.1:0-16519 GCF_049278535.1 Mycobacterium sp. | reverse complement strand
CCATGCAGCAGTATCACCGGGTCGCCGTCGCCGGCCTCCAGGTAGTTGGTGCGCAGGCCATCGATCACCGCGGTTCTGGTTTGAATCTCCATCGCGCGCTCCTACTTGATCGCGATGGGATTCACCGGAGACCCCACTGCGCCAACGACTCTCAGCGGAGGCGCGATGAGCTGGAAGTCGTACACTCCGTCGGCGGCGCAGTCTGCCGCCAACGCGTTGAGATCCCAGTACTCGCCGAGCATCAACCCCATGTCGCGCAGGCACAGCATGTGCATCGGCATGAATGTCCCTTTGACACCGGAGATCGGGTCTTCGACCATCAGGTTGTCGGCGGCCACCGCCGCGATGTCGTGATCGTGCAGCCAGGACGCGCACTGCCAGTCCATTCCCGAGCCAGGCTCGCCACCGTTGCCGGTCTCCAAGAACCTTGTCCACCAGCCAGTTCTGATCAGCACGATATCGCCGCGCCGGACCGTGACGCCTTGTGCCCGGGCTACGTCGTCCAGCTCAGTCGGGGTGATCGGGTTGCCGAGTTCGAGGAAAGTCTCCACACCGCGATGACGAACGACATCGAGCAGCACTCCGCGCGAGGTGATGCCCTTGCCATCGACCTTGTCGATGCCGCAGTGCAGCGCGCCGAAACTGGTCACCGAGTCGGCTGGAAAGCCGTTGTAGAGCTTTTCTTCGTAGTAGACATGCGAAAGTGCATCCCACTGGGTGGCGGCCTGCAGCGGCATGATGATCATGTCGTCGTTGAAGCGAAACAGATCGTCCTGGAAGTACTTTCCCATCTCGCGCGCACCGGGATTGGCGGTCCAGCCTGGCCCGAATTGGGGCAGCGAGTGCGCATCACCACCGTCCACCGTCATCAGGTGAATCGGGTTGTGCCGGAACTTGAATGATCCCTGCGGGCCCGACGACCCGAAGTCCACGCCCAGCGGAAAGACTTTGCCGTGCTTGACCAGAGCTGCCGCTTCGGCGACCTTGTCCGGGGTGATGAAGTTCAGCGTCCCAAGTTCGTCGCTGTCTCCCCAGCGTCCCCAATTGGAGACCTCGCCGGCGACTCGCCGGAAGTCGGTCAGGCTGGCCACATTGCTCGCCCTTCTTCGAGTTCGTGCGCGGTCGCGGCGCCGATGTTGCCACCGTCGACCCACAGTATCTGGCCCGAAATATAGCTGGCAGCTTGGCTATTCAGGAATACCAAAACCGCTGCCTGTTCATCGGGATCGGAGACTCGGCCCAGCGGTTTGGGGATGTCGTCGAGATAGTCCTGGCCATACGCATCGCGCAGCTGGTCGAGGATCGGCGTCTCGGTGACACCGGGCCCGGTGCAGTTGATCCGAATACCCCGGGCGCCGAGCACGGTGGTCTTGCTCATGGTGTACAGGATGATCGCTTCTTTGGACAACCGATAGCCCCCGTCGGCCAGGGCGTCGGGATGGCGGCGACACCAGGCGATGCCGTCGGACATCGACTGGGTATTCAGTAGGCCACCGACGACCTGCTGATGCTCCCGATACGCCTTCGCGGCAAGCGAAGAGACGCTCACGACAGACGAGCCGGCCGGCATCTTCCCCAACAGGGCTTCGGTAGCGTGCCGTAGCCCGAGGAAGTTGATCGTGAGCACCAGCAACGGATCGCCGATTCCGGACGAGACGCCGGCGATGTTGAAGAGCGCATCGACCTGTGCACCCACCGAGTCCACGGCGCGATCGATCGATGCCGGGTCGGTCAGGTCCACGGGGTGAAACTCCGCGATGTCGCCACACGGCGGCTGTTTGTCTAACCCGACAACGTGGGCGCCGAGTTCGGTGAGCTGCCGAACGACATGCGCCCCGATGCCCGAGGCGCACCCGGTGACCACGGCACGGCGGCCGTCATACCGCCATAGCTCGTCGATCTGTCCCAACGCCTACTTCTTCTCGTCTTTGAGACGCTGGGCTGCCTGCACGCGCCCCTCGTTGATCTCCGCCATCGCCTCGGGAATCTCACTCGCGGTGAACTTTCCGCCGCGGCCAGTGGGCAGCCCGCCGAACGAGTAGCTCTCGTCGAATTTGGGCGCGGACGGCTCGGGTCGACGCGACTCGATCTTTTCGACTACTGGCGCGAGCCGCTTCGCCTTCTCTTTGACAGCTTTCTCGTCGCGTTCGATGAATTCCGGCAACACCTCTTTGCCCATCAGCTCGATGGACTCCATGGTGCCTTCGTGGCTCCGTGGGTTGAGCAGCAAGATGATCTCGTCCACGCCGCTCTCCTCGTAGCCCCGCAGGAACTCGCGGACGGTGGCCGGCGAACCGATCGCGCCCCGGCCCGGTCCGTAGGCCAGCGTCGGATCCTTCTCGCATTCTTCGAGATAGCGCTTCCACACGCCGGTACGCCCCGGGGTGTGAACACCAGTCATGTAGTAGTGCATGATCCCGAAAGAGAAAAAGCCGCCGCCCATCCCGAGCAGCTGTACGGCCTGCTCGTCGGTCTTGGCCACCATCATCGACAAGTCACCCCCGATGGCAAGGATGTTCGGGTTGATCGCGGGCGTGATCGGCACACCGCTCTCCTCGAGCTCCTTGTAGTAGCCGTTGACTCGTTCGGTCAGGGGACCTGGGCCGGTGTAGGCGAAACTCAGTGCACCGATACATTTCTGGGCGGCCATCTGGACCGAGGCGGGCCGGGTGCAGGCGACCCACACCGGCGGGTGCGGCTTCTGCAGCGGCTTAGGGACGACATTACGGGCCGGCATCTCGATGTGCTCACCCTTGAACCCACTGAAGGGTTCTTCGATCATGCAGCGGATCGACACCTCCAGCGCTTCTTCCCATTGCGCGCGCTTGTCGGCGGGGTCGATGTTGAAGCCGCCGAGTTCACCGATCGAGGAGGATTCGCCGGTGCCGAACTCCACTCGGCCATCGGAGATCAGGTCCAAGGTGGCGATCCGCTCGGCGACCCGAGCCGGGTGATTGACCGCCGGTGGCAGATGCATGATGCCGAACCCCAGCCGGATGTCCTTGGTCCGCTGGCTCGCTCCGGCCAGAAACATCTCCGGTGCGGTGGAGTGACAGTACTCCTCCAGGAAATGGTGCTCGGTCAGCCAGACCGTGGAGAAGCCGGCCTTGTCGGCGGCCTCGACTTCATCCAGGCAGTCCTTGAGCAGGATGTGCTCGTCGTCGTCCGACCACGGACGGGGCAGAGCGAATTCGTAGAACAGTGAGATTTTCAACTGGTACCTCCCGGAACACTTGATTGCGTTGAGCTTTGGCTGACGAGGTGTTTGGCCGCGACGTAGCCGAAGGTCATGGCGGGACCGATGGTTGCGCCGGCCCCGGCGTAGCTGCGGCCCATGACCGCTGCCGTGGTGTTGCCCACGGCGTACAGGCCGCGCACGACGGTGTCGTCGGCGCGCAGCACTCGCGCGTATTCATCGGTGCGCAGACCGCCCGAGGTGCCCAGATCGCCGAGAACCATCCGGAATGCGTAGTAAGGCGGCTTACCCAGCGGATGCAGGTTGGGGTTGGGCAGGCTCGGGTCTCCGTAGTAGTTGTCGTAAACGCTGTCACCTCGGTTGAAATCGTCGTCGTGGCCCCCGCGCGCCAATTCGTTGAAACGTGCTGCGGTGGTGTGAAGTTGGGCGGCCGGTACCCCGATCTTGGTCGCGAGCTCATCCCAGGTTTTCGCCGCCTTGACCACCCCGGACTCCAGCCAGGCTTTGGGGACCTTTCGTCCGGTGGGCACCGGGGCGAAGGGGATCTTCGGGATCGGCAGATGTCCTGCGACCACGTATCGCAGGAACGATCGGTGATCGGTGATGAGCCAGCACGGAATGTGGGTGACCCCCGATTTCTGACCCTCGATCATCGCGTGGCCGAAGTCCATGTACGGCGCCGCCTCGTTGATGAACCGCTTTCCGTCGCCGTTGACGATGAACTGCGATGGCATCATGCGCTCGTTGAGCATGAACTGCATTCGGCCATCGGGCCATTGGATCGCCGGAAACCACCACGCTTCGTCGAGCATGTCGGCAGCCGCGCCGATCTGCTGGCCGGCCCGGATACCGTCGCCGGTGGCCGCCGGGTTGCCGAAGCTCCAGTCCTGATCTACGACCGGCTGGTGCTCTTTGCGCCACGCCATGTCGTGATCGAACCCACCGGTCGCCATGATCACACCTCGCTTGGCGCTGATCCTCTGCGGTACACCGTCTTTCAGCACAATTGCGCCGGTCACCGATCCGTCGTCGTCGGTGATCAGTTGCGTCATGGGTGTATCCAGCCACAGCGGGATGCCGCGGTCCTTCATGGCCAGCCGCATTCGCGCGGCCAGCGACTGGCCGATTGCCGCCATCCGGTCGCCGAAGACGTGAGCCCTGACCATCCGCCATACCAGCTTCACCAAGACACCCTTGCCGGCCCAGGACTGACGCACCTGGTAAAACGACCGAAGCTCTTTGGGCCCCAGCCAGATTCCGCGTGGTGCCAGCGCCAACGGTGCGAGCAGGTGCTGCTCCTCGTCGGCAAGCGTGCGCAGATCAATGGGAGGGACATTGATCGTGCTGCCGAGTTCGGAACCGCCGGGCAGTTCCGGGTAGTAGTCGGCATAGCCGGGCTTCCAGACGAACTCGAACCACGGGCTGAGCTTCTCGAGGAACTCCATCATCTCCGGCGCCGAATCGACGTACTGCCGAATTCGTGCTTCGCTGACCAAACCGTCGGTGATGCGCCGCAGGTAGTCGACAACGTCGTCGGGCGCCGGCGTGTAGCCGGCCCGACGCTGCGCGGGCGCGCCCGGCACCCAGATGCCGCCGCCGGACAGCGCGGTGGAACCACCGAAGTGGCTGGACTTTTCGATCACCAGCGTCTTGCACCCGGAGCCCTGAGCGGCCAATGCCGCCGTCATTCCGCCGCCTCCGGAACCGATGACCAATACGTCGACTTCGTGCGTCATGCCGCGGGCACCGCCGTCCTGACCGCGAAGCCGGCGATCAACTCGGGAACCGGGCGGTAGTAGCGGACACCGGTCTCATACGGACCGGCGGCCGCCAGCGCGGCGAAAGCCGCTACCCAGGTGCGGATTTCGTGCGCAGAGTTCCCGCCCTCGCTGGCGATGAAGGCATTCGACCACTTGTCCAATTCGTCGAGATGGCCACCGTCGACAATCTCGAGGAATTTCTGGTCGAACTCGGGATTCAACGGTCGCAGCGGGCTCTCGCCGCCGGCGAAGCTCCTGGCCGCCTCCATCACCGCCGTCTGTCGTGCCGACCGCTGTTCCGGAGTCATCGGCCGGCCGTGCACGATCCGCTCCACGACCTGCGGCGTGGCGGTCGCCAGTGTCGGAACCGGCGGATCATGCGACAGACCCCCGGATCCCAGCACCAGCACTCGCTTGTTCAAGGTCGCCAGAAAGCTGCCAACCGCCGTGCCCAGCGTGCGGCAGCGATGCAGCGGACCCAGTGGGGTGGCGACCGAGTTGATGAAGATCGGTATCACCGGGCGCGCCCTAGCGTTGCCCAACAGCTTTTCCAGCGGTTGCACGGTGCCATGGTCGACATCCATGCTCGCCGAGATCGCGACGTCGACACCTGCCGACAGCACTGCTTTCGCACAGGCGACCGCGCTGGCTTCGGGTACATCGAGCGGACCCTTGTAGGTGCCGTAGTCGCCGACACCCTGGGCGTGGGTGCCGATGCAGAACGGCGGCATTGTCCGGTAGAAGAAACCGTTGTAGTGGTCGGGGGCAAAGATAGCGACGATCTCCGGGTTGAAGTCGGCCACGAAATCCCTTGCCTGCGTGAGGGCGCTGTCAATGTCGTTAAGGAGGTCCTGCGACGGCCCGGGCAGATCGAGCAGTGGGCTGTGGGACATGCAGCACAGGGCTATGGGCACTTTGAAAATCACCGCCTCCCGGTGTCAAGGTGAGGACGTCGAAAAGTGAGGCACTCATCTCGGGGGCAAGCTGAGCGATACAAGCGCCCGCGATGCAGCGATCCGGACGCAGGAACAACACGGACTCTTGGTGAGCGTCGAACCAGGATTTGAGCTGGCCCGCCCGGTCGCCCACGACGACCACATCGGGTTCGTCATCGGCATCCCAGTGCAGCTGGGTCAGCGGCCGGGCCGCGACAAGCGTGGCACCCAGCGCCTGCCAATCCGCAAATGCTTTAACGCCCAGTATTTCCCGCGGGTTGTTGTTCCAGCACATGACCGCGAACCCGTTACCCATGACATCGTCGAGCAGAAGGTTCTGCCGCTCTCGGGTATCCACACGGGGCTGGACGAACAACGTTCCGACGGGCGAGTCATCCCGGCGGGGCTCGGGGTGCACGACGGCGCCCTGCTCGTATCGCGGCATCGGCTTGAACCGCATCTCAAGCACATATCGCTTGAGCGACGGGATAATTGACGCCGACCGCACCAACAGATCCCTGGCCGCAGCGACCCGCCGGTTGGTCGGCGAGATGACGCGACCCACCATCGTCGACAGGTCGATCATCTCCCGGGCATGCTTGCGGCGTTCGACGTCGTAGCTGTCGAGCAACGCGTCCTCGGCGTAGCCGTTTACCACCGCCGCAAGCTTCCAGCCCAGATTCGTCGCGTCGCGTATACCGCTGTTGTAGCCCTGGCCCTGCCACACCGGCATCAGGTGGGCCGCGTCGCCGGCGAGCAGCAGCCGGCCTCGGCGGAAGGCGCCTGCGATGCGCGAGTGGTGGGTGTAGATCCGGTGGCGAATCACGTCGACCCGGTCGGGGTGCGGCACCATCGACGACAGCATCCGGGTGAGGAAAGCCGGATCTTCGGCCTGTTCGTCGGTCTCGTCGGCGTGAATCATGAACTCGAACCGTCGAATTCCGTGGGCGATCGAGATCGATGCATAGGGGCGTGCCGGATCGGCGCCGACTTCGCTGTTGGGATGCCCGAGCGGATCGTTGGCGATGTCGACGACCAGCCAGCGGGTCGGCGAGGTAGTGCCGTCAAACGACACCCCCATCAGCCGGCGAGTGACGCTTCGGCCGCCGTCACAGCCGACCACGTAGCGGGTCCGCACCGTTGTCGGTCCGACCTCGCCGCCGAGCTCTACCGTGACCGCGTCGGTGGTCTCGGTGTACGACGTCATCGGGCGTCCCCACTGAACACCGACATGCTCGAATCGCTCCAGCCCGCGCAGCAACTCGGCATCGACCAGCGGCTGGACGAAACCGTTGCGCTTGGGCCAGCCGAAACGCGCATCGGGCGGGGCCATTTCGGCAAGTATGCGGCGTTTAGCGTCGAAGAATCGCAGGATCTGGTTGGGCACGGTGTGCGGCAGAACGTGTTCGACAAGGCCGATCGCCTGGAAGGTGCGCAGCGACTCGTCGTCCAGTCCGACCCCGCGGGGGTAGTCGATCAGTGTGTCGCGTTCTTCGACCACCAAAGTGCTGACGCCCTGCAGGCCAAGGATATTGGCGAGGGTCAGGCCAACCGGACCCGCTCCGACGACGACAACGTCGACATCCACCTCTTGGTCGCTGTCCACCCTCAACGCCCCAGTAGGAAGTCGATGTGCAGGCGGTCGAAAGTCTTGGTGTCCTCATACTGCGGCCAGTGGCCACAGCCGGACATCACCTCGAAACGGGCGCCGGGGATCATCGACGCGATGCGGCGGCCTTCGGTCACGTCGGCGGTCGGGTCGTCGCTCGTCCACAGCACCAGGGTGGGCGCGGTGATCGATCCGTAGTCGTTGGTGCCCAACAGGTTACGTGCCCGGATGTCCGGGTCCTGCAGCGCCATAATGTCGCGCATCGCGGAGACGAAGCCCGGCTGGCGATACACCCGCTGCCGGCTGGCGACGAGGTCGTCGTAGTCCTTGGACTTGTCGGCCATCAGCCACTTGATCCGCGCCTGCACGGTTTCCCAGGTCGGGTTTTCGGCGGCCGCCATCGACAGCGTGATAATCCGCTTCATCACCTCGGGGTCGGCTTGCGAGCCACCGGCGGTGTTGAGCACCAGTCGGTCGACTTTGCCGGGATGGTCGGCGGCGGCGCGGGAAACCACCCAGCCGCCGAGAGATTCACCGGATAGGTGGGCGCGCTGGACGCCGATGGCGTCCATAAAGGCCAACAGGTGGTCGACGTAGTGGCGAATCTCCAAGGGATGACCGGGTTTATCGGTGTAGCCGTGACCCAGCATGTCGATCGACCAGCTCGAGAAGTGCTCGGCGTGCGCCTCGAGGTTGCGGACATATGCCTCGGCGTGACCACCCGAACCGTGCAGCAGTATCAGCGGCGGCTTGTCCTGGTCGCCGGCGTGCAGGTAGCGCGTTCGCACGCCGCCGGCGTCCAGGTAGCCCTGCGCGAACGGCACACCCTGCAGATCACTCCACACGCTTTCGTGCTCGGCCACCTGTTCCTCTCTGGCATATTCCGGCGGAAATTTTGTTCTCGTTTCCCGCCAACAGTATGTGCTAAAATCGCACATCAATGTGCACTATATATAGAGGATCGCTCTCTGTCGGCCGGCTGTCAAGCACGGTCCGCCTCGGGTGGGCCTGCCTAGGCCCGGTCTGCTGACGTGGCCAAGGTCCCGACGACCACGGCACCCGGTTCGCAAACGCTGGCCCGCGGACTGAACGCGCTGCAGCTGGTGGCGGACGCTCCCGCCGGGATGACCGTGCAGCAGGTCGCCGACGGCGTCGGCGTGCATCGGACGATCGCCTATCGACTGCTTGCGACGCTGGCCCAGTTCCGGTTCGTCGCCAAGGGTGAGGACGGCCGATACCGCCCGGCGGCGGGGCTGGCGCTTCTCGGTGCGTCATTCGACCGCAATGTCCGGCAGCTGAGTGTGCCGATCCTGCGCGCTCTGGCCGACGATCTGGGCACCACGGTGTCGTTGCTGGTGGCCGAGGGCGATGAGCAGGTGGCCATTGCGGTGATCGTCCCCACCCAAGTCCCCTATCAACTGGCCTTTCACGAGGGCAGCCGCTATCCGCTCGATCGGGGCGCCGCGGGTATCGCGCTGCTGGCCAGCCTGCCCCCACGCCCGGACGAGCGCGATCTGGTTGTCAGCGCCCGAGAGCAGGGGTGGGTGATCACCCACGGTGAGATCGAACCGAACACTTATGGTTTGGCGGTTCCGGTGCACCGCGATCTACCGTCACCGCCGGCCTGCATCAACCTGATCTCGAACCGCGAAGACGTGGTGATGCGCGGCAAGGACGCAGTTGTCAAGGCGGCCAAGGAATTATCGGCGATCCTCAGCTGACCGGGGCAGGAAGGGAAGAGTTTATGCCGGCTTGGGACCACGAAGTCGACGTCGTCGTGCTTGGCAGCGGTGGAGCTGCTTTGGCAGCCGCGCTGACGGCCGTCGCCAACGGCGCTTCAGTGGCGGTCTACGAGAAGGCCTCGACTGTCGGTGGCACCACTGCGGTTTCGGGCGGCGTGGTCTGGATCCCTGCGCATAACCGCTCCCCCGAAGGCGAGCTGACAGTCGACGACGCGCTCAGTTATTTGCGTGCGCAATCACTCGGATCGATGGACGACGCGCTCGTCGGCACGTTCGTGCGGACTGGCCCGGCGATGCTCGATTTCATCGAGGCGCACAGCAGCCTGCGTTTCGAGATCGCCACCGGCTTTCCGGATTACAAGCCGGAGCTGCCCGGCGGCCAGCCCGGCGGTGGCCGCTCACTGAGTGCGGCGCCGTTCGACCTGAACCGACTCGGCGAGTGGCGTGACCGGATCACGTCGTTCCCGCAGGACTGGTCGAATGTCGGATTCGACGCCGAGACCCGGGCCCGCCTGTACGCCGGGGGCGACCCGAATGCTGACCTGTGTGTGGCCGGCACGGCGCTGATCGCCGGACTGCTCAAAGGGCTGCTCGACGCCGGCGTCGCCCCGCAGACCAACGCCCGGGCCGAGGAACTGATCGCCGACGACGGCCGGATAGTCGGCGTCCGGATCGACACCGACGGTCGGCAGCTGGCCGTGCACGCCCGTCAGGGAGTCATCCTGGGCACCGGTGGATTCGAATGGGATCCCGCTCTGGTCAACGCTTTTCTGCGCGGACCGATGCACGGCGCAGTCTCACCGCCCAACAACACCGGCGACGGGCTGCGGATGGTGATGGCCCACGGCGCCGATCTGGCCAACATGGGCGAGGCGTGGTGGGTGCCGATCGTGCAGATTCCTGGCGACATGATCGACGGACATCAGCGCAGCCGCAGCGTGCGGCTGGAGCGAACTCGGCCGCGCAGCATCATCGTCAACCGACTCGGCCGGCGATTCGTCAACGAGGCCTGCGACTACAACTCGATGGCCGGCGCCTTTCACTATCTCGACCCGCGTGAGGGCTATGTCAACGACCCAGCCTGGATCGTGTTCGATTCCCAACACCTCAAGCGCTACGGGTTCTTGGGCGTCGACCCCGACGGCCCGGTACCGGACTGGTTCTGCGAATCGGCGGATCTCAACGAACTGGCCGCCAAGACCGGGATCGCCCTCGAGGGTCTCACCCGCGCCATCGAGGCCTGGAACCACAACGTGGGCGAGGGCGCCGATCCCGACTTCGGGCGTGGCTCAAGCGCTTACGACGGCTACTGGGGTGACGAACACGCAACGACACTGGCCGGCAAGACGTTGGGCCCCGTCGATACGGCACCGTTCTACGCTGTTCCGGTGTCGGTGGGCGCGATGGGCACCAAGGGCGGACCCCGCACCGACCGCGACGGGCGCGTCATGCATGTCAGTGGCGAGCCCATCGGAGGCCTGTTCGCGTCCGGCAACGCGATGGGCGGGGTGACCGGACGCGCCTACGGTGGCGCCGGCGGGACCATCGGCCCGGCAATGGTTTTCGGTTACCGGGCCGGCTACGCCGCGGCCACCGGAAAGTCGGTCGACTAGCTGAACGCCTTGGTGATCGCAGCCATGTCGAAGTAGTCGCGCCATACCGCAATGCGGTCGTCGCGAATTTCGAAGACACCCATCACCGGAAGCGCTATCTCGCCGCCGTCCTCGCGGTGCATCACGTCGGTGCGTTCGTTCATCACGACCGTGCCGTCGCTGACCTGCCGATGGACGTTGAAGTCGATGCCGCCGAAGGCCGCGGTGAACCCAGCGATGAATTGCTGAATCGCGTCACGGCCCTGCACGGGGTCCATCGGGATGTTGTGGTAGACGGCGTCCTCGGTGAAATACCCGGCCAAGACTTCGGGATCGGGCGACGACCACAGTTTGCAGAATTCGGTGACCAGCTCGTCGGCGGTGCGCGTCATGGATTCATGCAACACCAGAGATCAACGCTCGGCGAGCGCTTTGGCCAGATCGATTGTCCCGGTGGTGATCGCGGCGACCACACCGCCGTCGACCAGCAGATCGGTACCGGTGACGAACGCCGCCGACGGCCCGAGCAGGAACTCGGTGGCCGCCGCGATGTCCTCGGGTGTCCCCATCCGCCGAAGGCCCGAGTTGTCGACCATCGCCCTCATCAACGCGCCGGATTCGCTGCCAAGCTCCAGTCGTCCCATCGCCGTCGAGATGACACCGGGGCTGATGGAGTTGATCCGGGCACGGCGTTCACCCCAGCTTTTCGCAGCGGCCGCCACCCGGATTTGATTGGCCCGCTTGGCAAATGGATACGCCATCTGGCTACTGGTGATGGTCGAGCAGGCCTGGAGTCCGAGCAGCTCCTCAGCGGGTACGCTGGCCAACTGCCGCTCGACCGCTGGGTCCAGCGCGGGCTGCATGTGGCCCGCCATGCTGGCGATGACCACGCCGGCGCCGCCGGACTCGATCACGCGGCCGAACTCGTCGATGCTCAGCGCAACACCCAACAAGTCGACCGCCAGCACCGCATGTGTCGACGCCTGTTGTGGCGACAGACCCGCGGTGTGAACCAACGCCGTGACCCGCCCGGCCGCCCGGGCCGTCTCGGCCACCGCGGCGACCGAACTGCGAGACGTGACGTCGACCTCCTGGATCAGCACATGATGGCCGTCCTCGGTGAGCGCGGCCGCCGCGGCGCTCAGGCCCGCGACGTTGATGTCAGCCAGCACGATGGTCCGGCCGGCCCCTACGCGGCGGGCGACCGATACCCCCATCCCGCCCACTCCGATGATGACCAGAACGTCGTTGTTCACGGCTTATCTCCAATTCGGCATACATGAGCCCAAGGCGCTCGTGGCGATATGAGAACATTATTCTCTCAGCACGAGAGTATGAGTTGCAAGAAGGGAAATAGCGATGCAGATCAGCGGGAGTTCGGCCATTGTTGTTGGCGGCGCGGGCGGGCTGGGCGAAGCCACGGTGCGCCGGCTGCACTCCGCGGGAGCCAAGGTGGTCATCGCCGATCTGGCCGACGAGAAGGGCAAGGCGCTGGCCGACGAGCTCGACGCCCGCTACGTCCGCGCTGACGCGACGAACACCGAGGACGTGAACGCGGCGTTGGCTGAAGCGGAATCGCTTGGCCCGCTGCGTATCTCGGTGGATGCGCACGGCGGCCCGGCCAGCGGCGGACGGCTGGTCGGCAAAGACGGCGCACCGCTGGATCTGGACGGCTTCAAGACGACCATCGATGTGTACCTGACCGGGGTGTTCAACGTGCTGCGTCTGGCTGCTGCGGCTATCGCGCGCCAGGAGCCTGCCGACGAGGGCGCCCGCGGCGTCATCATCAACACCGCATCGATCGCCGCCTACGAGGGCCAGATCGGGCAACTCCCTTACGCGGCGGCCAAGGGCGGCGTCGTCGGCATGACACTGGTCGCAGCACGCGACCTGTCGCCGCTCGGCATTCGCGTCGTCACCATCGCTCCAGGTACTTTCCTGACTCCGGCGTACGGCCAGGCGGGCGACCAACTCGAGGCCTACTGGGGCCCACAGGTGCCCTTCCCGAAGCGGATGGGACGGTCCGCCGAATACGGTGCCTTCGTGCAGAGCATCGTCGAAAACGATTACCTCAACGGCGAAGTCATCCGTTTGGACGGCGCACTGCGGTTCCCGCCGAAATAACGCGGCGGGTCACATCTGCCACAGCATTACTTGAAATGGGCGATGCCCGAGTTGCCCGCCCGTCGACGATCCCCGCGCGGGGGCAGATGCGGCTCGCCGGTCAGTTCTTGGCAGCGTTGAACTTGGCGACGATCGAACGGAAGTCCTCGGTCTGCATGGACTGGTTCTCCGCGGACAGCGCGTAGTCAATCGTGGCCAGCACCGCTCGTTCAAGGTGCACATTGAGAACGCGCTTGGTGCTTTCCACCGCCTGCTGCGGGAGTTCGAGGATCTTCTTGGCGGCCTTCAGCGCCTCGCCGACCGGATCGGCCACAGCGTGGTTGGCCAGTCCCAGTTCGACCGCCCGCGCGGCGGAAATGCGAGCTCCGGTCAGCGCGTACTCCTTGGCCAGCAGCAAGCTGATGTGCAGTGGCCAGGTCAGCGGTCCGCCATCGGCGGCCACCAAACCCACCTGAACGTGCGGGTCGGCCAGATAGGCGTCTTCGGCGATGTAGACGATGTCGCTCAGTGCGACCAGGCTGCAACCCAACCCGACGGCCGGCCCGTTGACCGCGGCGACCACCGGAATCCGGCAGCGCGCCATGCCCAGCACGATCTCGCGTCCGTCGGCGATGGTCTTGGCCCGCAGCGCGGCGTCGCCGGCCAGTTCCTCAAGGTATCCGAAATCGCCACCGGCCGAAAATGCGCGTCCCGCACCGGTTATCACCGCGGCACGGGCGCTTGGATCGTCGCTCATCCGTTGCCATAGCTTCGCCAGCCCGTGGTGCAGAGCGTCGTTGACCGAGTTGAGCGAATCGGGCCGGTTCAATGTGATGATCCGCAGCGGACCGTCGGCCGCAACGTCGATTTCGGTTGGCATGTCGTACACGTCAGGCTCCCAATCCCAAAATTCGTGAGGCGATGATGTTCTTCTGGATCTGCGATGTGCCTCCCATAACGCTCTGCGCGCGGCTATACAGGTAGGCGCTCAACAGGTTCGGGTCGTCGATGCCGGAGACCGCCAACGCGGCGTGACCGACCGACTGTTCGACCCAGGTCATCAGCAGCTTGTCCAACGATCCGTCCGACGTGTGTGTCACGCCGTCGAGTTGTTCGGACAGCCGGCGCCGAACGTGATGGGTCAGCATCTCGGTCTGCACCGCCGCCCACGCGAGTTCTTCGCAAGCCGGCCCCTCGGTGCGGGCGGCCAACTCTCGCACCAGTTTCCCGTAGCGGGCCGCGTAACCCAGTGTGGAGGGCTCGCGTTCGTGGCCGACCACGGTCATCGCAAGCGGCCATCCCTCGCCGGGGGCGCCGACCATGTGCTCGGCCGGCACCGTCGCGCCGTCGAAGAATACCTGTCCGAATTCGGTGGTCACGCCGTTGATCATCTGCAGTGGACGTTGCTGCACACCAGGCTGTTTCATCGAGATGATGAACGCCGATATGCCGCGGTGCCGCTTGGCGTCGGAGTCGGTACGGGCCAGCAGCAGACACCAGTCCGCGACGTCGGAGTAGCTGGTCCAGATCTTGTGACCCTGGATGACGTAGGTGCCGCCGTCGCGGGTGGCGGTGGTGGTCAGCGACGCGAGATCCGAACCCGAGCCCGGCTCACTGAAGCCCTGGCACCACCGCTCGGTGCCGTTGATCATCCCGGGCAGGAAACGAGTGCACAGCTCTTTGCTGCCATGTCGGGTCAGGCCCGAGACCAGATAGCCCAGGCTGGGCCGCGGCGGGGCGGCGGCGCGCGCCAACTCCTCGTCGAGGATGACGTCATAGACCGGGGGCAGTTCCTGTCCGCCGTACTCGCGCGGCCAAGACAGCCCGAAGAAGCCGCCTTCGTACAGCGCACGGTGCCATTCGCCCTGGCGGGCCCAGTACTCGTCACCCGAGCTGGGAAATTCTTTGGCGTGCAGAGAAAGCCAGGATCTGAGTCGATCCCGGAAAGCGGCTTCGTCGGCCGAGTCACGGAAGTCCAACGTTGATCTCCTCCAGCTTGACGGGCCACAGTTGAGCCGAGGTGAGCGCGCGGCGCAGGTATACGTGCGCCAGGCACTCCCAGGTGTTGCCGATACCGCCGTGTACCTGGATCGCGGTCTCGCAGACGGTCCGCGCGGCGCGCGCGCAGTAGACCTTGGCGAACCGGCCGGCGTGGATCGCCTCAACCGGGTCCAGCTCGTCGACCGCCCAGGCAGCGTGCCGCAAGATACTCACCGAGCCCTCGATCAGGGCCAGGCTTTCGGCGAGCAGGTGGGCGATGGCCTGATACGAGCCGATCGACTTGCCGTACTGCTCACGGATTTTCGCGTAGTCACACGCCAGGGTGTGCGCACCGCGGGCCGTGCCGACCAGATCGGCCGACGTGGCGGCCAGCGCCAGTGCCAGCCAGCGTTGCGCGGCGTCGGAGTCCAGATCACCGACGGCCGTGGCTGTTCCGCTGACATCGGCCGCTGCTCTGGTCAGGTCAACGGCATCGCGGGCCGCGCCCACATCGACCGCAGCCACCGCCGTACCGTCCAACGTCAACGCGCTCCGGAAGCCCCGCACGTCGATCGCCTGGCCGCGCACTGCGATGGTCGACCCCGAGCCGTCCTGGCCGACTTGCCGAGCCAAATCGTCGGCCAGCACCGGGCCGAGGAACGGGGCGTCGACCAATCCGCGGCCGAACTCCTCAGCGACGATGGCCACCTCGACGCCGGAGGCGCCGTCGGACCGTAACGATCGCCAGCCAGTCTGCTGGATCTGCTTGTCGAGCTTGGTGATTCGCCCGTCGTCGGCCAGATCTTGCACTGATCCCGGTCCGAGGTCGTCGGCGAGTTTCGCGGCTGCGTCACGCAGTTGTTGTTGCTCAGCTGTCAGACGTACATCCATAGCGCTCCTTCAGCACTCGGCGCAGCACCTTTCCCGAAGGCAGCCGAGGTATTTCGGGCACGAACACGACACGACTCAGACGTTTGTAGGACGCCAGACTCTCACCGACCCGCGCGGTGAGCTCGGCGGCGTCGACCGGCACACGCGCAGCGACCGCGGCGACCACCGACTCCCCGTCTGCCCCGTCGGGGATGCCGAACACCGCACAGTCTTCGACTGCGGGATGACCCTGCAGCACGGCCTCGATTTCGGCGGGCGCGACCTGAAAGCCACGCACCTTGATCATCTCCTTGGACCGGTCGGTGATCCGCAGCCAGCCGCCGGTGTCCAGATAGCCCACGTCGCCGGTCTGATACCAGCCGTCGCACAAGACATCCCGCGTCGCCTCCGATGGCAGGTAGCCGGCCATCAACGACTCGGCTCGCGCCTGGATCTCGCCGACCTCGCCAGGGCCGACCGGCTCGCCGGTCTGCAGCGACGCCACCCGGACCTGCACACCCGGCACCGGCCGGCCGACGGAGTCGAGCCGCGCGCCGTCGAGCGGATTGCAGGCGATCACCGGTAGCTCGGTGGTCCCGTACGCGGGAACCCACCCGACGCCGGTACGCCGGGTCACGGTCTCGGCGACGCTCGTGCTGACCGGCGTTGCGCCCCACATGATGAACCGCAGTGACGAGAGGTCGTATGACTCCAGGTTCGGGTGCGAGGCGA
>NZ_JBAPMI010000125.1:0-4848 GCF_049278535.1 Mycobacterium sp. | reverse complement strand
GCCGACCACAAGCTGAGAAAGGCTTTCGAGGACGGGAAGTTTCCGCAGTCGTACGATGTGACGAACATTCAGCCGGCCGGTCCGAATGCCACCGCTGACGTGGCGATCTCGGGTCCGAAGCTCCCGGCGCCGGTCACTCAGCACCTCACGTTCGTCAATCAAGGTGGCTGGACGCTCGCACCAGACTC
This sequence comes from Mycobacterium sp., assembly GCF_049278535.1. GTDB lineage: Bacteria > Actinomycetota > Actinomycetes > Mycobacteriales > Mycobacteriaceae > Mycobacterium. The sequence continues at coordinate 4,660 of NZ_JBAPMI010000125.1, read as the reverse complement.
CGCTCAGGCGTTGCTGCTGGCAGCGACGGCCTAACCGGACACCGCTCGCAGGTCGATTCGGGCAACGCGCTCGGGATCTGCCAGGACATCTATCGCGGCGATCCGTCCGCCGCGAACGACGAACCCCATGATCGCGGTTGCCCGGTCGTCGACAAAGATCACCGCACCAGCGGCCCCGTTGACGACCGCTGGGCGGACTTCGCGTTCCGGCGCGGCGTAGCTTCTGGCCAGCCCGGCAACCGCGGAGGCACCTTGCACCGCACGTTGTGCGGCTGGGCCGAAGTCGCCGCGCAGCGACACCTCGGGGTCCAGAACGGCGACAAGCCGATCAAAGTCGCCGGCACGTCCGGCGGCAAAGAAGGCTTCGACGACGGTGTGCTGGGCCACCAGATCGCCGTCGGGGCTGGGCGCCTCCTGGTCGACGCGGCGTCGCGCCCTGCTGGCCAGTTTGCGGGTGGCTTCCGGCGACCGCTCGACGATCGGTGCGATCTGGTCGAACGGAACCGCGAACACGTCGTGCAGCACGAACGCCAGCCGCTCGGCGGGCGGCAGGGTGTTCAAAACCACGAACAACGCCATGCCCACCGCGTCGGCCAGGATCGCCTGGTGTTCGGGGTCGGCGTCGCCGACCGCGTCCACGATCGGATCCGGCAGATCCGCGACGAGTTCTTCGCGGGGACGGGCGTGGCGGCCGCGCAAAGTGTTGAGGCAGATCCGGGCCACCACCGTGGTCAGCCACGCATCGAGGTTGTCGATCGCAGCACCGTCGATGCTGTTCAGCCGGAGCCAGGCCTCCTGTACCGCGTCCTCGGCGTCGTCGACCGAGCCCAGCATGCGATAGGCCACCGCACCCAGATGCGGCCTCGCCGCCTGGAAGCGGGTTGCGAGATCGGCGTTGGCGGTCACCGTCGACCGGTATCGGGTAATGCGCACACCCTGCCGTCGCTGAAGCCGGAGGCCCCGATACCCAACGCCAGGTTGAACCGGCCCCGAAGATTGCCGAGGGTGATGACGTGGGTCAGGCCGACCAGTTGGGCGTTGTCGAAATGCGTTCGCAGACGGTCGAATAGCTGATCGTCCACCTCGACCGGTGTGCGGCTGAGCCCGGTGGCGTAGTCGAGAACGAGCTTGTCGACATCAGAAAAGCAGGCGGCCTCCCGGTAATCGGACAAAGCCAGCAACTCGTCGTCGGTAAGCCCCCAGCCGCGTGCGATCGCCGAGCCCAGGTCGATGCAGTATTCGCAGCGCACCGTCATCGCCGACTTCAACTCGGCCAGCGCGCGATGCCGGGGACTGAGGATGTCCAGTTTCGACTCCGCCAATTCCAGGCGGCCGTACGCGTTGAGCAGCCGGGGGATATACGCATACATCCGGAGCGGCTCCAGCATCGTCGCGGTCTCCAGACCGGTCATCTGTCTGAAGCGCCGTTTGGTGAAGAAGTAGGCGAGCTTGGCGCCAAAGCCGGCGTCGCGATCAGATATTCCGGTGAGTCGTGGCATCGCGGTCTCCTCCAGGCTTTGCGGCGGTGTCACCTACATCGACACCGGCCGGCTCGGAAACGTGACCGAAGGCTAAGCCTGCTCAGCGTGCTGGGTGACCGCATCCAGATCGAGCAGGCGGGCGTGCAGCACGGTGCGATTTCGCAGCGCCGCGCGTACCGCGCGGTGCAGGCCGTCTTCGAGATAGCAGATGCCCTTCCACTTCACCGCGTGGGGGAACAGATCGCCGTAGAACGTGGAGTCCTCCGACAGCAGGCGATCCAGCGCCAGCACTGTTGTGGTGGTGACCAGCTCGTCGAGCCGGATCTGTCGCGGCGGGATCCGCGACCAGTCCCGGTAGGACAGGCCGTGCTCCGGATACGGCTTGCCATCGCGCACGCCCTTGAAGATCATCGGCGGCGGGACTCCGGCACGATCCTGCCCGACGTGGCCATGCAGGACAGGCTAGCGCGACGACGATGCGGGGCGAAAAGGTCGGGGGATGGCGTGCGGGCACCGGTAGTCGCTGGTGATCCCCGTAAACTGGGCCGGGTTAGGAGGGTGAATCCGGATGGGAACTGCCGACGAGCGCCGCTTTGAGGTGCTGCGCGCGATCGTCGCCGACTTCGTTTCCACCAAGGAACCGATCGGTTCGAAGTCGCTGGTGGAACGCCATAACCTCGGCGTCTCGTCCGCGACGGTGCGTAACGACATGGCCGTCCTGGAGGCCGAGGGTTACATCACCCAGCCGCACACCAGCTCCGGTCGGGTACCGACGGAAAAGGGCTACCGCGAATTCGTCGACCGGCTCGACGAGGTCAAACCGCTGTCCAGCGCCGAACGCCGCGCCATTCAGAGTTTCCTGGAATCCGGCGTCGACCTCGACGATGTGCTGCGCCGCGCGGTCCGGCTACTTGCCCAACTGACCCGCCAGGTCGCCGTGGTGCAATACCCGACGCTGTCGACGTCGACAGTGCGGCACCTGGAAGTGATCGCGCTGACCCCGGCCCGGCTGCTGATGATCGTGATCACCGATACCGGCCGGGTGGACCAGCGTGTCGTCGAACTCGGCGACGTCATCGACGAGCACCAGTTGTCGCAGCTGCGCGAGATGCTCGGCCAGGCGCTGGACGGCAAGAAGCTCGCCGCGGCGTCGATCGCCGTCGCCGACCTTGCCGCTCAACTCGGCAGCCCGGGCGGACAGTCCAAGAGCCTGAGTGATGCGGTCGGCCGATCGGCGACAGTGTTGCTCGAGTCATTGGTCGAGCACACCGAGGAGCGGCTGCTATTGGGCGGCACCGCCAACCTGACCCGCAATACCGCCGACTTCGGCGGGTCGCTGCGATCCATCCTGGAAGCACTCGAGGAACAGGTCGTCGTCTTGCGGCTACTGGCCGCCCAGCAGGAAGCCGGCAAGGTGACCGTCCGCATCGGCCACGAGACCGAGGCTGAGCAGATGATGGGCACGTCAGTGGTGTCCACCACCTACGGCACTCTCGACACCGTTTACGGCGGCATGGGTGTGCTGGGGCCCACTCGAATGGACTATCCGGGAACTATCGCTAGTGTCGCTGCGGTTGCTCTCTACATCGGCGAGGTGCTGGGTACGCGATGAGCGCACATTCCAGGCACAATTCATTAATGGCCGTCGTTATTGGGTCAAACAAGGCCTAAGAGCCTAAGAAAGGTCAGGCGTGGCACGCGACTATTACGGTCTGCTCGGCGTGGGCAGGAACGCGAGCGATGCGGAGATCAAGCGTGCGTATCGCAAGCTGGCCCGCGAGCTGCATCCCGACGTCAACCCCGACGAGGTCGCGCAGGCGAAGTTCAAGGAGATCAGCGTCGCATACGAGGTGCTGTCGGACCCGGACAAGCGGCGCATTGTCGACATGGGCGGCGACCCGCTGGCAAACGCGGCGTCGGCCGGCGGCGGGTTCGGCGGGTTCGGCGGCTTGGGCGATGTCTTCGAAGCATTCTTCGGCGGCGGCGCTACCTCGCGTGGCCCGGTCGGCCGGGTCCGGCCGGGATCGGACTCGTTGCTGCGGATGCGACTGGACCTCACCGAATGCGCCACCGGCGTCAGCAAGCAGGTCACCGTCGACACCGCGGTGCTGTGCGACCGCTGCCAGGGCCGCGGAACGAACGGCAACTCGACGCCGGTGTCTTGCGACACCTGCGGTGGCCGCGGGGAGGTGCAGACCGTGCAGCGGTCCCTACTCGGTCAGGTGATGACCGCGCGACCGTGCCCCACCTGCCGCGGCGTCGGCGAAGTCATTCCCGACCCGTGCCACCAGTGCGGCGGCGACGGACGCGTGCAGGCCCGCCGGGACATCACCGTCAAGATCCCCGCCGGTGTCGGTGACGGCATGCGGGTTCGGCTGGCCGCCCAAGGCGAAGTCGGGCCGGGCGGGGGACCGGCCGGCGACTTGTACGTAGAGATTCACGAACAGCCGCACGACATCTTCGTGCGCGACGGCGACGATCTGCACTGCACGATCTCGGTACCGATGGTCGACGCGGCCCTGGGCACCACGGTGACCGTCGACGCGATTCTCGACGGCCTCACCGAGATCACCATCCCGGCGGGAACCCAGCCCAGTTCGGTGACGACCCGCCGCGGTCACGGCATGCCGCATCTGCGTTCTGGCGTGCGCGGCGACTTGCACGTGCACGTCGACGTGGTGGTGCCGGATCGACTCGAGCACCAGGACGCCGAACTGCTGCGCGAGTTCAAGAGCCGTCGCCATCGCGACGTGACCGAGGTCCGGTCGACGCACGCCCCCGCAAGCAACGGCGGGCTGTTCAGCCGGCTGCGTGAGACCTTTACCGGGCGCTAATTGCCCGGCCTGTTCTACATCGACGCGCTGCCCGAAAGTGGTGGGCTGGCCGTCGTCGACGGCGACGAAGGCTTCCACGCCGCCACTGTGCGACGCATCCGCCCGGGCGAGGAGCTGACCCTGGGCGACGGCGCCGGCGGTCTGGCCCGCTGCATCGTCGAGGAAGCCGGCCGCGACGGGCTGCGGGCCAGGGTCCTGGACCGTTGGCAGGTGGCGCCGAGCCGGCCGCCGGTATCGGTGGTCCAGGCGCTGCCCAAAGCCGAACGCTCCGAGCTCGCGATCGAGCTGGCGACCGAAGCCGGCGCTGAGTCGCTGGTGGACTGGCAGGCCGCGCGCAGTGTGGCC
>NZ_JBAPMI010000124.1:0-11255 GCF_049278535.1 Mycobacterium sp. | reverse complement strand
TTGTTGCTCGACGGGCCGGCGAACGCCGAACATATCGTGCAGCGGGTTTCTGAAGCGACCGACGGTGCGTTTGCACCTCCGCAAGAAATCGTTGAGCTTGCGATCGGAAAGCTGGCCGGTCGTGGCTTCGTGACGGTAAGCGACGGGGTAGCCACCCTGACCGAGCTGGGCAGAAATGTGTTGCAGTGGAAGGGCATCAGCAGCGAAAGCATCCATGCGCGGCTCGCTGCGGCCGGCAAATTCGGTGACGTCGCCAAGATACGTTGGGGACTGTTCGAGCTGGCCGGGCTGGCGCGGACCATCCACTGGTCGGGCACCGACGCCCAGAAGCAGAAGCTCGCCGAGGCGCGGGCAAAGGTGCTGACGGCGATCACTGAGGCGAAGCAGTCGCTGCACAGCGTGCTCGCCGAGAGCTGACGCAACCAGATCATCAGCGCGGCCGTGGCTTTCGCCCGGTCGCGCTGATGATTTATTACTCCTTGGCCGAGCGCAGTTTGGCGGCCAGCCGACGGTTCACCGGATCGGGCAGCAGTTCGGACACATCACCACCGAGCATCGCGACCTCTTTCGCGAGCGACGACGATACGAACGAATACCGCGGCGTGGTTGCCACGAAAAACGTGTCGACGCCGGCGACATGCTTGTTCATCTGCGCCATCTGCAATTCGTATTCGAAGTCGGTGCCGGTGCGCAGTCCCTTGACGATCGCCGTCATCCCCTGGGACCTGACGAAGTCGACGACCAAACCCTGGCCCGCCTGCACGCGCAAGTTGGGCAGATGGGTGGTGGACTCCTCGATCATCGCAATTCGCTCATCGATGTCGAACATGCCCCTTTTGGCGGGATTGATCAGGATCGCCACCACCACTTCGTCGAACTGAGCCGCAGCCCGCTCAAAGACATCGATGTGGCCCAACGTCACCGGATCGAAAGAACCCGGGCAAACGGCGCCGCTCATGACCCGTGTCGGCGACGATGCAGCGCGAAGCGATGAGGAGGAGCGGCGCTCATGTCCGAGACGGTACACGCTGGCTCAGAGCCGTTCGGCCAGCTCCAAGCGGGTGTCGCCGTAAACCCGCTGCGGCCAGGGTTGCCAGCCCACCGGCCAGTTCAGCGCTGGCCCGCCGGCCGGGCGCTCCACCACGGCCACGCTGCCCTCGCTCACCCAGCCGTGCGCGGCCAGCGCGGTCAGCAGCGCATCGATCTCGTTCGCTGGCACGTCGTAGGGCGGGTCGGCCAGCACCAGGTCGACCGGCGCCGCGGCTCCAGCAGCGACAACGGCTGCCGCCAGGCCGCGCCGCAACGTTGCGCCGGGCAGGCCGAGCGTCGCGATGTTGCGTTCGAGCACCGCTGCCGCGCGACGACCGGACTCGACGAACAGCGCCGAGGCCGCACCGCGCGACAGTGCCTCGAGTCCCAACGCCCCCGAACCCGCATACAGGTCCAGCACCGCCAGACCGGTCAGGTCCAGCCGCGCAGTCAGGATGCCGAACAACGACTCGCGCACCCGATCGGTCGTCGGCCGGGTTCCCCGCGGCGGCACCGCGATCCGCCGCCCGCCGGCGACACCGCCGATGATGCGCGTCAGGCGAGCACCACCAGCAGATCCCCGCCTTCGACCTGGGCGGTGGCCGACACGGCCACCCGCTCCACGGTGGCATCGGTGGGCGCAGTGATCGGGGCTTCCATCTTCATCGCCTCGATGGTGGCGATGGTCTGGCCGGCGGTCACCTTGTCGCCTTCCGAGACGCCGACGGTGACGACGCCGGCGAAGGGTGCAGCGACGTGGTTCGCATTGCCCCGATCTGCCTTCTCGGCGGCCGGAACCGTGCTGGCAATGCTGCGATCACGCACTTCTACCGGCCGGAGCTGACCGTTGATGATGCACATCACCGTTCGCATGGCGCGTTCGTCAGGCTCGGAGATCGCCTCGAGGCCGATCAACAGCTCCACACCTGGCTCCAGTTGCACACGGTGTTCCTCGCCTTGCCGCAGACCGTAGAAGAACTGGTTGGCCGACAGCCGGGATGTGTCGCCGTAGGTCTCCCGATGGGACTCGAATTCCTTTGTCGGCCCGGGGAACAGCAGGCGGTTGAGGGTGGCCTGCCGTTTCTGCCCCAGCAGCCCCAGGGTGTTCTCGTCCTCCGGGGTCAACTGCTGGACGGCCTTCGGCTCGCCCCGGCCGGCCAGGGCTTTGCTGCGCAGGGGTTCGGGCCACCCGCCCGCCGGATCACCCAGGTCTCCGCGCAGGAAGCCAAGCACCGACTCCGGTATGTCGAAATGCCCTGGATCCGCCGCGAATTCATCGGCACTCAGGCCGGCGCCGACCAATGCCAGCGCCAGATCGCCCACCACCTTCGAGGACGGGGTGACCTTGATCAGCCTGCCCAGCACCCGATCGGCACCCGCATAGGCCTCTTCGATTTCCTCGAACCGGTCCCCCAACCCCAACGCGATGGCCTGCTGACGCAGATTCGACAGTTGGCCGCCGGGAATCTCGTGGTGATAGACCCGTCCGGTCGGCCCCGGCAGCCCGGACTCGAACGGCGCGTACACCTTTCGCAGCGCTTCCCAATACGGTTCGAGCGCGCACACCGCCGACAGCGACAAACCGGTGTCGTACTCGGTGTGCGCGGCCGCCGCGACGATCGAGCTCAGCGCCGGCTGGCTGGTGGTCCCCGCCATCGGAGCGGCCGCACCGTCGACCGCGTCCGCACCCGACTGCCAGGCAGCGATATAGCTGGCCAACTGACCTCCGGGAGTGTCGTGGGTGTGCACATGCACGGGCAGGTCGAAGCGGCTACGCAGTGCGCCGACCAATTGCCGTGCGGCCTGGGGCCGCAGCAGCCCGGCCATGTCTTTGACCGCCAGCACGTGCGCCCCGGCGGCCACGATCTGGTCGGCCAACTTCAGGTAGTAATCCAGCGTGTACAGGTCCTCGCCGGGATCGGAAAGATCACCGGTGTAGCACATCGCGACTTCGGCTATGGCCGAGCCGGTTTCGCGCACCGCGTCGATCGCCGGGCGCATCGAGTCAAGGTTGTTCAACGCGTCGAAAATCCGGAAGATATCGATGCCGGTGGCCGTGGCCTCCTCGATGAACGCCGACGTGACCAGCTCCGGATATGGGGTGTAGCCCACGGTGTTTCGGCCCCTTAGCAGCATCTGCAGGCAGATGTTAGGCATCGCTTCGCGCAGCGTGGCCAACCGTTCCCACGGATCCTCTTTGAGGAAGCGCAGCGCCACGTCGTACGTCGCACCGCCCCAGCACTCGACGGACAACAACTGCGGCATGGTCCGGGCCAGATATGGGGCAACCATATTCAACCCGCTGGTGCGCACCCGGGTTGCCAACAGCGACTGATGCGCGTCGCGGAAGGTCGTGTCGGTGACCCGCACCCCCGACGAATCACGTAGCCAACTCGCGAAACCCTCTGGGCCCAATTCGATCAGCAGCTGCTTGGAACCGGGCGGTGGCGCTTTCGTCAGATCGACGTCGGGCAGTTTGTCGTGCGGATACACCGCCGATGGTCGCGAGCCGTGCGGCTTGTTGACGGTGACGTCGGCCAGGTAGTTGAGGATCTTGGTACCGCGGTCGGCCGACGATCGGGCGGTGAGCAACTGCGGGCGCTCGTCGATGAACGAGGTGGTGACGCGGCCGGCCTGGAAGTCCGGATCGTCCAGGACCGCTTGCAGGAACGGGATATTCGTCGACACGCCACGGATGCGGAATTCGGCGATCGCGCGTCGCGCACGGCTGACCGCGGTCGAGAAGTCGCGCCCCCGAGAAGTGAGCTTGACCAGCATTGAATCGAAGTGGGCGCTGATCTCGGCGCCGAGATTCGTGCCGCCATCCAGCCGGATGCCGGCGCCGCCCGGGCTGCGGTAGGCGCTGATCCGACCGGTGTCGGGCCGGAACCCGTTGGCCGGGTCTTCGGTGGTGATTCGGCACTGCAGTGCCGCGCCGTGCGGCCGGATGTTGTCTTGGCTCAGGCCCAGATCTTCCAGGGATTCCCCGGACGCGATGCGCAGCTGACTGGACACCAGGTCGACGTCGGTGATCTCCTCGGTCACGGTGTGCTCGACTTGGATACGCGGGTTCATCTCGATGAAGACGTGATGCCCGCGCTCGTCGAGCAGAAATTCGACGGTGCCCGCGCAGCTGTATCCGATGTGGCGCGCGAAATCGACTGCGTCGGAACAGATTTTTGCCCGCAATTCTTCCGGCAGGTTGGGGGCAGGCGCCAGCTCGACGACCTTCTGGTGCCGGCGCTGGACACTGCAGTCCCGCTCGTAGAGATGGATCACGTTGCCGTGGTTGTCGGCCAGGATCTGCACTTCGATGTGGCGCGGGTTGATCACCGCCTGCTCGAGGTAGACCGTCGAGTCCCCGAACGCCGACTCGGCTTCCCGGCTGGCCGCCTCGATGGCCTCGGGCAGCGCCTCGGCATCGCTGACCCGTCGCATGCCGCGACCGCCGCCGCCGGCAACCGCTTTGACGAACAGCGGGAACTGCATGTCGGCCGCGGCGGATACCAGCTCGTCGACCGATGCCGACGGCGCCGATGACGCAAGGACGGGCAGGCCCGCTTCACGCGCGGCCGCGATTGCACGAGACTTATTGCCGGTCAGCTGAAGCACTTCGGCGCTGGGGCCGACGAAGGTGATGCCGGATCGCGCACATGCGGCGGCCAGCTCAGGGTTCTCGGACAAGAAGCCGTATCCGGGATACACCGCGTCAGCGCGCGCACGGCGGGCAGTGGCGACGATCTCGCCGACCGACAGATAAGCGCGTACCGGGTGGCCGACGTCACCGATTTGATAGGACTCGTCAGCCTTGAGGCGGTGCAACGAGTTTCGATCTTCGTAGGGATAGACAGCGACGGTGCTGACACCAAGTTCGTAGGCGGCCCGGAATGCCCGGATGGCGATCTCGCCGCGATTGGCAACCAGCACTTTGGAAATCACGTTTATCCCTATCCTCTGTTGGTCAGATCAGCGTTGACCAATAGTCCCAAAAGCGGGACAGAATCAGCAGAAAAACAGCGGTGAACCAGATCGTGGCGATCGACCATCGCCAACGGTGCAGCTCACGCGTAACGACCCCACCACGGGTTTGACCGTTCGGCCCGAAGGCGATCGAGGTAACCACCACCAATAGCGAGATGGTCACCACCCATACCACCATGCAGTAGGGGCACAACGCCCCGATTCGGTAGAGGCTCTGGAAGATCAGCCAGTGCACGAACCCGGCGCCGGCCAGTGTTCCAAGCGTCATACCGATCCAATACCACCGCGGCAGCGGCACTTTCGCCACCGCTAGCACGCCGGTGACGATGACGACGGCGAATGCGCCGATCCCGATCAGCGAGTTCGGAAAACCCGGGGCCGACGCTTGCGTCGTCGTCATCACCGACCCGCACGAAACGATCGGGTTGATGTTGCAGGAGGGTACGTAGGACGGGTTGAGCAGGATCTCGATCTTCTCGACGGTCAGCGTCGCCGAGGCGATCAGGCCGGCCACTCCCGCGATCAGTATCCACCACGCGCCGGTGCCTGATACGACTGAAGCGACAGCTGACGGCGTCGCTTCCTCTAGCGGGCCATCAGATTTGGCTGACGCCGTGGCAGTCACGACGCCGCTGGAGTCGCAGCCGAATCAATTCCGGGAACGTCCCCGACGATCTCTTTGATCTTGGCGACGAACGCGTCCGGCGTGGTCCATTGGTAGTCCTGTCCGTTGATGCGCACCGTCGGGGTGGCGTGAATGCCCGACGCGGTCGCCAACCCGTCGACCATCGGCAGGTACTTGCCCGCCTTGATGCAGTCGGGGACCTTGCCGACCACACCGGCCTCGCGGGCCAGCTCGGTCAGCTTCGCGTTGTCGGGGAACGTCGTCCCGGTCTCCGAAGGCTGAATCTCCTTGGTGTACAAGGCGGTGTGGAATCGCCGGAAGGCGTCGACCGACTCGTCGCCGACGCAGTAGGCGGCGTTGCCGGCACGCGACGAGTAGTCCTCGTTCTGCGCCCTGCTCAGCAGGCCCACCATGTAGTAGTCGGCGGCGATCGCACCGTCGTCGATCAGCTTGCCCACCGTCGGGCCGAACCCTCGCTCGAAGTTCCCGCACGCCGGGCAAAGGAAGTCCTCGTAAAACGTCACGACCGCTTTCGGATCGTGACTGCCGTCCTTGGTGACCAGCTTGCTCGACGTCACCCGGATCGCCCGCGCGCCGTTGGCGGCGGTCTTCTTGTCATGCGAGATCACGATGTAGCCGACCAGAGCGACGGCGAACAGCACCACGATCGAGGTGAGCCCGATCCTGACCCACAGGTCGCGTCGGCGCCCGGCGGCGTTCAGGTCGTAACTGACTGGACGGTTTGATTTTGCGGCCACGGGCTTGCTCTCACTCCGGATAGTCGGCTTGCGGTCCGACCGCGGTGCGGTCGTTGATCGCGACTAAGCCTACCGGCGTCGCTATTGCCAGGTCAGACGTGGCTGAGATGGGCCCGCAATGCCGAAATCAACTCGGTGGTGGCCAGCGCGCTTCCCCCGCCCAGCGGGAACAGGCTGGCAAACCCGTGCGTCAGCGATCGCATCGAGCGCAGGTCGACGCGGGTCCCGGCCTCTTGCAGCGCATCCGCGTAGCGGTTGCCCTCGTCGCGCAGCGGGTCGAAGCCCGCGGTCGCGATCAGCGCCGGCGGCAGCCCCGCCAACGAATCGGCGAACAGCGGCGACACCCGCGGATCCGCAGGGTCGACGCCGGAGCCGCCGAGGTACTGCTCGGTGAACCAGTCGATGTCGGCCTTGGTGAGCAGGAAGCCATCGGCGAACAAGGTCAGCGACCTGGTCTGCGCGGTGAAGTCGGTGCGTGGATAGAGCAGCCATTGCAGCACCGGCTGCGGGCCCTGTGGGTTTTCGTCGCGCGCCAGCTGCGAAACGACGGTGGCAAGGTTGCCACCGGCGCTATCGCCGCCGACGACGATCTTGTCGGGGATGGCGCCAAGTTCCTCGGCGTGTTCGCACGCCCACTTGAATGCCGCATAGGCGTCGTCGACCGCGGCCGGTGCCGGGTGTTCGGGGGCCAGCCGGTAGTAGATCGACAACACGTGAACGTCGGCGTCACGACAGGTCAGCCGGCACAGCGGGTCGTGGGTGTCCAGGTCACCGATCACCCAGCCGCCACCGTGGTAGAAGACCACCATCGGCGCAGGCCCAGGCGTTGCCGGACGGTAGTGCCGAGCCAGGATCGGGCCGGCCGGTCCAGGTATCGACACGTCGCTGACCCCGACATGGATCTGCGGTCCGCCGAACCCGAAAGTCATCTCGCGCAGCTGAGCCCGCGAGGCGGCGGGGTCTTCGCCCAGGACCAGGCCGTTCATCCCGAACGCCCGCAGCCCGGACAGCGCCAGCTGCAGGGTGGGATCCAGCGTGTTGCCGTCGATGGTGACCCCGCGGCCTCCCGACAACAACCGTTTGGCTCTGGTGGGCACCCACGGAATCACCTTGAGCCCGACACTGGTGGCGGCGCTCTGCAGCCGGTTGGCCCAGCCACCGGTCTTGAGCTGCTGATCCGACGTGCCTGGCAGACTTCGTGTCATGACTAGTTCCTTGAGTCCCTCGGTCCCACTGAACGACGGTAATTCCATCCCCGCGGTCGGATTCGGCGTATTCAAGATCCCGCCCGCGGACGCTGAGCAGGCGGTGAGCGTCGCGCTGCAAGCCGGATACCGCCACATCGACACCGCGGCGGCGTACCGGAACGAACGCGAAACCGGCCGCGCTGTTGCCGAGTCCGGCGTGCCCAGAGACGAACTTTACTTGGTCACCAAACTGTGGAACTCCGAGCAGGGTTACGACAGCACACTGGCCGCATTCGACGGCAGCATGAAGCGGCTAGGGCTCGATTATCTGGACCTCTACCTGGTGCATTGGCCGATGCCCAAGCTGAACAAGTACGTCGACACCTTCAAGGCATTCGCCCATCTGCGCGACCAGGGCCGGATCCGGTCCATCGGGGTCAGCAATTTCGAGCCCGAGCACATCAATGTTCTTGTCGACGCCACCGGGATCGTGCCGGCCGTCAACCAGGTGGAGCTGCATCCCCGGCTGCCGCAGACCGAACTGCGGGAGCTGCACGCCCGTCTCGGAATCGCGACCGAGGCGTGGGGGCCGCTCGGGCAGGGGTCATTGCTGACCGATCCCACCGTCACGGCGGTCGCCGAGGGCTGCGGCCGAACCCCCGCCCAGGTTGTGATTCGATGGCATATTCAGCTCGGTAATATCGTCATCCCCAAGTCGGTAAACCCTGAGCGGATTGCGAGCAACTTCGACGTGTTCGATTTCGAACTAACCGAAAGCGACATGGCGTCAATCTCTTCGCTCGACGATGGAAACCGGCTCGGTCCTGATCCACGAACCTTCGACTTCACAGGCAGGTGAAAGACGTGACTGGCGAGTCGGGCGCCTACGTCCCCTCCATTGCACTCAACGACGAGAACACGATGCCGGTGATCGGTCTCGGCGTCGCGGAATTGTCGGACGACGAAACCGAGCGCGCCGTGTCCGCCGCGCTGGAGATCGGTTATCGGCTGATCGACACCGCTGCGGTCTACGGCAACGAAGCCGCGGTCGGCCGCGCCATCGCGGCCTCCGGCATTCCCCGCGCGGAGCTGTTCGTCACCACCAAGGTGGCCAACGCCGACCAGGGTTTCAACATCACCCAGGACGCGGTCAAGGTCAGCTTGGAGAAGCTCGGGCTGGACTACGTCGACCTCTTCCTTATCCACTGGCCGATCGCAGCGCTCGGTAAATACGTGGACGCCTTCGGGGGTCTGATCCAGTCCCGCGGCGACGGCCTCACCCGCTCGATCGGGGTGTGCAACTTCAACGAGGAATTCCTGGACACCGTTATCGACCTGTCCTACGTCACCCCCGCGGTCAACCAGATCGAGCTGCACCCGCTGCTCAACCAGGCCGAGCTGCGCGCCGTTAACGCCCAGCGCAACATCGTCACCGAGGCCTACAGCCCACTGGCGGTCGGCCGGCTGCTGGACAACCCAACGGTGACGTCGGTCGCCGCCGAATACGACCGCACCCCCGCACAGGTGTTGATCCGGTGGAGCATTCAGCTTGGCAATGTGGTGATTCCACGGTCCGGCAATCCCGAGCGGATCGCCGGCAATTTCGATGTCTTCGATTTCGAGTTGACCACCGAACACATGGAAGCCCTCAACGGGCTCAACGATGGCACCCGGGTGCGCGAGGACCCGCTCACCTACACCGGCCTCTAAGTCGCTATCCGGTCGGGCAGCCCGCTGCGGCCTGACGCAGGACGTTGCTCGTCACCAGATCGACGGGAAGCCCGTACCCACGTGACACCGCGATGTACTGCATCGCGTACTGACACCAGAACGCGTGGTTCGGCGGCATCCACAACGCCGGCTGCGAATCTTCTTTGTCCTGGTTTGCCTGGCCTTGTACCGCAAGGAGATTCGCCGGGTCGTTGGCGAACCGGACCCGCTGTTCGACCGGCCAGTCATAGGCCGCCATGTCCCAGGCCAGCGCCAACGGAACGATGTGGTCGATCTGCACCGCCTCACCCACTTTCGCGCCACGGTGAAAGTTGATGACGGCACTGGTGTACGGGTCGTGCAAGGTCCCGGTCTCGACGGCATCAGGGCAATGTTTGGTCCAGACGAAGGTCTTGTCGACCAGGTCGCGATTGAGGACGTCGTCACGGGTATCGCATCCGTTGTGCCCGCCGGGCGCATCGTTGTCGTCGGTCCAGGCCTCGCCAAAAGCGGCTCTCCGGTAGTCGTAGCGATGAATTCGCAGCGGCACCACCGTGATTCCGCTCAACGCATCGACCCCGGGCTGCAACGTCGGCACGTCGGCCCGGGCAGCGAACTCCCTGTCACGCTCCCCCGCCGACGTGACCACTACCTGATAGGCGACCAGCACCGCGAGCACCGCGGCCGTCGAGAGCCAGAACAACACTTTGCGGGTCATGACTTGTCCAGGAATTCGATGCGTTCACTACCGGTGAAAGGTGCGGCCAGTAGTGCCAATCCGGGATGCACGGACTGGTCGTCGTAGGCCCGCTCGCAGAAATCGCGAGCCGCCTCGATGACGTCCCGATGATCGATCAGCGACAGCAGCCGCAGCGTGATCGCCCGACCGGACTGGCTGCGGCCCAACACATCTCCCTCACGGCGTTCCCGTAGATCCAAGTCGGCGAGCGCGAACCCGTCGAGCGTGCCGGCAACCGCGCTCAGCCGCCGGCCCGCCCGCGAGTGCGGCGTCATCCAACTGGCCAGCAGACAGATGCTGGCGTGTTCGCCCCTACCGATACGGCCGCGCAACTGGTGTAGCTGGCTGATGCCGAAACGGTCGGCGTCCATCACCAGCATCACCGTCGCATTCGGAACGTCGACGCCGACTTCGATCACCGTGGTGCACACCAGCACATCGATCTCGCGGGCGCGAAACGCCGCCATCACGGCGTCCTTCTCGTCACCGGTCAGCCGCCCGTGCATGAGCCCCAACCGAAGACCGGACAGCTGATCGCTACCTAGCCGCGCATAGAGCTCTTCGACTGTGGCCGAGGGCCTTTGGTCCTTCTCGGTCTGGCCGCCGCTGTCGGAATCGTCGATCCTCGGCGCCACCACGTAGGCCTGCCGCCCCTCGCCGACTTCCTCGATGATCCGATCCCAGGCGCGGTCCAACCAGGCCGGTTTGTCGTTGACGAATATCGCGGTCGTGGTGATCGGTTGGCGGCCGCGGGGAAGTTCGCGCAGCGTCGACGTCTCCAGGTCGCCGTAGACGGTCAGGGCGACGGTCCGTGGTATCGGGGTTGCGGTCATCACCAGTAGATGCGGCGTGATGCCGGCAGGCGCCTTGGCCCGCAACTGGTCTCGTTGCTCCACCCCGAAGCGGTGCTGCTCGTCGACGACCACCATGCCGAGCCGGTCGAACTCGACCGCATCCTGCAGCAGCGCGTGTGTGCCGACCACGATGCCGACTTCGGCGCCGGCGATCTCGGCGCGGACTTGCTTCTTCTGGGCCTGCGACATCGAGCCGGTGAGCAGCGCCAACCGGGTGGCATTGTCGTCGCCGCCCAGCTGGCCACCCATCGCCAGCGGACCGAGCACGTCGCTGATGGATCGAAGATGCTGTGCAGCAAGGACTTCCGTCGGCGCCAGCAGTGCGCACTGATAGCCGGCGTCGACCATCTGCAGCATCGCGAGCACCGAGAC
>NZ_JBAPMI010000123.1:0-9214 GCF_049278535.1 Mycobacterium sp. | reverse complement strand
GTCATGGTGCGACGGTCTCCGTCCTGGGTGTGCCCAGCGGCGAGTCCACCCGGACCGCCTCGTCGCGAATCAGGCCGCGCAGCAGGGCCGTGCTGAATTCGGCGGCGATCTCCTTGGCGCTGCGCCGCCCGCTCGGTCGCAGCCAGCGGTAGGCACCGAGCGTCATGCCGATGTAGCCCAGCGCCAGGACGTGCGAGTCGCACTCGTAGAACTCTCCGCTGGAGATGCCCCGGTCGATGAGGCCGTGCACGTGCTCGTAGACCTGGGTTTCCTTCTCCCGGACCGCCGCAACCTGCTCCTCGGTGAACCATTCGGTGATGTAGGGCTGCTCCTGGAAGTACACCGCTGCGCCCTCGGGGTTGGCGGCGATCTGGTTGAGCAGCCGCACGGTGTACTGGTACAGCGCCTCGCGCGCCGACATGGTCGGATCGTCGTGCACGGCGGCCAGGGTGCGCTCGGCGGCCTGCTGATAGATGTCGTACAGGATCAGCGACTTACTGGCGTAATAGTGGTAGACGGTGGCTTTGTTCAGCCCGACGACGTCGGCGACGTCGTCCATCCGGGTGCCGTGATAGCCCCGGGCGGCGAACAACTTGGTGGCTACAACCAGCAGCTCCTCGCGGCGGGTGAGCCCGTTCTCGGATGGCATGTCTACTCGCTATCGGCAGTCCGGGACCTACCCGGAGTCAATCAACTAGTTGGGTAGTCTAGGCAACACGACAGTTCACTGTTGCGCGTTGCCCGCCGGGACTAGACTCCTGCATGAAACGCGTACCGACTCGGGAGGTAGTCAGATGCAACCGGATCCTGATCCCAGCTACGACTTTTCCGACGAACTCGAGTTCTATTTCAAGTACCTGCCGTGGGGCCTGCGTGGCGTCACCGACGGCCAGGGCTACCCGCCGCCGGCCTACCCGCCCGTATAACCACCGGGCCGGTTAGAGCGCCTTCAGTTCTTCCGCGACCTCGGACACCGACTTCTTCGCGTCACCGAACAACATCGTGGTGCCTTCGCCATAGAAAAGCGGGTTGTCGATGCCGGCGAACCCGGAGTTCATCGACCGCTTGAGCACGATCACCGACCTGGCCTTGTCCACGTTGAGGATCGGCATGCCGTAGATCGGGCTGGACGCGTCGTTGCGGGCCGCCGGATTGGTGACGTCGTTGGCGCCGATGACAATCGCGACGTCGGTCCGGCCGAACTCGTCGTTGATGTCGTCCATGTCCTTCATCGCGTCATAGTCGACCTCGGCCTCGGCCAGCAGCACGTTCATGTGTCCGGGCATCCGGCCGGCGACCGGGTGGATCGCATACTTCACCGCGACACCCTTGTCCTCCAGCAGCGTGGCCATGTCCTTGACGGCGTGCTGGGCCTGCGCCACGGCGAGCCCGTAGCCCGGGACGACGATCACCTGGTTGGCGTAAGCCATCTGGATCGCGGCGTCGGCTGCCGATGTCGACTTGACGACCTTGTCGCCACTGTCGCCGCCGCCGGGCGCCACGCCGCCACCGCCGAACCCGCCGGCGACGATCGCCGGGATGGACCGGTTCATCGCCTTGGCCATCAGGTTGGTCAGGATCGAACCGGAGGCGCCGACGATCATGCCCGCGACGATCATCGCGGTGTTGTTCAGCGCCAGGCCCGCGGCGGCGGCCGACAGACCGGTCATCGCGTTGAGCAGAGAGATCACCACGGGCATGTCCGCGCCGCCGATCGGCAGCACCACCATCAGGCCCAGCACCGCGGCGGCGGCCAGGAGGCCGATCATCCACCAGAGCGAGGCTCCGCCACTGCCCGGGTGCGCGTGCACCCCGATGACTACCGCGGCGACGATCGATCCGGCCAGCAGCAGCAGGTTGACCAATTGCTGAGCCTTGCCCAGACCGATCGGCGCACTGGAGATGATCTCCTGCAGCTTGCCGAACGCGATGATCGAGCCCCAGAACGAGATCGACCCGACGATCGCAGCGAACAGCGACGCGACGACGATGTGCGCCGTCGGCGACTCGTGGTGCTCGAACGCCGAAAATCCATGCGTCTCAATGAATTCCGCGAGCGCGATCAGGGCGACCGTGCCACCGCCGACGCCGTTGAAGAACGCCACCAGCTGCGGCATGGCGGTCATCTTGGTCAACCGGGCCGGCGGGACGCCCAGCACGATGCCGACGACCAGTCCGCCGATGATCAGCGGCCATTGGTCGGTATGCCGGATCTTGATCAGCGTCGCTGTCACGGCCAGCGCCATGCCGACCGCGGCGATCAGGTTGCCGCGCACCGCGGTCTTGGGCCCGGTCAGGCCCATCAAGCCGTAGATGAAAAGTCCGAACGAGATGACGTAGAGGCCGATCACCAGGTAGTTCATTTGGCGACCTCTTGCGTCTTGGCAGGCTTCTTGCCCTTGAACATGCCGAGCATCCGGTCGGTGACGATGAAGCCGCCGATGACGTTCAGCGTGCCGAAGACCACGGCCACGAACAGGATGATCTGCACCGCCAGCGTCGGGTGCTCAACCTCGCCGAAAACCACCAGCGCGCCGAGCACGACGATGCCGTGGATGGCGTTGGTCCCCGACATCAGTGGGGTGTGCAGCGTGTTGGGCACTTTCGAGATCACCGCGAACCCGACGAATCCCGACAACACCAGGATCGCCAAGTTCGACAGAAGTTCGTCATACATCCCGTGCATTTAGGAGTCCTCTCCAACGTCGCGCCGCTCCTCCGCATCGCTGCGCTCTGCTTCGTCGCCGGCTCCGCGGGTGACACATGAATCCGCGATGACTTCGTCGTCGAAGTCCGGGGCCAGCGAGCCGTCCTTGATCAACAGGTCCAGCAGCGCGGTGATGTTCTTGCTGTAGAGCTCGCTGGCGTGCTCGGGCATGGTTGCCGGCAGGTTCAGCGGCGAGGCGATGGTGACGTCGTGCTTGACGACGGTCTGGCCGGGCTCGGTGAGCTCGCAGTTGCCGCCGGTTTCGCCGGCCAGGTCGACGACCACGCTGCCCGGCTTCATCGCCTCGACGGCGGCAGCGGTGACCAGCTTGGGTGCCGGACGGCCCGGGACCAGCGCGGTGGTGATCACCACGTCGAACCCGCTGATCGCGTCCTCCAGCGCCTTCTGCTGCTGGGCGCGTTCCTCGTCGGTGAGCTCGCGGGCGTAGCCGCCTTCACCCGCGGCGTCGATGCCGATGTCCAGCCACTGTGCACCGACCGAGCGGACCTGGTCGGCCACCTCGGGCCGAACGTCGTAGCCGGTGGTGCGCCCACCCAGCCGTTTCGCCGTCGCCAAGGCCTGCAGCCCGGCCACGCCAACGCCGAGGACCAGCACGGTGGCCGGCTTCACGGTGCCGGCCGCGGTGGTCAGCATCGGGAAGAACCGGGTCGACTCCGAAGCGGCCAGCAACACCGCCTTGTATCCGGCGACGTTGCCCTGCGACGACAACGCGTCCATCGCCTGCGCGCGGGAGATCCGGGGAATGGCCTCCAAGGCGAACGCCTGCACGCCGGCCTGCTTCAGCGAGCCGATCGCGTTGTCGGCGTTGCGGGGGGCCAGGAAACCGATCAGCGTCTGGCCGTTGTGCAACTTGGCGACCTCGTCAGCGGTCGGCGGAGCGACTTTGACGACGACGTCGGCCGACCAGGCATCGCCGATGGTGGCCCCGGCCTCGGTGTACAACGCGTCGGGAAGCAGCGCGCGCTCGCCGGCACCCGACTGCACTACGACCGCGACGCCGCTTTTCACCAGCGGCGCGATTGCCTTCGGGACCAGCGCGACCCGTCGCTCGTCGGCCCCCGACTCGGCAACCACGCCGACCGTCGTCTGCGTTTGTGTCATGGCGTCCGCATCTACTTCCTGTACTCCCTAACCCCGGTAGATCGGCAACAACCCTAACCTGATCGACCGGCTGCTCCTCCCGCCTCCCCGAGGCGGGAGGAGTCACCGGAGGCCAAGGTCACCAAAGTGGAAAGTCCCGGCCGTGTTCCGCCGGGGCCCGTGGGCCGAAGTAACGGCGCTGGGACTCGTCGATCGCGACGTCGTTGATGCTGGCCTCGCGCCGACCCATCAGCCCGGCCTGGTCGAACTCCCACAATTCGTTGCCGTAGCTGCGCCACCACTGTCCGGAGGCGTCGCGGCACTCGTACTGAAACCGGACCGCGATGCGGTTGTCGTGAAAGCTCCACAGACTCTTACGCAGGGCGTAGTCGAGCTCGCGCTGCCATTTCCCGGTCAAGAACGCCACGATCGCCGCACGGCCGACGATGTGTTCCCCACGGTTTCGCCACTGCGAATCGACGGTGTAACCCAGACTCACCCGCTGCGGATCCCGGCTGTTCCACGCGTCCTCAGCGGCCTGAACCTTTTGGATCGCGGTCTCCAATGTGAACGGTGGCAGCGGCGGGCGGGCGTCGGTCATGGCGTTCATCTTGCGCCCCCGGTGTGGCCTCGTCACGGGTGGCTTATCGTGACGGTCATGGACTTCGCGATGTCAGCCAAAGCAAGCGACTACCACAAGCGGCTGAGCGAGTTCATCACCGATTACGTCTTCCCCGCCGAGGCGGAGTACGACAAGTACCGCGAAGAAGTCGGCCCGAGCGACCACACCGTTCCGCCGATCATCGAGGAGCTGAAGGTCAAGGCCAAGGCCGCCGGTCTGTGGAACCTGTTCCTGCCGGCCGAATCCGGGCTGACCAACCTCGACTACGCCCCGCTCGCCGAGCTGACCGGATGGAGCCTGGAGATCGCGCCCGAGGCGATCAACTGCGCGGCACCGGACACCGGCAACATGGAGACGCTGCACCTGTTCGCCACCGAGGAGCAGCGCAAGCAATGGCTCGAGCCGTTGCTCAACGGCGAGATCCGCAGCGGCTTCTCGATGACCGAACCCGCGGTCGCCAGCAGCGACGCCCGCAACATCGAGACTTCGATCGTGCGCGACGGCGCCGACTACGTGATCAACGGGCGCAAGTGGTGGACGTCGGGCGCCGCGGACCCACGCTGCAAGATCCTGATTGTCATGGGCCGCACTAACCCTGAGGCGGCGAGCCACCAGCAGCAGTCGATGGTCCTGGTCCCGATCGACACACCTGGCGTGACAGTGGTCCGCTCGACATCGGTGTTCGGCTACCAGGACCAACCCGGGCACTGCGAAATCATCTACGACAACGTCCGGGTGCCGACCACCAACTTGCTCGGCGAGGAGGGCTCCGGCTTCGCGATCGCCCAGGCGCGCCTCGGCCCGGGACGCATCCACCACTGCATGCGCGCACTGGGTGGAGCCGAACGCGCGCTGGCCTTGATGGTGAACCGGGCGAACACCCGGATCGCTTTCGGCCGGCCGCTGGCCGACCAGGGCATGGTTCAGCATGCAATTGCCAAGTCCCGCAACGAAATCGATCAAGCCAGGCTGCTGTGCGAGAAAGCGGCCTGGACGATCGACCAGCACGGCAACCGGGCGGCCCATCTGTTGGTCTCCCAGATCAAGGCGGTGGCCCCGCAGATGGCCTGCGATGTCGTCGACCGCGCCATCCAGGTGCACGGGGCGGCCGGCGTCAGCGAGGACACGGTGCTGGCCCGGCTCTACGCCTGGCAGCGCGCGATGCGTATCTTCGACGGGCCGGACGAGGTGCATATGCGTTCCATCGCGCGCGCTGAGATCGGCCGGGAGAAAAGCGCTTTCGCTGCGGCGGTCACCTAGATGACGACCGGACTGCGAGATCTGCAGGGCGCCTGGAACTTTCGCGACGTCGCCGACACCACCGGTGTACTACAACCCGGCCGACTGTTCCGCTCCGGCGAACTGAGTGAGCTGGGCGACGAAGGCCGCGACGAGTTGCGCCGCTTGGGCATCACCGATGTCGCCGACTTGCGTTCGCGCAGTGAGGTATTGCGCCACGGCCCCGGACTGGTGCCGGGCGGTGTCGACATCCACCTATTGCCCATCCCGGACCTGGCGCCCGACGAGGTCAACCCGGACGGCGAAGCACCCCATGAACACGCATTCAAGCGGCTATTGGAAGACAAGCCCGATGACGAGCCGGTCAGCCAGGCGGCCACCCGCTACATGGTCGACGAGTACAGCCGGTTCCCCACCTACCCCGGAGCCCAGCACGCGCTACACCGCGTCGTCAATCTGCTGGCTGACGGGCGCACTGTGCTCGCGCACTGTTTCGCCGGCAAGGACCGCACCGGCTTCACCGTCGCATTGGTGTTGGAGGCCGCCGGTGTCGATCGCGATGCGATCGTGACCGACTTCCTGCGCAGCAATCAGGCCGTCCCGCATTTACGGGAGCGGATCCTGGACGCGATCCGGCAGCGGGCCGACGTCGACATGACGCCGGAACTGATGTCAATCACCGAAGCGCGCCTGTCCGAAGAGGTGCTCGGGGTGCGCGCGGAATACCTCGACGCCGCACGGCGGACCATCGACGACAACTTCGGCTCGCTCGACGGATACTTCCGCAGCGCGGACATCACCGAAGCCGACATCAACCGGCTGCGCCAGGCACTGTTGGGCTGAGTCCCCCGAGTTGAGGCGCGGCGCGCTTCTCGAAACGTGATCGCCTGCGATATCACCCGCGCTCTCGTTTTGAAAAGAGCAACCCACCTCAGCTAGTGGCTGCAGGGATTGCTGAGACGTTTGAGATTTGGCACCCCATCCTTCGGAAACTTAATTTTAGCCAACGAAAACCTGTGTATTTCTCAGACAGTGCCCCGCAAAGGGAGTAGAACATATGTTGAATACCCGCGCCGCCGGGGCCGCGTAAAAGCCCTGACGACCAAGAGCCCAGAGCCCCGAAAGGTCGCAAAATGTCAGCTCGCACGGTTCGTCTTATGGGCCTGGGAATGGTCGCCACAGCTGGTGCGGGTGTCCTGAGCCTCGCGGCGATGATGAACTCCAGTTACGCGCACGCCGACACCGAGGACGACATCGGCCTAGTCATGGGCGGCAGCGGCCTACCCATCCCCGGCCCGACCTATGTCGGAGCTGCTGACGCGCTGTACCTGAACAACCCGGGCATCCCGCACGGCCCGCTGTACCCTGACATCACCTTTTACCAGGCCACGTCAACCGACCCGGGTTCACCAGGATTTTTTGGAAACGGCCTGTTCACGCCCGAAGGTCTGTATCCGCTAACCGGCGTGCACACTCTGGAGCTCAACTACCCCTCCGATGCCAATGGCTTCCCATCAGGCAGCACCTCGGTAGGCCAGGGCATGCAGATTCTGGAAAGCACGATCGCGGCCGAGCAGAACGCCGGGGAGACGCCAATCGTGTTCGGCTATTCGCAGAGCTCGACGATCTCCAGCTACGTCATGCAGCAACTCGACCCCACCGGAGCGCAGCACACGGGAGCACTGGACCCGCAGTTCCTGCTGCTCGGTGACCCCAGCAACCCCAACGGCGGTCTGCTCTCACGCTTCGACGGCTTCACGCTGTCGTCCGGCCACGTGGTGTCTGACCCGTTGAGTCTGCCCGCGCTGGGTGTGTCGTTTGACAGCTTCACCCCGGCCGACGACTACGTCACCAACATCTACTCGTTGGAATACGACGGCTTCACCGACTTCCCGCGCTACCCGCTGAACTTCCTGTCCGATCTCAACGCGTTCCTGGGTATCGCCACGATTCACGGCACCTACCTGAACGCTGGCATCGACGGAAGCGGCCCGACAGGCGGAGAGATCGCCGGTGCGACTCTGCTGCCGGGCTCCTTGGCGGACGGCGCAACCGACAGCCTGACCAATTACTACATGATCGGCGAAACCGCACCACTCGTCGCGCTGCTGCCGACGCCGCTGCAGGAGTTGCTGGGACCCGACCTGACGTATCTGATCAACCTGGGCTACGGCGACGGAACTCTCGGTTACTCCGTGGACGCTGGTTCGCCGGCCGACATAAACACCCCGTTCGGGCTCTTCCCTGACGTCAGCGTGAAGGACGTGTTCACCACGCTCATCGCCGACACCAAGGAAGGCTTCCAGAACTTGATAAACGGCGTCGACCCCTACGCGTCGACGCTCGACCCGGGATCGGCGGGGCAGAGCATCGCCGAGGCAATGGCAGCAGTGCATGCCGGCCTCGCCGCCGACCCGTCAGGGGCGCTGACCGACCTCATCAATGCGCTCACATCCGCATCGTCGGCGGCGTACTCCGCGCTGCTACCGACGGCCGACATCATCAACTCGTTGGTGACCAGCATGCCCGCTTATGACGTCTCGCTGTTCACGGAGACCCTGGCCAACGGCGGCGGCCTGCTCGACGCTCTCGGCCTGCCGCTTGCGGCGGACACCGCGTTGGTCACGCTGGCCGGGGGCTTTGAGTTCGAGGTCTTGCAAAACACGATCTCTGAAATCGCCGCCGCATTCTCGAGTGCGTTCTAGTACAGGCGGGATGGAAAGGCGCCGCCACCATTGAGGGGTGCGGCGCCTTTCTAAGAGGGAGCTGCGCTGTCAGGGCTCGAGCACGACTTTGCCGAACACCCGGCCGTCGGCCAGGGATTGCAGCGCGTCACGACCCTGCGACAGCGGATACCGCTGCGGCGGTGGTGGTTTCAATCCTGCCGACACCAGTTGGTTCAGGCCCGAGGCGAACAGCCCCGCCGAACCGGGCACCTGATGCAGATACTCACCCCAGGCCACGCCGAGCACGCCGACGTTGCGCAGCAGCAGTCGGTTGACCTTGACCGTCGGGATCGCACCGGCGGCAAAGCCGATGACCAGTAGCTTGCCGTCGATGGCCAGCACTCGCACGGCATCGTCGAAGGCCTCGCCACCGACCGGGTCGACAACGATGTCCACGCCCCGGCCGTCGGTGTGTTCGCGGACCGCCTGAGCCCAACCGTCGGTCAGCGGCAGCACCACATCGGCGCCCAGTGACGCGACGAAATCCGTTGCGCCCGTGCGATGTACCACCGCGATGACCTTGCTCGCACCCATCGCCCTGGCCACCTGGATGGCCGCGGTGCCCACCCCGCCCGCCGAACCCAGCACCAGCACGCTGTCGCCTCGCCGCATGGCGGCCCGGCGGGCCAGCGCGAAATACATGGTGTTGTAGTTCACCAGCAGCGACACCGCTTGGGCGTCGTCGAGTTCGACGGGGCTGCGGGTCACGTTGGCCGCCGGTGCAAGCACCTGCTCGGCGAAGCCGCCAAGTATCCCGAATGCCGAAACCCGATCTCCCACCGTGAATTCGGATTCCTCGGGCGCCCATTCGACCACACC
>NZ_JBAPMI010000122.1:0-8683 GCF_049278535.1 Mycobacterium sp. | reverse complement strand
CTTTGGCAGGTGGAAGGTAGCGGGTGTCGTGCATGCCAAGC
This sequence comes from Mycobacterium sp., assembly GCF_049278535.1. Taxonomy (GTDB): domain Bacteria; phylum Actinomycetota; class Actinomycetes; order Mycobacteriales; family Mycobacteriaceae; genus Mycobacterium. Next base: position 8,642 of record NZ_JBAPMI010000122.1, on the reverse strand, counting down.
GGGGCAAAGATGTTCCGCTGAACATATTCGTCTTCTGGTTCGCCGGTCAGTCTTTCGATCAGCGCGCCGAGCAGGATGTAGTTGATGTCGGAGTAGCGGAATTCCTCACTGGGGGCTGACTGTAGCGGCGTGGTGAGCGCACGATGAACGCCTTCTGCTTTGTCGGCCGCCTCCAGTCCCCATGGATCTCCGAGGTTGACGTCTATCGGTTCGCCAGAAGTGTGCGTCAGCAACAGGCGGACCGTGACCTGTGCACGCCGAGGATCGTTCTCCGTATTGAACTCGGGCAGATATTTCTGCACGGGATCGTCGAACTGCACCATGCCTTGTTCATAGAGCTGCATCACGGCAGTTGCTGTTGCCAGAGGCTTCGTCAACGAGGCGATATCGAAAATTGTCTCTTCGGTCATCGGCTCGGCGGCTGCGGGTGAGCCGCCCAGACCCGGTTCGCCGGCGAGCTTGCGCGACCCATAGGCCCGCTCGAAGGCGATCCTGCCGCCATGCCCGATCACGACCACACCACCTGGCAGCTTCTGTGCCGCGATCGCGTCGTTCATAAGCTGTGAGACAGTTGCGAATTCGGTTGTGGGAGTTGGCATTCCCTCGCGGCTCACTGCGGGCATTCTCTCGCGACTCATTGTGTACCGGGCCGAGGCCGCTACCGCGAGCATCAGCACGGCGATTCCAACAGCGATGGCTGTTCGCGCAGATGCCTTTCTGGCCAGGCCTCGTAGACCGGACCGGGATAAAAGGGAGCCATTGTCGCTGCGTACCTGTGCCAGCGTAGCCCGATCGACGGGACGAGATGATCGGTGAACGGCTTCAGGTAGCAGAGCTGGGCGGGGGCGGAACCGAAATGGGCGCGAGTGAATTGCCCTCCCGGATTGACGAACAGTTCTGCGGAGCCGGCAGGCCGGCGAAACGCTGTCTGATCCACGCGGTCGCGCCGTGCAGCCAGATGGGGACGCTCCAGATGTGGCTGAGCCCGGCGTACTCCTCGTAGTACACGGTTGCGCCCTTGGCGCAGTAATGGCGAGCGAGCGTGCGCACATCGCCGGCAATCATCACGCCGTCGCCGGCGCCGATGTCCTTCTTGTTGCCCGGGGTGCCCTCGAGCTCACCGTGGGCACCCTGACCGATGAACAGCGGGATTGTCGGCGTACCGCCAGTCCCCATGATCAGCTTGTTAGCGCAGCGGACGTAGAGCGACAGGTGCTCCGGAGTCGGGTAATCGGGGCTGACCAGATCTCTCCACGCCAGACCGGGATACTGACCCAGCACGTTGACGATCGACGCGGTTTGCATCTCGTGAAAGATCCTCGCGCCGTTGGGACTCAAGTAATGCGCCAGCTCGGTCTCGATCTCGAATGCGCGCGCGATCCCGACGAGTGCCATCGCCATGACGCCGGCCCAGAACCCGGTCCCCTCGACGTAGTGCAAATTGTGCGCCGGGTGGACCAGCACGCCACCTATCGCCGCGCCGATCAGGTGCTGGTTGGCGTCGGGTGCGTAGCTGGGCGCAAGCTCGGCAGCCCACTCGGTGGCGATCGCGCCGCCGGAGTATCCGAGCATCGCCACCTTCGCGTCGTTCGGGATGGTCGCCGAATGGACCGCGGCGCGGATCGAATTGAGCGTGTTCATGCCGTACTCGGGCCCCGCGGCGAAGTCGGCCCGCTGGCCCTCGGTGTCAGGAACGATCACCGTGTACCCCTCGGCGAGGAGCGGGCCGAAGACCAGCGCTTCTACGTTGGGGATGACGCCGCCGAGTCTGAGTCCACCCCAAATCGCGTAGGACGGTTCGTCGTTGCGGTTGAGCGAGTCGTAGGCGGACTGATACGAGATCACCTTCGTCGCGTCGAACTGGAACGGAGGCTTGATGATCGAGGTGACATTAATCGTCGGCTTGCCGGTCTGGCTGGTCGACCGGTAGAGCAGCTGGGTGGTCTCGAGCAAGGTCGGGAAGCCGAACAGGTGGTAGTGAAAGCGGCGAGTGTTCAACACCGTTCCCGGTGCGATGTTGTCCAGCGGCGTGGAGCCGGTGTAGGCGTAGAACGGATCATCTTGCGGCTGCAGCGATGCCACGGCAATGCCGGGTACGCCACTGCGGCCCGGATACCAAACCGGTAGCGGTGGTGTGGTCATGTGTTCCCCTTAGCGGACATCACGTCAGGTAGCGGTCGCGCAACTGGGCCAACCGGCTCGTCGGCAGCTGGATTGCGGCCATCACCGCGCTCATCGGCGACGCGACCGACTTCGGCGGTGTCTTCGGCTTGACGACCGGCGGGCTATCGCCTTCCCACCACGTCGGCTCCAACAGCGCCGTCGTCACCGGGATCGCCTTCTCGACGCTTTCGCGCCCCCATCGGCTCGCGCGGTCGATGGATGCGGCCGATGGAGCCAGATTCACCGGCGACAGGGTCGGCCCGAACCGGACGAGATGGTCGGCATAGGGCAGGTTGCGCACCATCTGCAGCTGGATCGCCTGGGTGATCGGCACCAGCCAGAGGTTGCGCGGATCCCATTGCGGGTGAAAGCAATCGAATGCCAGATAGCAGGCGTTACGGGTGCCGAGCCTGCCGTCGCGGACCCGCTTCCACGCCATTTCGATCGGGACGTTGCTGGCCGTGCCTCCGTCGACGAGGGCCGCGATGTCTTCCTCTTCGAAGAGATCGTCGAGGATGGGGATCATCCGGGGGTCGGTCGTTTCATGGTGCAGCACACCGGGAATGGCCGCGGAGAACGATGCGGCATCGACGACGTCGAAGTCGCGCTCGGGGGCGTCATCGCTGACGATGATGGGCTTGACGACCCGCAGGTCGATGAAGGCGGCCACTTGCCACATCCGGGCGCCCACCACCGGGCCGACGCCGATCGGGCGAAACGGAACCGAGCGCATCTGCAGTGCCGCCAGTGCCGGACGGCGGAACCGCGACGGCAGCGCCGTATACGGTTGCCTGCGCACTCCGGCGACCACCACGTCGAACGGAATCGCCAAGTCCGACATGCGCATTCGTTGGCCATCTTCGCGGCTGAGCATGGCGCCGGCGAACTGGTCGAAGCGCAACGCGAACATCCCGGCCAGGCCGTGGCGGCGGCGCAGCCGCTCGGGTCCGAGGATGGCGCGGTAGGACACCGTTTTCGCCCAGGCGACGTACTCCTCGATCGGCACCGGCAACTCACGACTCACCAGGCTGCCCAGAATCGACCCAATCGATGCGCCGATCATGTAGTCGGGCAGCTGGCCGGCCTCCAGCAGTCGCTGCATGCCGCCGATGTAGACGAAACCTGCACCGCCACCACCGCCGAGGGCCGTGACGAGTTTCTTGTATCCGGCTTCGGCGTCCAATTCCGTTGCGGAGAAGTCGTTTCCGTGCCGCTCGATGAGCACTTGCCGTTGGTCGTCCTGGTCGGCGGCCAGACCTTCCAACGCGTCTCGTGCCGTTTGCAGGGCCGTGACCGGATCCGGCTCCTCGCGCAGCGGTCCGTACAACGCGTCGGCTACGCGGGACCGCCACGGCGCGATTTCGGCGCCGACCGAAACATCGCCGCGGCCGCGGGCCCCGCCCGGGCCCGCGGCGCCCGGCTCGAAGTCGGCGAGCCTGGCGAAGTTCAGGATGTAGCGCAGCTTGCGCAGCTGTTCGGCGCTCAACACGTCCGGCTCGGCGAGGTGGTGGCGGATCAGCCGGTTTTCCATCCGCTGCAGCAGCAGGGCCGGCTCGGCGGACAGCAGATCGGGCGCGTCGACGGATTCGACGGCCTCGTCCTCGATCTGCTCGATGAGTTCGAGCCCGGCCTCGCGGCGGCCCAGGCGGCTGAGCAACGCGTCGGCGAAGGGGATCTGCATGAGGATCAGTCTCGTCGCAGCCCCGATCGAGGCGCAAACAGGGGCGTAACCACTACCTTTGATGCATGTTCGCTCGGCTGGCCGCGCTGCTCGGGGTGCTGGTCGGCCGACTCTTTTCGGAATGCGATACGCCGGCGATATCACCGGCTCTGGTGATATCGCATGTGGTGTCGAAACGAAAATCCAGTGGCCCCGCCTCGGAGTGACGTAGGAGGCTCGTGTGATCGCGCGCGACCCGAAGCGGCACATGACGGTGGTCGTGCTGACCAACCGCAACGAGCCCGAGCCGTATCAGCTGGCGCTGAAGATCGCCAGGGCGGTTATCGCTTTCTTGAGTCATGGCATCGCTTCGGCCCACTTCATGTGGCCCTCGAAGCCCAACGATGTCGCCATGGCGCGGTAGCGGTCACGAAAGTCGCGGTAGGTGGCCTCTTCTCCACGGGCGTGGGCCAGCAGCGCCCGCAGTCGCAGCAGCGTTATCTCGTGCACCACGAATCCAGGATCTGTTGGCACAGAGGCGAATTGACCTATGACACTCTCGGCCTCGTCGAGGTCACCCTGACCGCCGCGTTGCAGCAGTGCCTCCACCAGAACACCGATGGCCAGCCCGGTCCACATGCACTGACCGGCGTCGAACAAATCCTCGACGACCGCGCGAGCCAATTCGATGGCGCCGCTGATATCGCCGGTCCGCGCCTTCTCTCGTGCCAGGTGTACGTCAAGTATTGGCAGATTGGTCAAGGCGAACTGGTTGTTCGCGCACCGTTCTCGCTCTGTGATGAGTAACTCGAAGCCGCGTTGGCGCGCCGGGCCACCCCGATATGCCAGGACGATGCCATGAATAGTTCGGGCCAAGTCAACGGCGAGGTCGTCGCCTGATTGTTCTGCAATGGACAGGTATTCCGCGGAATCGTGCAAAGCTGCCTCATCGGGCAGCAGCACCCCGTACATGATCGCCGGGACATACGTGAACCACATGACGCCGCCAAGCGTCGCTGCGTCGGTCATGGTCGCACTTGTCGTCGTGATCGCATCGTCGAAGTCCTCCTTCCAGCCGGCGATGCCCAGGCACCATCGGGCGAAACCGCGCATCGTGATGGCCTGCGTCAAGGGAGATTCGAAGACCAGCTTGCCTTTCGCGGGATCACCTTCGGCGCGGTCGATGACGCGCTGGGCTAACCGGAGCACGTCGGCCATTTTCTCAACTTCGTGTTTGGCAATCATTGCGGCAAAAGACAGCGCGACCGTCAACGTTGGATCGCCAATTTCCTCCGTCAGTTGTACGAGTTCATCGGCGAGTTGCGATGCCTCATGGCGGTGCGCTTTCATGTCCTGCCACGTCACATGGCCCGACAGCCCAACAGCGAGGGATCGCCGATCACGTGCGGCGGTACACAACTCACGCAGCTCCTCAAAGCCGGGATCGGCGCCGCTGCCGCCCGTCCGGTATGCATTCGCACACAGAAGTGTGCGGGGCGCGATGGCCCTGGTCATGCGATCGGGGTCGTCGTGAGGTAGCCGATCAGCGACCTGCCGAGCCCGCCGCCAACTCGTCTGCGCCGCGCGCATGTCGCGAAAAGCGGACCAGGTCCCGGCGCGCATGTGCCAGTCGAAGGCCGCATGCAAGTCTCCCGCTGACTCAAGGTGTTCGGCGATCAGCGCCGCGTTCTCGTCCGCCGAACCACGCGCCTCGATGGCCCCTGCTAGCTGACGATGCGATTGTGCGCGAACGGATTTGAGCTGAGATTCGTAGGCAACCGTGCGGATCAGCGGATGGCGAAACGCATACTCAACGTGCGGTGCGAACCTCACCTGAGTGACAAGGTCCGCCTGGATAAGCGGCGCCACCTCCACGTCGGGAGTCAGGGTGGTCAGCAGATCGGTGTCGAACCGCGCGCCGATGACCGCCGCGGCATTCAGCGTCTGTTTCGCCGACGTCCCAAGTCGATCGATGCGCGCGCCGATGGCGGCTTGCAGCGTGGCCGGTACATCGACATCCGCAACGTCACCGCTCGGTCGGTAAGCACCGGGCTGTCCTCGCAGTAACCCTCGTTCAGCAAGATCGCGCACGATTTCCTCGACAAAGAACGGGTTTCCGGCAGCGCGACCGGAGATTTGTGCCGTCAAGTCGCCTGTCGACGAGCCAGCGCCGAGGAGCTCAGCCGTTAACGTCTGCGTGTGGGTATCGCTCAACGGTCGCAATGCAATTGTCTGAGCGCCGGGGATGCGGCTAAGCGCGCCATGGTATTCCGGGCGGTAGGTGATCATTACCAACGACGGGATTTGGGGCGTGACCGCCATGAACTCGGCCAGCATGGACTCGCTGATTTCGTCGATCCAGTGCGCATCTTCGATGACGTAGACCGCCGCCTCCGGCCGGTCCAGTGCTCCGGCATTGACCAACGCGGTCAACCGTCGCCGCCGGGCGTCGGGGGCGATCTCCGGCAGCGTCGTGTCCGCATCAGGGATTCCCAGCAGGTCGTCGAGCAGCAGCAGGTCTTCGGGGTCCGCCCAGGGAAACCGATCACGTATGTGCATACGCGCGGTGTCGGCGCCGAGTCCGTCGACTTCCATTGCGGCGCGCAGCATCCGGGCTACCACGCGAAAAGGGATGTCGCTGGCATGCGATTCGCAGTAGGTGCCGAACACCGGCACGCCGCGACCGCTCGCAAGCGTGGCAGTCTCACGGACCAATCTGCTTTTGCCGATGCCCGCCGGTCCCACAATGTTGACGACACTGCCCGTGCCGGCGAGCGCCTCTTCGAGGATGCCGCTGATCGTCGTGAATTCCCATGTGCGCCCGACCAGTTTCGATTCGGTGCTGCGAGGTGGCTGATGCTCGCCGATGGCCATTAGCTGTCTGGCGATCAGCGTTTTGCCACCTTTGACGAGGACTTCTTCGGGCTCGCTCAGGACGACGCTGTTCCCCACCAACTTGGCTGTCGAATCGCTCAGCATCACCCCACCAGGCGGAGCAACGGACTCCATCCGCTGGGCCACGCCGACCTGTTCACCAATGGCGGTGTAACTCGCACTGCTAGAGCCGATTTCGCCAGCGATGACCTGGCCAGAGTTCAGCCCGATCCGCAGCTGCAATGCGATGCCGTCGCGGCTGTTGACGTCTTCCGACAGGTTGGTCAGTCCGTGCTGGATGTCCAAAGCCGCAAGGCATGCCCGGAAGGCGTGGTCTTCCAAAGTGGTCGGCGCGCCAAAGATCGCCATGAGTCCGTCACCGGTGAACTTGTCGACCGTGCCGCCGTAACGCTCCACGACAGCTGTCGAACGGTCCAGCAGCTCGGACATGATCTCGCGTAACCGCTCGGTACCGACCGTCGCGGCGATGTCCATCGAATGCACAACATCGGCGAACAGCACCGTGGCTTGCTTGTACTCGGCCGACTGGGGGGCGCGCGCGAGGTTCGCGCCGCATGCGCTGCAGAACCTCGCCGGCGGGCTGGACTGCACGCCGCAGGAGCCGCAGACCAACTCCGGCGCGGTCAGTCCGCTGCCATCGTCCACGTCAGCATCGTTTCACCGCTGGTCAACGAAGTCTGGCGATCGGCTCACGCCGTTCGGATGAGCAGGCCGGTGGGCGGGCCGGCCGGCGGTGGGAGCGCGAGCGGCGCGTCGCCGGGCGAGATGCGTCCGAGCACGTGCGGTCCGGTGAGTAGCGGCACCTGGTACCAGGCGAGGAAGCCGATCAACGCCATCAGGTAGGCCTCCTTGGCCTGGGCGGGCAGGCCGTGCTCGTCGCTGACGGTGAGCGGAAGGCGGCACTCGAGCGCGGCGAGCAGTGCAGGGTTGCGAACGCCGCCTCCGGATGCGACGACCTCGACGGGCGCGTACGGCGCGAGCGCGTCGGCGACGGTGACCGCGGTCAGCTCGGTCAGCGTCGCCAGCAGGTCCTCGGGCGCGAGATCGGGCAGGTCGCCTAGGTGAAAGTATTCGCGGCCGGTCGATTTCGGCGGCGCAAGCGTGTAGAAGGGGTCCTCGAGCATCCCTTCGAGAAGCGCCGCGTCCGGCGCGCCGCTGGCGGCGAGCCGGCCGTCCTCGTCGCTCGGCCGGCCGGTTGTGCGGCGCGCCGCCTCGTCGAGCAGGCAATTGGCCGGGCCGGTGTCGAATGCGATTGGCGCACAGCCATTTCGGACGATCGTCACGTTCGCGATCCCGCCGAGGTTGAGCGCCGCACGGGTGTGCTCGCCCCGCAGCCACAGGTCGTCGAGGATCGCGGCGAGCGGGGCGCCGTGGCCGCCGGCGGCGATGTCGCGCGCGCGGACGTCGGAGATGACCGGCAGCCCGGTCGCCTCGACGATCCACGCGGGCTGCCCGAGCTGCAACGTCCCCTTCGCCTCGGCGTCCTGCACCCAGTGGTGGACCGTCTGCCCGTGGCTGACGACGAGTTCGGCCGGCAGTAGCTCGGCGGCGAGCTCCGCCGACGCCTGCCCGATCAGCTGGTCGAGCTCACACAGCTCGCCCGCCGTCGTCGGGCCCAGCGAGGCATGCAGCCGCGCGCGCACCTCGTCCGGCCACGGCCGCTCGATATGACGCAGCGGCGACATCACGACCGCCCCGCCGTCCCACTCGAGCCCCGCCACCACCGCGTCGAGGCCGTCCATCGACGTCCCCGACATCAACCCGATGACCCTCATGTCCTACCGAGCGCGTCGCGCACGTGTCCCCGAGCCCGGTCGAGCCGGACGGCGGCCTCGGCCGCGTCGACGCCGGCGAGCAGAACGACGATCGCGGTCTTGGCGTGACCGCCCGCGTCGGCGAGCGCAGCGGCCGCGACGTGCTCGTC
>NZ_JBAPMI010000121.1:0-1863 GCF_049278535.1 Mycobacterium sp. | reverse complement strand
GAGCCGGGCGGCGAAGTCTCGTTGCTGCAGGCGGTGATCGCCGACCCCGAAGGTCAACTCGGCGCCGCGGCCCGCGCCCGGTTCGGCGATGCGCTTCCGTTCCTGCTCAAGGTGCTGGCCGCCGACGAACCACTGTCGCTGCAGGCGCACCCCAGCGCCGAACAAGCCGCCGAGGGATACCTACGCGAGGAACGCCTCGGCATCCCGGTCAAATCGCCGGTGCGCAACTATCGAGACGCCAGCCATAAACCCGAGCTGTTGGTGGCACTGCATCAGTTTGAGGCGCTGGCAGGCTTCCGTCCCGCGGCCCAGACCATCGAGCTGTTGCGGGCCCTGGCGGTGTCCGACCTGGACCCGTTCATCGAGTTGCTCAACGACCAGTCCGACGCTGACGGACTGCGCGCGTTGTTCACCACCTGGATCACCGCGCCGCAGCCCGACATCGATGTTCTGGTGAGCGCAGTGCTGGACGGCGCCATCAACTACGTGAGTTCGGGCGCAACGGAATTCGCGGCCGAAGCGAAGACCGTGCTGGAGCTCGGTGAGCGGTATCCCGGCGATGCCGGTGTGCTGGCCGCGCTGCTGCTCAACCGGATCACGTTGGGGCCCGGCGAGGGGATTTTCTTGTCGGCCGGAAACCTGCACGCCTATTTGCGTGGTGTGGGCCTAGAGGTAATGGCCAACTCCGACAACGTGTTACGTGGTGGCTTGACTCCCAAGCACGTCGATGTTCCCGAGTTGCTGCGGGTTCTGAATTTCAACCCGACTACCGAGTCACAGCTGCGTGCTGAGACTCATCCGGATGGACTGGCGTCGTTCTACGACACGCCGACCGTCGAATTCGCGGCGTCCATGCTCACTCTTGGTGACGACCAGATCGGTCACGAGGTCGATGTGCCGTCGCGACACGACGGTCCGCAGATTCTGTTGTGCATCGAGGGTTCGACCGCGGTGCACGGAAAGTCGGGGGTGCTGACGCTGACCCGTGGCGCCGCCTGCTGGGTGGCCGCCGACGATGGTCCTATCCGGCTGCTCGCGCACGAGCCGACGAAGATCTTCCGGGCTACCGTCGGCCTGTGATCAGCGCGCCACGGCGCTCGGTCCGGCCGGTGCGGCGCTCGGCGAGCCACAGCCGCATGTTGTGCCTGACCGTGCGACCGACCAGGCCTGCTGAGGGCACCATGTAGAGGCTGTCCAACAACGAAAACCTGCGCAAAAACCATTCGGCGAGAACGGGATCGGTCTCGGCCGCGCCGAGAAATTGGTCGAATAGGCTGCCCACCGGGCGGTACCACCGCGGTTGGTGGCCGGTCGCGTGGTGGAAGGCGAAGTCGCCGATCGCAGTCATCATCCACACCGGGTAGGTGGTCTTGGATGTTGCAATATTCACTTCGCGGGCAATGTCCTCGTCCGACCCATTGGCCAGCGCGCGGCGCAGATGACCCGCCTGCAGCGAGGTCATCGTCATGCCCTGCCCGTAGGTGGGGTCGAAGCTGGCCACCGCGTCGCCCAACGGCAGGATGCCGGACGGAAACCGGTCCAGCTTGTGGTAGCGGCGCCACCGGCTGGTGGGGTAGCGGTGGAAGGCCGCCTCGCCGACCGGCTCGGCCCGCTGCAGCGCAGTGGCGATACGTTTGGGCAGAATCTTTTTGGCGAGCGCGAGCATCTCGGCAAAGGTTTGCGGCGGCTTGACTTTGCCGACGCCGAAGGTGGTCAGCGTCCAGGTGCGGTCCTCGTATCCGAGCAGCCCCAGCCCGAGCGGTTGCTGGCGGGACGCGCCGGCCACGATCACCCGCTCGCGAAGCGCCCCTTCCGGCAGCCGGAGCTGGTGTGACGCATAGCCAATGCCGACCTCGACTGTCT
>NZ_JBAPMI010000120.1:0-15058 GCF_049278535.1 Mycobacterium sp. | reverse complement strand
CCAGAAGTCGTCGAAATCCGCGATGTGGTCTCGGATTTCATCCGTGATAGCCGCGGTGCTCGCCGCGGTTTTCGAGCTATCGTCCGCGGCGTTCGCGAGCTTCTTAGTCACGTCGTACTGGCGCTCTAATAGGGCGATCTGGGTGTCGAGGAAATCGGTGATTTTCTTGATGTCGCCGGTACGGGCCTTCAAGTAGTTGAGGTTGTCGCGGATCGGCGCGCTTTGCACACTGAGCTGGAACGGAATCGATCCGTCTTCAATTGGCGGGCCGAGGGGCCTGGTGATGCTCTGCACCCGTTCGATGCCCGGCACCCGGAAGATGGCGCCGGCGATCTTGTCCAGAACCAGCATGTCGGTGGGATTGCGCAGATCGTGGTCCGATTCGATCATCAGCAGGTCCGGGTTCAGACGGGCCTGGGTGAAGTGTTGATCGGCCGCGTTGTACGCCTTCACTGACGCAGCGCTCTGCGGTAGGTAGTAGAGGTCGTTGTAGCGCGGCTTGAAGCCCATCAGGCCTAGGGCGCCGACGATCGCCATGATGACGGAGATGGCGAGGATGGGCGCCGGCCACCGCACGATGGCTGTCGCCAGACGGCGCCACCGGGTGTAGTTGAACTCGCGCTTCGGGTCGAAAAGGCCGAAGCCGCTGGCGAACGCGATCAGGGCCGGCGTCAGGGTCACCCCGGCGGTCACCACCACCAGCAGACCTACTGCGCACGGGAAAGCCAGCGAACTGAAGTAGGGCAGCCGAGTGAATTTCAGACAGGCCAGCGCCCCGACGATCGTCAAACCCGAGCCCAGCACCACCTTGGTGACACCGGCGAAGGTGTCGTAGTAGGCGGCTTCGCGGTCCAACCCCCGCTCGCGGCCCTCCTGGTAGCGGCCGACCATGAATATCGCGTAGTCGGTACCCGCCGCGATGGCGAGTGCCGTCAGCAAGTTGACGGCGAAGGTCGACAGCCCCATGATGCCGGTGTTACCCAGCAGCGCTACCACGCCTCGACCGGTCGCCAGTCCGACGAACAGGATGACCATCGTCAGCAGCACGGTGCCGATGGATCGATAGACGAACGCCAGCATGATCGCGATGATGATGATGGTGATGATCGTCATCTTGGCCAGGCTCTTATCGCCGACAACGATCACGTCGGCGGTCAGGGCTCCCTGACCGGCGACGTAGGCCTTCACCCCCGGCGGCGGCTTCGAATCCGCGACGATTTTGCGAACGGCGGCAACCGACTCGTCGCCAACGGCACCGCCTTGGTCACCGCGCAGATTGACCTGGACGTAGGCGGCCTTGTGGTCGTAACTCTCGACACCCGAGGACGTGAATCGCTGTCCCCAGAAATTCAGCGCATGCTCGACGTGTTGGTGGTCCTGATTTAGCTTTTTGACCAGGTCGTCGTAAAAACGGTGAGCGTCCTGGCCGAGAGGTTTCTCACCGACCAGGGTCACCAGGACGAGGTTGTCGGAGTCGTACTCCTTGAACTTCTCCCCGATGTGCTTCATCCCGGTCACCGAAGGCGCGTCGGATGGCGAGAGCGGCACCGAGACTTCCTCGGCAACCTTCTCCAACTGTGGGACGAAGACGTTGACGCCGACCGCAATCAGTAGCCAGACAATGACGATCGGCAGCGCCAGGACGCGGATGGTGCGCGCAATTCTCGGTTTGCGCTCAACTTCGGTGCGCTGCGCGACGGGGATCTTGTCCGTGTCGCTCGTGTCGTCGGTGTCGCTCGTCTCGTCGGCGTCGCTCGTGTCGTCGGTCACGCGGATTTATCCAAGCAGGAAACCTGCGCGTCGCGCGTGTTGACCTGTTGTTGATCGACCAATTTGCCGTCGACGGTGATCCGGCAGCCGATGGAGGGGCCGTCACCTTGGGCAACGACGTAGGCGAAGATGCCGGGCATCTCGGCGACAATCGTCTTCGACCACGGCAACGTGGTGAAGCTGGCCTTCTGCGGTAGTGACTCCGCGTCCATCCAGTTGACGACGCCGGTCGTCCCGGGCGGTCCCAGGATTTCGTAAACGGCAGTCTTGGCCGCGTACGGCGGGGTCGCATCCCGGGGATCAGGTTTGGGCAAGCCAGGTCCCGGGAAGACGCCGTTGAGTCGCATCACTGCAATGCCGCCGATGATCAGTGCCACCACCACGACCAGCGGAACCCACGCCCGCTTGAGAAGCCTCAACACCGTGCCCCCCGCTCAGGAATGCTCGATGGGCTGATATTAAGGCATCTCGTCGCGTGCGCCACCGCTAGCCGAACGCCATAGCGGTCGAGTTAATTCCTGCGGCGCGCCGTCGCGTCGGAGCCGCGCCGCCCGCCCGGACCGCAGCCGTGCAGCTCGTCGTGCTCCACCTGATCAGTGTGCTCGGCGAACACGCGACGCCTGAAATCCGCACCGATTTGAGGCCATGGCGCGTACCCTGACCTGCATGGCTATCAGGACCAAGGCCAAGACTAAGACCAAGACGTGCGTTCATTGCGGCCACACGTTCGAAGTGACCGACCCACGGTGTGACCTGGCTGATCCGCACTGGCTTCCGAACGCATCAAACTATTGTTCGCCTGAATGCAGTGACCGATACCACTGCGATATGGTGCATTGCTGCTCGACCCACGTGAAAGACAAGGCTCGGCGCGACGCCGCCAAGGCGGCGCAGCGCGAAAGTTAGGCCGTTCGACGACGATCCGGCTGGTGCGTCATGACCTTTCGCGGGCACGGCCCGCGAAGTAGCGTACCGACGTGAGAGTTTTGCTCGTTGAGGACGAGCCACGGTTGTCGGCAACCCTGTCGAAGGGGCTGCAGGCCGAGGGTTTCGTCGTCGTCGCCGTCGGCACAGGCGTCGATGGCCTATACGAGGCAACCGAAAACAGCTTCGACGTTGTGGTTCTCGACATCATGCTTCCTGGCCACAGCGGATATGAGGTGCTCCGGCGGATGCGGGCCCGGGAAGTATGGACACCGGTGCTCATGCTGACTTCCAAAGATGGTGAGTACGACGAGACCGATGCGTTCGACCTCGGAGCGGATGACTATCTGACGAAACCGTTTTCGTTTCGGGTCCTCGTCGCGCACCTGCAGGCGCTGGTCCGTCGCGGCGCACCAGAGCGCCCTGTGGTGTTGACCGCCGGGTCGCTGTCACTGGATCCGGCTCGGCACACCGTCCAACGCGGTTCGACCCCAATCACTTTGACCCCGCGCGAGTTTGGGCTGCTCGAGTTTTTGATGCGTACGAAGGACATGGTGGCGACGAAAGCCGAAATATTACGCAACGTATGGGATGCGCACTATCAGGGTCCTGACAATGTTGTCGAGGTATATGTGGGATATCTACGACGCAAGATCGACGTTCCCTTCGGTACCAACACTATTGAGACAATCCGAGGCGTCGGTTACCGGCTGACGTGCTGAGGCAACGCCACGACGATCTTGGTCCCACCGCCGGGTCGATCGTCGATAGTGACCGTGCCGCCATGCGCGGCCGCGACCTCGGCGACGATCGCTAAGCCCAGGCCGGTGCCTCCGCCACTGCGGGCGCGGTCTGTGTCCAGGCGCACGAACCGCTCGAAAACCCGGGCTCGGTCAGCTGGGGCGATACCTTGCCCGTCATCGCTGACGGTGAGTACGACACTGCTGTCTCGGCTACCCACGTGGATCTCGACGCGCGATTTGGCGTGGCGGACAGCGTTATCCACGAGATTGCGGATCATCCGCGAGACCGCTGCCCGGTCGCCGATCAAACGCGCCGGAAGGATTGCGGTGTCGATCGTGCAGCCGTCGCGCCGCACACGGGCAGCCTCCACTTCGGCGAGTTCGTCGAGCGGCACCTCGTCGTTGCGCATCAGCAGGCTTTGTTCATCGGCGCGGGCCAGCAAGAGCAAATCGTCGATCAGGGCCCGCATCCGGTGCGCCTCGGGAAGTAGGGTGTCGACGGCCAATTCCGTATCAAGCAGTTCCGGATGCGCCTCGGCGACTTCCAAACCGGAGATGATGGTGGACAGCGGGCTGCGCAGTTCGTGAGAGGCGTCGCCGACGAATCGCTGTTGCGCCCGGTGGCCGGCTTCGAGGCGCGCCAGCATTTCGTTCATGGTGACTGCCAGGGCTGAAATTTCGTCACGCCCCGTAGGCACGGGTACCCGCTCGGCCAAATAGGAAGTCGAGATTTCAGCCACCCTGCTGCGGATTGCGTCCACCGATTGCAGTGACCGGCGAACGAGTCGGTAGCTCGCGGCTGCGGCTACCCCGCCGATGATCGGGGCGCCGCCGGCCAACAGCAGCGCGACGGTACGCACAGTCGCCTCGACCGCCTCGCTACCTCCGCCGACCAGCACGGTGTACTGACCCGACGCAGCAGTGACCTTCTGACCGCTCACACGCATGTCGTCCTCGGTCACCGCATCGTCTGGCAAACCGCGCCGCAAGTTGAAGTCGAACTCGTTGATGGGTATCAGAGGCGTGGCGGGTGCGGACCCGGCCCGCTTCACCACCCTGCCGTCAGGGTCTATCAATTGGATTGCGACCACGCGCTGATTGGTGGTAAAAAGCGCGCTGTCGAGATGGTCGGGCGAATCCGAATGCAGGGCGTCAACAATGCCGCGAACTCTGCCCGCGCTGGCGTCGTCGACACCCGCTAACAACGACCGGTACAAGAGTAGGCAAAAGGTCACGCCGGCGAGTGCAAGAGTGACCAGAACAACCACTGCCGAGACCGCGGCTGAGCGAGCGGAGATACCCAAATTGGGCAGGCGCATCCGATGCGCGCGCTCGCTCCGCCCCAGCGGCCCGGAAGACACCCACATAGTCTGATCCTGCAGGGCCGAAACCGGCTGGGAACGGCGTAGTCGACCGCCTTATCCGCGCCGGGCACCCGGCCCGATGCCCTTCTCAGCGGCTTCTCAGCGACCCGCTCCTACTCTGGCGCTCCCATGTTGACGGACGCGTTTTCCCGCATTGTGAAAGCGGTTCCTCAATGCGGGAAAGAGTAACGGCCCTATAACGCAGATCGCTTGGTGCAGAGGCACTTGACGGGATCCAAGTTGCAAGCAAGGGAGGGATGTTGAGCCATCACATCGATGCCATCCCCCGCTCCATGGCGCGCCGGAGGGCCTCTGATTCCCGCGGTACCGGACGTTTCGCCGAGTCCGAGGCCGGTGTTCTGAGCAAGCCACGGTTGCGCGGATGGATCCATTTTTATTGCGCCTACGCGGCGCTGGTAGCCGGTTCGGCGCTGGTCGCGGTGTCGTGGACTGTGACATCGACTCGAGCTGGTCACGCGACATTGGCTTATGCCTTGGCCATTGTGGCGATGTTTACCGTAAGCGCCACCTATCACCGTGTCAGTTGGGGTTCGACAGCTGCCAGGAACTGGATGAGGCGGCTCGACCACTCGATGATCTTCGTGTTCATCGCTGGCACCTATACGCCGTTCGCCAGGCTGGACATGCCACCGTCGACTGGGCACCAGGTGTTAGCCATCGTGTGGGGCGGCGCGCTGGCCGGGGTTGCGTTAACGCTGTTCTGGCCCGAAGCGCCCCGCTGGCTGGGCGTCGTGCTCTATTTGCTGCTCGGCTGGGTGGCGGTTTCGTATGCAGGGATGATCCTGCATAACGCGGGCGTGGCCGCGGCGGTACTGCTCGCAGTCGGCGGTGGGCTTTACAGCCTCGGTGCGGTTTTTTACGCACTACGCTGGCCCGACCCTTGGCCTGCGACCTTCGGCTATCACGAGATGTTCCACGCGCTTACCGCAGTCGCGGCGATGTGCCACTTTGTAGCGATCTGCGTCGCGGTGTTCTAAGACCGGGGAGGCCGTTGATGAAGATCGCGTCCGTCCGCGCCCGGCAAGTGCTGGACTGCAAGGCCCGGCCGTTGTTAGAGGTCGAAATCACCACTGACACAGGTCATGTCGGCTGTGGCGCAGCGCCGACGGGCACTTCGGTCGGCGAGCACGAGGCGTTCGTACTGCGTGACGAAGACCGGTCGGAATACAACGGGCTGAGCGTGCACCGCGCCGTGTCGGCCGTGACCGACGAAATCGCACCCGTTCTGGTCGGCGCCGAACTCGACGACCCGCGGTCCCTGGACCGGATCATGATTGAGCTAGACGGCACACCGGACAAGCATCGCCTTGGCGGAAACACGGTCTATTCCACCTCGATCGCACTGTTGCGCGCGGCGTCCGCGGCGGCGGGAATGCCCACCTATGCCTATGTCGGTGCACTGCTAGGACTCGAACCGCCAACCACCGTGCCGACGCCTAGCTTCAACATGATCAACGGTGGCCGCTACGGCGATATCTTCCAGACATTCAACGAGTTCCTCGTCGTGCCCTATCGCGCCGAGTCCATCGAGTCGGCCGTCGAAAAGGGTGTAAGCCTTTTCGGCACGCTTGGCGAGGTGCTCGCGCGACGGCTTGGCCGAGCGCCGCTGATCGCAGCGTCGTACGGGTACATCGCTCTGTCCAGCGACCCGCGCGTCGTGATGGAGGTGCTGGCCGAGGCGGTCGAGCGCGCCGGCTGCGCCGACCTGATGGCATTTGCACTTGACTGCGCGTCTAGCGAGGTTTACGACAAGAGCACGCAGACATACGCATTGAACGGTGAGCGGGTGACTGCGGAGGCTCTGATCGACTACGCCCGCTCATTGTCGGAGGACTTCCCGATGGTGTTCATCGAGGACCTGCTCGACGGAGACGATTGGGATGGCTTCAGCAAAGCGACGCAGACCATTGACCGCTCGATCATCCTCGGCGATGACTTGATCGTCACCAACCGCGAGCGCCTGGAGCGAGCCGTAAAGACCTCGGCTGTCGAGGGTTTCATCATGAAGCCCAATCAGGTCGGGACGATCGCCGAGGCGCTCGACTGCTTCGAATACGCCGCGCGGAACGGGATTCTGACGATCCCGTCGGGCCGTTCGGGCGGTGTCATCGGCGATGTGGTGATGGACCTGGCGGTGGGGTTGGGTGCGCCGCTGCAGAAGAACGGCGCCCCGCGCTCGGGCGAGCGCATCGAGAAACTCAACTTCCTGCTGCGCGCGGCCGAACGTATTCCGAACTGCGCGCTGGCGGACGTGTCGGCATTGGTGCGGTTCTGAGGGCTGTCGGCCACTAAGCGCCTGGCAGCAGCGCTGCCACGCACACCGCCAAGGCGATTGAAAGTGCCACCCAGTCAGCCTGTTTCGGCCTCGACGAGACGGCCGAGATCTGACCTGTGCCGCCGCGGGCGGTGATCGCATCGCCCATCTCGTCGGCCCGTCGCAGTGTCACGGTGATAACCGCAACAATCAGGTCGATGACGTCCGCCGCCATTTGCCTGACGCGGGCCCTGCGGGTGGGCGGCTTCTCTTTGGGCCGCAACCGGCGAGCGGCGTAGAGCACCCGGAACTCGTCGATCAGCATCGGGAAGGTGCGCAGCGCGAGCGCCAATGCGACCGACCAGTCGTCGACCGGGATGTGCAATGGTCGCAGTCGGCGACCCAAAGTAGCTACCGCGGGGGCGATTTCGGCGACCTTGGTCGTCCACGACACCAGCGCACCCATCCCGAGCAACACGACCGACAGCGCGGTGAAACGCAAAAAGTCCAATAGTCCGCCGAGACCGAGCGTGACGGTGCCCACCTGGATCTGCGGACTGCCACCGGCCAATGTCGCAGCGATACCGACGATGACCAGCATGATCCACAGCAAGCGCGGCGCTGACGGCAGCACGCCCCGAGGAATACGGGCGACCCAAACTCCCGTCAGCACGAGCGCGGCCACAAGTCCGATCGCCACCCACCCCGGGCACAAAGTGAGCAATATCGAAATGCCGAAGGCGATAAGTAGTTTGGTGCCTGCCCACAGCTCGTGGATGGTGGTGTGCCCGGGCACCGGACGCAGCAACACAACGGGTCGACGTGGTCGACGGGTCGGGTGCTGCGGCGGCGCGGGTGCCGTCGAATCACTTATCTGAGCCGCCACGGACGACGGTTCCAGCAGACCGTCGCGCAGGCGCAGAGTCCGCGGACACAGTTCCTCCAGCCCGGCGAAGTCATGCGAAATGACCACAACGGTCAGACCGGTGTCACGTCGCCGGTCCGCGAGCAGCCGCACAAGACCGCGCTGGCTGGCGGCGTCTAGTCCGGCGAGCGGCTCGTCGAGTATCAGTACCCGCGGCGACCGCGCCAGAAGTCCGGCCAGGACCACGCGGCGCATCTGGCCGCCGCTGAGTTGGTCGATGGGTCGCCTCGCCAGCGCCCCATCCAAACCGACAGCGGCCAGCGCTGCCGTCACTCGAGCGTGATCATCAGGCGAAAAGCCGCCCGCGGAGGCCACTTCCAGGTCGACACGGCTGCGCATCAACTGCAGCCGGGCCGCCTGGAACTGGAGCGCCACGGCACCGACCTGCTCGGAGGCCAGGCGCTCGTCAAGCAGACAGGTGCCGGTGGTGGGTGCGGTCAACCCGGCCATGATCCACGCGAGCGTCGACTTACCAGAGCCGTTGCCACCGTGGATCAGAAGCCCGTCGCCCTCATGCACCACGAAGCTGACATCGCGGAGCGCGGTCTGCGCCCAGGGGGTACCACTCCCGTATTCATGGCCGACGCCGGCGAGTTTGAGCACCGGCGCGTGAGAGTGCTGACCCACCGTGGCCGTCGGCTCGGGCGCGGGCGCGGTCTCGACCATGGCGGTGTTATCCAGCGAGTCGCTGAGATGGATTGTGCGGTCGGCATAATCAGCCTCGTTGTTGTAATGGGTGATGTGCACAAGCGCGGTTTGGTGATGGTCGGTGAGGCCGGACAGCACGGCCAGTAGCGCGTCCCGGCCCTCCTGGTCGACCATGCTGGTGACCTCGTCGGCAATGAGCAGTGCCGGCTCCCGCGCCAGCGCGGCGGCCACGGCGAGGCGCTGCAGCTCTCCGCCGGACAGGCCGCCGGTGTCGCGTTCGGCGAGGCCGAGCAGCCCGACTTCACTGAGTAATCGGTTGACATCGGTGGTCTTGCCGGGAGGCAGTCCCCACACCACGTCGTCGGCGACCCGCGTGCCCAGTACCTGGCTTTCCGGGTGCTGCATGATGACGGCTGTGCCACCGAGTTGACCGAGACCCACCGCACCAAGGCGTTCGACCGTGCCCGAGGTCGGTTCGCGGCCGGCCAGGATCAGCATCAGCGTGGTCTTCCCCGAGCCGTTGGCGCCGGTGACCGCGACATGTTCGGCTGGCCGCACATCCAGGCTGACCGCACTCAGTGCATCGTGGTCGGTGTGCGGGTAGCGGAGGCGCACCTCGTCCAGCCGCACCGGGACCGGCTGGATCGGCCCGGCAATGGTCGACGCGTCGAGTTTGTGCACATCGGGGATCCCGTCCAAGCGCGCCAGCACGCGCGAGAGCGCCCACCAACCGATCAGCGAGGCACCCATGATGGTGACGACGGCGATTACGAGGGCGAGCCACTGCCAGTAGTTCAGCGCTTCGGCGAAATTCCGCCTAAGCTCCTGCGCGACCGGCTGCAGGTGCGGCGCCCGCGCCAGGATTGTTGCGAATCCGTCTACGGCGGCGGTGATCGCGTGGAACAACAACTGCCGAATGTTCGCCAGGACCGTCAACGCAATGACCACTGCAGCACCGACGACAACACCGGCGCCAACGGACGCGACGGTGACCGTCGGCGCGCCGTGACCGCGGCGTTTCACGATTCCAGCCAGCCCACCGACGTAGGCGCATAGCGCGACCGCCCCGAATCCGCTCAAGCCGACCACCAGGAAGCCGATCACCGCGGCTGCGACCGTCGCGGTGATCAAAACGCTTAGCCGGTAGCGATAGGCCAGCAGCCCCATCGGCACGGCGCCAAGCAGTCCTAGGCCCCCCGCGTGTGGAAGGACGACCGCAATAATCGCGACCGCTGCGCACAGCGCGCCCATTACCGATGCATGCGCCAGTTCGCTCGGCCGTAACGACCCAACCTGACCAACGCCGCTCGCCAGGGAGGTGCGACAGTCGTCGGCTTCATCCTGCAAAGGCGCCCGATTCATTGTGGTGCGCCACCCAAGCGAGCCCACGACCCGCGAGTCCGGCAGGCGAAGCGGCCCATTCTACGCATAAGGGCCAAGCGTATGAATTGGTGTTGAGAAGTCGCTGAGAAAGTCGCTGACCTCGATGCGGGCCTCTCAGGCGAGCACCGATGCCAGCTCCGACTTGGGTATTGAGATCTGCTGTGGGCCTGCAACTTCAGCCAGCCACATGCCCTGCGGGATATAGAAGATGACTGCCTCATCGGTGAGCGCAAAGTTCTGATACGTCCGTGCCCTGAGCGTGTTGTGCGGAGCTGGGCCGCCGTAGCCCTGCCAGTGCTTGTCCATCTCGCGCTGGACGATCGGGTCGAGCGCCGCGACCGGGTCGGCGCCCGGTTTGAACAAGGCGTCGAACGTGATCGGGCTGTGTGTGCTTACGTCGTAGTTGAACGAGTGGAATCCGGTTACGGGATGGGCACCGGTGTCGCCGTACAGCTCGAGGACGACGCTTTGCGTGCCCGAGGCCGCCGTTCCCGATGTGAACGTGTGCGGGCGCACCCCGTGCTCGTACGGCCAGTCCCTCGGCGGGAGCGTGGTGATGAAGTCCAGGAACTCGTTCCTGTCCTTATCGACAAAGGCGGTCACCGCCTGTTGGTCCGAATAGCCAAGTGGATAACTGACATCGATCGAGTAGGTGGCGGTTTTGGTCTCGATGTGGCACGTCTGATCGGCCTGCACTGTCCCACCGAGTTCCGCGCAGCCGGCGGCCGGAGTTGCGGGCCGTGCGGACGCGGGGAAGCCGAATACCGTTGCGCAGAAGGTAGAAACGGCCAATGCGATGAGCGACGTGCGGGTCACCACTGCGATCCCAACGGGTGTACCTGAAGTTCGCAGGTGTCGATTCTGACTGGGACAGTGAAGGTTTCGGTCGTATCGGGTGCGGTGACCAGGAGCTCGGTGTACGTCGGGCACAGCCGGTAAGGATCGTTCTTGTCCGCGGCGACGCCCTCCACCACGGCGTACTGCGGCTGGTCGGCGGCCACCGTCACAGTCGGCAACCGGTCCGTCCGCAGGCCGCCCTGGAATCCGGACAATGTGCGTTCGGCGTGCAGCAGCGGGCCACCGCCTCCGGTGTCGACACCGGGGTAACCGGTGAGCGTGCACGGCTGATCACCGCGTGTCAGCACGAATTTCAGTACCACTTCGCGATGACCGGACGCGGACTGGTGCAGTCCATATTGCGCCACCACCTGTCCGGTCCGGCAAGGCAGCGCAGAATCATCGGCATGCGCGAGAACAGGAATTCCGATCGCAACTGCGAAAGCCGCTGCAGCCGAAGCTAATACGGCGGATCGATACGGTGTCAAGGCGTCTCACTTGTTGCTCGGATAAAGACGGACGCCCTCGACGCCGCCGCCCTTGGTGATAGGTGGTCCGAGCAGCACGGTCGAGGTGTTCGCCGTGGGATCGTAGGTCACCAGCGAGTTCCCGCCGCCGCAGCCGACCTGGCCGACGACCACCAGCTTGTCGCCGCTCACACCCGCAAGGCCTGCGCTGTCGCTGACACCGGGCATCTTCACGCGTTCGGTATGGCCGTCTGGCGTCAGCCGGGACACGAACGTGGTGCCACACGCCCCCGCGGTGGGGAGGAATATGCTGCCCGCCGCCTGGAATGCGTTCCAGTTGCCGTAATTGCCTTGGAAGCCGGGCGCATTGTCGTGCGTGTTGACCGCGGTCAACGCCGTGGGCTTACCGCCGTTTAACGGCACCTCCCAGAGTTGCTCCCCTGCGCCGCCTTTTTCTGCGTCGCAGTGCGTGAGGATCACATCGGGGGCCCACCACTTCACCGGCGAGCACATCGCCTTCGGCATGGGCGCGGGCAGCGTGCGGACGATCGACCCGCCATTGGCCATCACCACCAGGCTGTTGTCGGTCCTGGGCACGATCTCGTTGCCGAGATTCGCGGTCCCCAGCACCAGTTGTGACCCGTCCGGCGATTCGATGTAGTCGCCGCTGAACTGTCCTGCGCCGCCGAGATCCTTGGTCGGGTAGACGAATTGTTCCTTGCCCGCCATGTCCATCCGCTTCAGCGTGCCGGGCTCATTGCCGTTGTAGCTGGTCGACGACAGGAGGGCCTTGCCGTTCGGGCGGGTGTACTTGAGGGTGCCCTTGTTGGGGACGGTGGTCCGCACGCCGGTGTGCAGATCGAGAGAGATCGCGTCACCGTGCCCTCCGTACTCCGGTGTCAGCAGTGCGTGGCTACCGTCGCCCGACCAGTCGGCGATCCTCGGTGCGCCTTCGCCCGCGGGGAACTCGGTGATCGAGTACCGGTCGCCGCCCGGACTGACGAGATACAACACGTCGATCACGGTATCGGGGGCAGGGTCACCCGGTGGCGGCGCGTTGCCGGGCCGGTGCGGAGTGGCGGGCGTCCACACCGCCAGCATCCAACCCGGACCGACCTGCGCCCAGGGGACGTCGCCGATGCCACGCGCGACGCCCTGCGCGACGGCGGGCTTCGTTGCGGGCGTGGTGCCGGGCGCTGATGTAGCGGCCGATGTGGCCGAGCTACCCGGGCTGGTGGTAGTCGAAATCAGTGACGACGAGCAGCCGGCCACGAGCAGCGACGCGGATGCGAATATGCCGAGTCCAGCGCGCCAGACTGCGACCTGCGTCGAAACATGCTTCATAACGGTTCCTTTCGCAAAGATGGGTGATGCAGTAGTAATTAGCCGGGGATCCGATCAATCCCCGTCCGGGCGAAACGCTCGACGGTGTCGCAGTACTCGTAGGCCGTGGTGGCCCGACAGACGCGGTTGCCGTCCAGGAGAACCACGATCGTGGTGGACGGCGGCGTCACCTTCGGCTCGAATACGCAGACCGCTTTGACCCAAGCCCGCCGACGGCCTGGGCGCCCGGCACGGCTCCGGCCTGAACCAGATCGGCGCGTACCTCGTCGGTCATTCCTGTCACGTCATTTCCTTTCCGGACACGAATGCTGCAACCAACGCCTTAATGAATCCTTGACATCTGCAATCAGGCTCACGATTGCTGGTCAGACCACTGTTGTCTGGCAATTGGACGGCGACGCAAAGTCCTGAGTAGGGTCGGCCGTGGCTAAAGGGCGCGAGACGCATGGGCTGGACCCGGTATCGCGATCAACCGATCCGACCGGAGGGCGCGTCTCGGACTACGCGCCCTTTAACGCAGACTGGCCTTCGAGCGTCAAAAGAGTGGAGCTATGGGGATTCGAACCCCTGCCGTAACCAGGCAAACCGCGGCCTTATCTGCGGATCGTTTCCGGGTGTTGACCGCGTCAAGAGTAGCTGGATTCGGCATGAGTGCCTGCTTCGCCAGTGCCTGCCGTAGCCACGCCCCGTTACAAACGTCGCAGACCACAAGCGCGAGTTGACTGTTAGCGCGTGGATACTCGCCTCCTCACACTGTGACAACGGGTGGGTGCTTAAAGTGCCCGAGCCATTCAACTGGTGACGCGCAGTCCCTTTCGCTCCTCAAGCTCCTCCCCGGTAACACGTTCGAGCATCGGTTGCCCGGGCGCGCAGAACAATGTGAGGACAAAGCTACAAGGAATGTCAGTCCGGTTGTTAGCGTTTTCATAGTGGATCACGTCGCCGCCGAGCCCCCAGAACGCGTCTCCGGCACGGAGGACGCGTGGCGCCTCACCCTCGAGTTCGAACAACATTTCACCGTCAATCATGTAGCCGAATCCCGGACCGCCAGGAAGGCGATGTGGTGGGTAACCGACAGCGCCCGGTGGAAGGTTGATGAGAACAGTCATCACGTGGGCATTTTCAGGAAGAGACGGTGACCGTACTTCCTGCAGCACTGTAATTGTCGATTTCGATTCGGAGTCAGTCGTGTCCCGCAACATTCGTTATCCTCCTGGTGCGATTGAGATCACTTGATTTCCATTCGATTTCCCTAAATGCGGCGGCTGGAGTATGCGTCGATCCAGTCGGAGTATCGGGTAGTGAAGATGGTGGCGTTCTCGTCGGGTGCAAGGCTGTGATCGTCGATCACCGCACCGAAGTATGGCGCCTGAGGGTCAGTCACGACCCGACGTTGATCACCGGTCGCGGCAAGGCCGGTACGGACAAAGTCGTCCATCCCCATCGCTTCGGGGCCAGCGATCTCCGTTACCCCGTTGATAGGGCGCTCGACTGCCGCGTTGGCCACGGCGGTGGCGACATCGTCGGCCGCGATAGGCCGGAACAACGCGTGTGGCAATCTGACAATGTCTCCGTCTGTCGCGGAATCGGCTAAGCCAATGGCGAATTCGTAGAACGGAGTTGCTCGCACGATCGAATAGGGCCGGCCCGAATCCTTGATCAGCTTCTCCTGAGCCGCTTTCGCGGTGTTGTAGCCGCTGTCTGGCATGATCTGCGCGCCCACTACGGACAACGCGACATGGTGTTTGACCCCCGCTTCCTGTTCAGCAGAAAGAAGATTCGCGGTCGTGGTTGTGAAGAAATGCATCACAGGTTCATCGTCGAACAACGGTGAATCGGCGACATCGACAAGGACATCCGCACCGGCGACGGCGTTGGCGAGGCCTTCACCGGTTAGTGAATCGACACCTGATCGGCGCGAGGCGGGGATCACCTCGTGTCCCTGCGCGCTGAGCTTGGACGCTACTTTCGAGCCGATCAGCCCACGACCGCCGATGACTACGATCTTCATGGTGAACCTTTCAGTATTGCGTTTGACTGGTCACTTCGGTTTGGTGCCTTCCGACGCCGATCGAACCGTCGAAGCCGAGATCAAATAGGTTGACCGGGGTATTTCAAGTCGAAGCGTTTGCATAGTTCGGGGACACTGTCGACATCCATCTCCAGTTCATACCGCGCACAGAGTTCATCCAGGGCCTCTGTCGATATCTTGTCTACACCGCCGAGGTCAGAAAGCTCGTCGAAGAACTGCTCGAACCCTGCGGGGGAAATAATCTCAAGGATGCGGGCGGGCTCGTCGGCCGCATTCCAGAATGTGTGCCATTGGCCTCGTGGCTTGAAAATGAAATCGCCTGGTCCGCCGTAGATCACCTCATCGC
>NZ_JBAPMI010000119.1:0-12950 GCF_049278535.1 Mycobacterium sp. | reverse complement strand
CGGAGTTTCCAATTGGTCGGGGGCAGCAGGATCTGGGTGCGCGGGTTGACCCGGGGCTGCAGGCCGCGCCACAGCATCGAGCCCAGCGCGTCCTGACGGCGAGCGGCCTCGGAGTCGTGCTGAAGTCGAATCGTCAGGTTGGAGTTCAAATAGCTGGGCGTCACCGGATCGGCGCCGGCCGCGGCGAATGCGGCGCCGACAGCGGGGTCGAACGGCGCCATCACCACCTGCGGCGACAGCCGCCGCGGCGCGGTGTCCGCGGTGGCCGGGACCGGGTTGTTGGAGTCGCTGGTGGAGGAGTCCGCGGGGGCGATCACCACGGTGTTGCCGTTGGCGCTCAACAGATCCACGCCGCGGCGGGTCAGCAAGCCGTCGGGGATCAAGGTAGCGCCGCGGACCGCTGCGACGCCGAGGATCTGGTCGACGACGTCTCCGGCGCCGCTGGTGGCGGTCGCGCTGAGGCCGGGGTCGCCGATGCGTTGCACGGCGTTCAGGTCCGCCTGGGCGTAGGGCAGCGGCGCGACGCACATCCGGTGAGCCAGGGCACGCAGCCGGTTCAGCCAGCTTGCCGCAGCGGCTTGCCCGGTCCCGGGGTGTGTCGGAGTGCCGGGCTCCTGGGCGGGTCCGTCGGGGGAGTTGGAGACGACGTAGCCCGCAGTCATCGCGTTGACGGTGACCAGCAGATCCGGGTCGATAGCAAGACACGTCGCGCGGCTGACGGCGCCGTCGGGATCGACGTCGTGGCTGGTCGCGAATTCGGCGGCGGCCAGCAGGACGTCCAACCGGCCACCGGTGGCCAGCGACGTGGACAGGTCGTCGTCCATCAATCGGACCGGGATAGTGCCGCCCGGCACTCCGGGTGCCAGCCTGGGCCGGTCGGCCAGCGGCCACAGCATGGTGACCGGCACGGGTTTCGAGGTGTCGGGTGCGATCACAGCGCCCAGCGCATCGCCGGAGATGTCCAGCGGATCGGCTGGCACGCCCACCACGGGCAGCAGAAAGCGGGCGTTGTCCAGCCGCGCCGGCTCGCCATAGTCGGGTGTGCCGTTGACGTTGACCAGCAGCGGGTAGACGCCGGGCGCACCGATGTCCAGCGAATGCTTGCTCGCCGACCGCATCGGGGCCGACAGCGTGAACTTCGTCTTCTGACCGCGACGCAGCTCGGGCGACACCGTCACGAAGTCCTCGGCGGCCTGGTACTGGTCGGTGTCGCCGTCGAGGGTGGTGCGCAATCCGGCCGAGCTGGGCACGGCCGGTGCGTGTTCGAGACGGATCATCACGTCACGGACCGAACGGTCCCCGATGTTGGCCACCGTGCCGGTGACGGTGACGACGGGCTCGCTGGTGGTGGTGACGACCTGTGGGGTGACCTGATCTATCCGCACCTGAACGAAGGGCATTGCCCCGGGCTCGCCTGCGGCGGCGGTGGGCACGACGCCGGTTCCCAGGCCGGCCAGAATGCCCGCCACCATCAGGAAACGCACAAGGGCACCCCGCCGCAACCGCGGCGCCGTCGAGCCGCTTCCGATTCCCGCCAGCAGGTGCTGCGCCCACCTCGAATTACTCTGCATCGTCGTCGCGGCTACGGCCCGGGACCGCGACCGTTCTTCCGGCCTCGGACCGACTCGTCAGGTCGGCGAATGCGGGTCCGCGAATGGGTTTGCGAACGCCGCCGCGGCGAGCTGGGCGGCAGCGGTGGCAGCGCCGCCGGGCCGTCGCTCTTCAGCTTGTCGATCAGCTCATCGGCCACCTCGGCCAGCCGGCGTTCGTCGGCGTACGCCAGTCGCGACGGCAGCTCGGGGATCGGCACCCACGCCACCTCGGCGACCTCGACGTCCTCATCGGACAGCTCGCCGCCCAGGAATCGCATCAGATAGTGATGCACGGTTTTATGTACCCGGCGCCCGTCGGTGACGAACCAGTAGTCGATCCGGCCCAGAGCCGCCAGCACGCTGCCCTGAATCCCGGTCTCCTCGGCGACTTCCCGGATCGCGGTCTGTTCCGCCGTCTCGCCGAGTTCAATGTGACCCTTGGGCAGCGACCACAGCATCCGGCCGCGCCGGTCGACGCGACCGATCAGCGCCGCGACCTGCTCTTCACGTGGTCGATCGATGTTGTCGATGACCAGCCCGCCGGCGGAGGTCTCATGCACGGTGCGTAACCGCTCGGGTCCGCGGCGCGCCGAGCGCCGTTGTCCGGACTTCGCCGCAGCGGCCGGGGTGCTGCCGGCGCTCGCCTCGTTGCCGGATTGGGCCTCGCCCGAGTTCGCCGAGCGCCGACCGCGGCGCCTTCCCCGACGCCGACGCGGTTGCGATTTTTCGCCGTCGGACACCCAAGCGATAGTAGCTGGCGTGCTCAGACGCTCTGGGCGCACTCGCCGGTAGGTGAGCTGCGGGATCGGGCCGGACTATTCTCGGCCCGTGCCCGACGCTGCCCAGGATGCCGAGCTGCTGGCCGCCGCTCAGAAGGCGTTGAACCAGCACGCCGGTGTTCTGCGCGGCCTCGGCGGGCTGTTCGCTGCCGCCGGCCACGAGCTCTATCTGGTCGGCGGCTCGGTGCGCGATGCGGTGCTGCAGCGGCCGATCACCGATCTGGACTTCGCCACCGACGCGCGTCCCGAGCAGTTACAGAAGCTGCTGCGGCCATGGGCCGACGCGCTGTGGGAAACCGGTATCGAGTTCGGCACCATTGGCGCGGAAAAGAATCAGCAGCGCTTGGAGATCACCACCTTCCGGGCCGACCGCTACGACGGCGTATCCCGCAATCCGCAGGTGCGCTTCGGGGACGCTCTGGACGACGATCTGGTGCGCCGCGACTTCACCGTCAACGCTATGGCGGTACACGTCACGGCGGGCGGCGCAGCCGAATTCGTGGATCCCCTAAACGGTTTGACCGCGGCGCAGGCCGGCGTCCTGGATACCCCGGCGGCCCCGCAGGACTCGTTCGGCGACGACCCGCTGCGGATGCTGCGCGCCGCGCGGTTCGTCTCGCAGTTGGGTTTTACCGTCGCCCCACGGGTGCTGGAGGCGATCATCGACATGGCCCCGCAGCTCGGCCGGATCACCGTGGAGCGGGTGGCAGCCGAGCTGGACAAGCTGTTGCTGGGCGCCGACCCCGTCGCGGGCATCGACCTGATGGTGCAGACCGGGATGGGCGACGTGGTGCTGCCCGATGTTGGCGGCATGCGGATGGCCATCGATGAACACCACCAGCACAAGGATGTCTACGAGCATTCCCTGACGGTGCTGCGCCAAGCGGTCGCGCTCGAGGACGACGGACCCGATCTGATCCTGCGCTGGGCGGCATTGCTGCACGACATCGGCAAGCCCGCCACCCGAAAGCACGAAGCCGACGGGGGAGTCAGCTTTCACCACCACGAGGTGGTCGGCGCCAAGATGGCGCGAAAACGGTTGCGGGCGTTGAAGTATTCGAAGCAGATCATCGACGATGTGTCGCAGTTGGTGTACCTGCACCTGCGATTCCACGGCTACGGCGACGGCAAGTGGACCGACTCGGCGGTCCGGCGTTACGTCACCGACGCGGGCCCGTTGTTGCCACAGCTGCACAAGTTGGTGCGCGCCGACTGCACCACCCGTAACAAGCGCCGCGCGGCCCGGCTGCAGGCCAACTACGACGATCTCGAGGCACGGATCGCCGAGCTGGCCGCCAAGGAAGACCTGCAGCGGGTGCGCCCGGATCTGGACGGCAACGAGATCATGCAGCTGCTCGGTATCCCGGCGGGCCCGCAGGTCGGGGAGGCGTGGCGGCACCTCAAGGAGTTGCGGTTGGATCGCGGCCCGCTGACTCACGACGAGGCCACCGCCGAGCTGCTGTCCTGGTGGAAGTCCCGCGGGAACCAGTAGCCGCGCGACCGCGTCGAAGTGGCATGGAGTATTGCCTTGGCGCCGGTGACGGCGCAGCGTCGATATGGGATCGCGGGCCGGATCTCGACCTGAACGGCGACGGCCGGCTGGATGCGATCGGCCTGGACGTCGACGGTGACGGTCTGGCCGACGACGCCCTGGCCGATCTCGACGGCGACGGTATCGCCGATCACGCCGTGCTCGACGTCGACGGCGCCGCGGAACGCTATTTCACCGACGACGGCACGGGCACCTGGGCGATCGGCGCGGACCGTCCACCGCGACCGGCGTCCGGATTGCGCTGGTTCGGGCTTGACGGCGTCGAGCACACCGGAAAGTTGTTGTCTGACTTCGGCGCGGAGGGCCACTCCGAGGTCCGACTGCTCGACAGCGACGGCAACGGGTTGGCCGACCGTGCGATCACGACCGGCGCGGACGGTATGACGGGCTACGTCGACACCGACGGTGACGGGCGGTGGGACGTCAAGCTCACCGATACCGACGGCGATGGTTCCGCCGATGCGGCCAGCGCGTTGGCGCCCGAACCGTAGAGCCCCTTTCGCTGAGGCGTCCCGGTACTGTGACGGCCCATGAACTCCGACCAGTCACGCTCTGACTCGGTGAGCGCTGCCCTGATCGAGATCCTGCGCGACGACCTGAACGTCGATGTCAGCCGGGTGGCCGCCGAATCGCGGTTGGTGGACGACGTCGGACTGGACTCGGTGGCCTTCGCGGTGGGCATGGTCGCGATCGAAGACAAGCTCGGGGTGGCGGTGTCCGAACAGGAGCTGCTGGGCTGCGACACCGTTGGCGACCTCGAGAACGTCATCCGGGCAAAGGTCCCGGTCGGCCGGTGAGCGTGCTGGCCACCGCCCTGTCCCGGGCGATGCGCACCTCAGCTCACGACCTGGTGGTCTTCGACAAGGAGGCCGACGCCTGGACGCGTCGGCCGTGGTCGCAGGTCCACGCCCGCGCCGAGGGCATCGCCACCCGCATCGTCGACCAGCCCAAGCTCGGGGCGGTGGGCCTGGTCGGCGAGCCGACCGCCGACGTCGTCGCTGCTGTCGTCGCGGCCTGGCTGGCCGGGCAGAGTGTGTCGATCCTGCCCGGACCGGTCCGCGGCGCCGATCCGCAGCAGTGGGCCCAGTCGACCCTGACGCGGTTTGCCGGCCTCGGCGTACGCGCGGTCTTCAGTCACGGCACCGAACTAGGCCTGCTCGCCGGCGTGGACGGGCCGTTGACGGTGCTCGACCTCACCGCCGTCGCGCACGAACCGTCGACCAGCTTCACGCCGGTCGACGCGACGGCCGGAACGCCGGCGATCTTGCAGGGCACCGCCGGCTCAACCGGAAATCCCCGCACCGCGCAGCTGTCCGCCGAGGCGGTGCTGAACAACGTGAACGGCCTGCTCACCCGCATCGGCGTCGACCCGGCGATCGACGGCGGGTGCACGTGGCTGCCGCTCTACCACGACATGGGTCTGACGTTTCTGCTCAGCGGGGCTCTCGGGGGGACGCCGGTCTGGCTGGCCCCCACCTCGGCTTTCACCGCGTCGCCGTTCCGCTGGCTGCGATGGCTCAGCGAAAGCGGCGCGTCGCTGACCGCCGCGCCGAACATGGCCTACAGCATGATCGGCAAGTACGCCCGGCTGGTGTCCGATGTCGACCTGGGGCGGGTGCGGTACACAATCAACGGCGGCGAACCCGTCGACTGCGCGGGGATGGAACGGTTCGCGAATGCGTTGAGCCCCTTTGGTTTCAAGGCGGATGCGTTCGCGCCGTCGTACGGGCTGGCCGAGTCCACCTGCGCGGTCACCATCCCGACGCCCGGCACCGGCCTGCTCTTCGACGAAGTACGCTCTGCCACAGACGATTCCGAATCACGCCGCCATGCGCTTCTCGGCGAGCCGATCCCCGGTATGGAAATCCGGATCACCGCGTCGGAGCACTGCACCGAACTGCCTGGCCGCGAGGTCGGCGAGATCGAGATCCGCGGCACCTCGATGATGTCCGGTTATCTCGGCGACACCGCACTGGAGCCCGGCGCGTGGTTCCCGACCGGAGATCTGGGCTACCTCACCGACGACGGCCTGGTGGTCTGCGGACGGGCCAAGGAGATCATCACCATCGCGGGCCGCAACGTCTTCCCCGCAGAGATCGAACGGGTCGCCGCCGAAATACACGGCGTGCGTGAGGGTGCCGTGGTCGCCGTCGGCACCGACGACGACACGACCCGGCCCGGTCTGGTGATCACCGCCGAATTCCGCGGCCCCGACGAAGCCGGAGCCCGCAGCGAGCTGGTCGCCAAAGTGGCCTCGGAGTGTGGCATCGTGCCCGCCAACGTGGTGTTCGTCCGGCCGGGCTCGCTGCCGCGAACCTCGTCGGGCAAGCTGCGGCGACTGGAGGTCAAACGCAACCTGGCCGCGGTGACCACGTGACCGCAGACCTGAGCATCGACGAATACCGGGCGCTGCTCGACGAGGTGTTCAACGACGACGTCGTCAGATGGACCGCGGAAGCTGAAGCCAGCGAACGGTTTCCGCGCAAGCTGATCGAGCATCTTGGTGAGCGCGGGGTGTTCGCCAACAAGTGGCGCAACGGTCAGCACCCGGATGTGCCGAAGCTGGTTGCGCTGGCGTTCGCGCTGGGCCGGCTCGGCTCGGCAGGCATCGGCGTCGGCGTCAGCCTGCACGACTCGGCGGTCGCCATCCTGCGTCGCTTCGGCCGGTCGGACTATCTCAAGGACATCTGCGAGCAAGCCATCCGCGGCGAGGCGGTGCTGTGCATCGGCGCCTCCGAGGAGTCGGGCGGCTCGGACCTGCAGATCGTGGAGACCGAAGTCCGTTCTGCCCGAAACGGATTCGCGGTACGCGGTGTCAAGAAATTCGTGTCGCTGTCGCCAGTGGCAGACCACATCATGGTGGTCGGCCGCGGCGTGGACGACGACTCGACCAGCCGGCACGGCAACGTGTTGGTGATCGCCGTCCCGACGGCTCAGACCGACGTGCAGGCCCCGTATCGCAAAGTCGGCGCCGGACCGCTGGATACCGCCGCGGTCCACATCGACACCTGGGTGCCGGCCGACGCGCTGATCGCCCGCCCCGGAACGGGATTGGCGGCGATCTCCTGGGGCCTGGCCCACGAGCGGATGTCGATCGCCGGGCAGGTCGCCGGAGGGTGTCAGCGAGTGCTGGGCATCACCCACGCCAGGATGGTCGAGCGCCGGCAGTTCGGCTCGACGCTGTTCGAGCACCAGGCATTGCGGCTGCGACTGGCCGACCTGCAGGCCCGCGTCGACCTACTTCGGCACGGCCTCAACGGAATCGCCGCCGAAGGCCGGCTGGATCTGCGGGCCGCCGCTGCGGTCAAGGTCACTGCCGCGCGACTGGGCGAAGAGGTGCTGTCGGAGTGCATGCACATCTTCGGCGGCTCCGGCTATCTGGTCGACGAAACACCCCTCGGCCGCTGGTGGCGGGACATGAAGCTGGCCCGGGTCGGCGGCGGCACCGATGAGGTGCTGTGGGAATTGGTCGCGGCGGCAATGAAACCCGACTACGACGGCTACCACGAGCTGGGTAGCGGCTAGCGAGCCTCGGGAATGTCGTCGGGAGTCCGGGGCAACGCGTAGAGTGCCATCCGCCGATTGCTCATGTCGTGCTCGCCGAGAAAGGCGCACCCGGCGTACTCGCACAGCCGTCGCGCCGAGGTGTTGCGGTGATCGGGATCGAACATGATTCGGCGGCAACGGGGTTCGACCTCGAAGACGCTCGCGACAATACGTGGTAGCAGGAACGGGCCGAGTCCCTTGTTGACGATCGACAGTTCGGCGATAGCCGCGTGCAGTCCGACGTCGTACGGATCGGCGTGATACCGCGTGGCGATGGAATCCTTTGCGGCGCGGTACACCTCGACGTAGCCACCGGCTTCGCCATGCATGCTGCCGATGAACGGGCGGGAGTAATTGCCGGCTCGCTGCGCGCGTAGGTAGTCACGCCACCGGGTCACCGGCCAGGCTGACTCCCACGCCTCGACGAGGTGGGGCATGTTCATCCAGTACGAGATCATCTCCGCGTCGGCGTCAGGGTCGACCGGCCGCAGCGCATAGGGCTCGGCCAGCATCGGCGTGGGCGGCGGGGGAGCGTCGCGGACGGCGGCGCTGAGTCCCTCGGTCAGCTCCCGCGGCAGGATCACCGGTGCTTCGCTCATCGAACGGTGAGCCTACCGGAAATAAGGTTAGGGTTACCTGGCCCCGGTCGGCTAGCGACCGGCTCCCGGGGGACCCGCGAAGGCCTGGGCGATCGGCAGCCAGCGCGCCGCTTCGTCGCCCTCGGCCCTGATGTCCAGCTCGCGCAGCGGGCGGCGCTGGGTGACCAGGAAGCAGAAGTCTTCGGCGGACCCGGTGACGCGCTGCGACGCGTCGGCCGGACCCCACGACCAAGTGCTGCCGTCGGGGGCGAGCAGCTCGACCCGGAACGGGTCGCTGGGCGGCTGCTGCTCGTTGATGACGAACGCGAAATCCCTTGTGCGCACGCCGATGTGGGCGATCGATCGCAGCCGGGCGGTGGCGGGCCGGGTCACGCCGACGGCGTCGGCGACGTCGAGCCCGTGCGCCCAGGTCTCCATCAGCCGCGCGGTCGCCATCGAGGCGCCGCTCATCGGCGGGCCGAACCACGGCAGCTTGCGGCCGTCGGCGACGGTCAGCAGCGCGTCGTGCAGCCGTGCCCGGGTGAGCCGCCAGTCGGCGAGCAATTCGTCTGGCGAGATGGCAGCCAGCTCGTCGGCGGCGGTGTTGACGAAACCGATCGGGTCCGCCAAGGCGGTCTTGACCACGTCGGCGAAGGCGTCCTCATCGGTGACCGACACCAGCGCGCCGCGGTCGGTCCACAGCAGGTGCCCGATCTGGTGGGCGATCGTCCAACCCGCGGCGGGCGTCGGCGCGGCCCAGCCCTCCTCGGCGAGCGGCGCGACCAGCGCGTCGAGGTCATCGCTTTCGGCACGCAGATCCTCGACAATCTGCGACAGGTCGGCCATCTGGCTACCTTAACGATTCGCCGCGCGCCCGACGACACCGTGCACCGCGAGCCCGCACAGGTACACCGCGGCGCCGGCCACGATCAGCGCGGGAGAGTGGCCGTTGCCCGGGATCACGATCGCCGCGGCGGTGATCGCGGCGATGAACGCCACCCAGAACAGCGAATCCTGCACCGCGAACACGTGTCCGCGCAGGGCGTCGTCCACATCGATCTGAATCGCGGTGTCGGCGCACAGCTTGACCACCTGGCCGACTCCGCCCAGCAGGAAGCCGCAAGCCACCAACACCCACAGGCGCATACCGACGCCGGCGATCTCGATGGCGGCCGCGATCGCCAACGCTCCGTTGGCGGCCGCGTAGCGGCCCCAGCGGCGCACCGCGGCCGGGGTGACCAGGTTGGCCAGAAACGACCCGGCGCCGGCCGCGGCGACGAACAGCATCGCGCTGCCCAGCGCCGAGACCGCGGCCGTATCGCGGCTGCGCACCAGCAACAGCACCACCAAGGAGTTGATGCCGAACACCATCCGGTGCGCGGCCAATCCGGAAAGGGTGGCGGCGACAGTGGGACGCTGCAGCACGGTGCGCAGGCCGTGCAGCCACCCGGTGATGACGGCGTAGACGACCGACCCGTGGATCGCCAGCCGGGTGTCGTCGGGACCCAGCACGTGGGCGGGGAAGCGCAGCGACAGCAGCAGCGTGATCAGCAACGGGACGGTGACCGAGAAGATGATCGATGCGCCACCACGGTCGCCCGAGCCGAATATCGCGCGCGGCACCAGCATGAAGTTGGCGCCGAGAAAGGCCGCGGCCGCGCCGACCGCCGATGCGATCGAGTTCATCGTGACAACCTGCTCACGCGGCACCACATGCGGCAGGGCGGCCGACAGCCCCGAGGCGACGAACCGGGCGAGCCCGTTGACCACCAGCGCACCGCACAGCACGAGCACATTGCGGGCACCGACCGCCAGGCAGATTCCCACGATCGACACCGAAACCACCCGGCCCACGTTGGCGGCGATCAGCACCAGGTGGCGGTCCCAGCGGTCCATTAATGCACCGGCGAACGGGCCGAGCAGCGAATACGGCAGGAACAACACGGCGAACGCGCCGGCGATCGCCAGCGGGCGGGTGGCGCGCTCGGGGTTGAACAGCAGCGCGCCGGCCAGGCCCGCCTGAAACAGGCCGTCGGCGAACTGGCTTGCCGTCCGCAACTCGAGCAGCCGCCAGAAGTCGGGCAAGCCGCGCACCGAACGCCAGACAGCGGCGGGCGCGCTCGGATGAGTCACTGAACCTACTTCCCCATGGGGCCCGGCACGTAGCGGACCCGGCGTGCGCAGACCGGCCGGCGGGCCCTGTTAACAACAGTACAAATTCCTCGCAGTGCCCGGCTTGTTCGCCACAGTCGGCGGGCCCGGATGCCATGATGGTGCGGTGGCGCAGTCCGAAGATCCAGAAGACTATGTTGCCCCCACCGCACACCGAGTGCGAGCGGGGACTTTGCTTCTGGCGAACACGGATCTGCTCGAGCCGACGTTCCGCCGCAGCGTGATCTACATCGTCGAGCACAACGACGGCGGCACGCTGGGCGTCGTGCTCAACCGCCCCAGTGAGACCGCGGTCTACAACGTCTTGCCGCAGTGGGCGCAGATAGCGGCGAAACCGAAGACGATGTTCATCGGCGGACCGGTCAAACGCGATGCGGCGCTGTGCCTGGCGGTGTTGCGGGTCGGCGCGGATCCGGACGGCGCGCCCGGCCTGCGTCATGTGGCCGGCCGGATGGCGATGGTCGATCTCGACGCCGACCCCGAGTCGATCGGCCCGCTGGTCGAGGGTGTGCGCATTTTCGCCGGCTACTCCGGCTGGACCATCGGTCAACTAGAGGGCGAGATTGAACGCGACGACTGGATTGTGTTGTCGGCGTTGCCATCTGACGTTCTCGTCCAGCCGCGGGTAGACCTGTGGGGCCGGGTGCTGCGCCGTCAGCCCCAGCCGCTGTCGCTGCTGGCCACCCACCCGATCGACGTCAGCCGCAACTAAGCCGCGGCAGGCTCGTCGTCCAGGGAGTCGCGGGACAGCCTGCTGGCGATCACCGAGCACACCACCAGCTGTATCTGGTGAAAGATCATCAGCGGCAACATGATCACGCCGACGGTGGCGGCCGGAAAGAACACCAGCGCCATCGGAAGGCCGGACGCCAGGCTCTTTTTCGAGCCGCAGAACAGCAGCACAATGCTGTCGCCGCGGTCCAGGCCGACCAGCCGCCCGACCAGCCAGGTGAAGGCCAGCACCACCGCCAACAACACGGTGTTGACGACCGCGACGATCACCAGCTGCCAGGCGTTGACGCTGCGCCAGATGTGCTCGACCATGCCCATCGAGAACGCGGTGTAGACGACCAACAGGATCGAACCCCGGTCGACGACTTTGGTCAGCACCCCGTGCCGGGCAACCCAGTCGGCGATCCACGGCCGCATCAGTTGACCCGCCACGAACGGCAACAGCAGTTGCACCACGACATCGCGCACCGCGGTGGTGTCCATTTGGGCGCCGCCGCGGGTGTTCATCAGCAGCACGACGAGCAACGGGGTCAGCGCGATCCCGACGATGTTGGACAACGATGCGCTGACCAGCGCGGCCGAGACATTCCCCCGCGCAATGGATGTGAAGGCGATCGAGGACTGCACGGTCGAGGGGACCAGGCACAGAAACAGCAGCCCGTTGTACAGGTCGAGGTTCAGCAGCCAGGGAACCAGGCCGCGTGCGGCGAGCCCGAGCAGCGGAAAGACCACGAAGGTGGTGGCCAAAACCAGCAGATGCAGATGCCACCGTTTGACGCCCTGCCAGGCCTGCTGCGGCGAGAGCCGGGCGCCGTAGAGCCAAAACAGCAGCGCGATAACCACTTTGGCGGCCACCGACATCACGTCGGCAAAGGCGCCTCGGGCCGGAAACAGCGCCGCGAGCGCCACCGTAGCCGCCATGGCCAGCAGGAAGGTGTCGATCGGCAGCGCCGACAGCCGCTTCAGCACAAAGATGCTTCGGTCAGTGGCAGGCCAGCGTGCAGGCCGCGCACGAACCACCGCAGCTGGCGGTGGACTCCTCATGACGCAGGGCGTACCGCGCGGTCTGATACGAGCCGGCGGCGACGGTGCCCAGGGCGCCGATGACGCACACGCAGATGACCGGCAGCGCGGTGCCCGCCGGCGCGGCGATCGCCACCGCGCCTCCGGCGGCCAGCATGATCGCGGCGGCCAGCTGAGGCGGCGCGACCGAGCGCATGATCAGCCCGGCGGTGCCGGTGCCGACGGGACGGACCGACGACCGGAACCCGAGTACGGCCATTGCCACGGCGGCGCACAGGCACAGCACTCCAGCGATCAGCATGGGGCCACAATACGTGGCTGGGGGTCCCCGCTGCGGCGCGCTAGTGCGCCAGGGCCTGAGGCGGAGCGACGACGGCCGGTGGTGCTGCGGGCGCGGGCGGTGCAGCCGCGGGTGCCGGCGGCGGCGCGGCGGGTGCGTTAGACCCAGGTGCCCCGGCCCGGAAACCGTTGATGATGCCGTCGGTGGCCGGCGCCTCGGCGACAGTCCCGCCGGCTTCCGTGGTCACCGCCAGCGACACCAGGTATTTGTCCGGTCCCGAGGTGACGATGACGTTGCGGCGCGACGTGTTGAGCGTCATCTCGTTTTGCCGGTAGGTGCCTTCGATGATCGACGATGGCGAACCGTTGAAGTCGGCCAGCGAGGCGTTGGTGCAACGCCACACGGGCAGCTGCTGGCTGTCGACATAGCCGTGAGTGATGGCTTCTTTCGGGTCGAAGTCGCCGACCAACCGGTACACCACGAGTTGGGCGTTGGGGGTGTACAGGTTGGTGCTGTGCCGGTTGGCGATCACGACGAACGCATCGGGCACGTTGGGGTCTGGCACCTGGGTCCAGCCTTGCGGCATCGGCAGGGTGAGGTCGAGGGCTTTGAAATCCTTCGCCTGCTGCGGTTCGAGCTTGACGTTCTTGCTGGCGAAGAACTCGCGCAGCGTGCCGGAGCTGGCCGGGGTGAGCT
>NZ_JBAPMI010000118.1:0-6164 GCF_049278535.1 Mycobacterium sp. | reverse complement strand
GAGCGGACCGAGGACGAAACCGCAGGTAACGAGAGGTGCTGAGCCGGAACAGTAGAGCATCGGTTTCGATTCCCGGCAGCTCCACTGGAGGAGACAAGCTGGTCAGGGCCAACAATCCTGGCCAGTTTTCTTTTCCATCCACATCTAATGAACAAAGTTGCTCGAGCTCGCGGTAACCCTGCTGGCACCCAAGACGATGTTGGCGGACCGGGCGGCCGGTTCCCCATCGGCGAACCGAAGGCCCGTGGTGGTGACGGAAACGGGGTTTAGGATTCCCTGTGGGGTGCCTGGTACGCGCCAGTGTCAGCTGGCCGTAGTGCTCGGCTTCGGGGCTTCGACCGCGAAAGGCCGACCAGTGAGCGATAAGCCGAATGTCCTGATCATCTGGGGCGACGACATCGGGCAGAGCAACCTGAGCTGCTACAGCAATGGGTTGATGGGATACCGGACTCCCAACATCGACCGCGTCGCCGCCGAAGGGGTGCTGTTCACCGACTACTACGCCGAGCAGAGCTGCACCGCCGGACGGGCGGCGTTCATCACCGGTCAGAACCCGTACCGCACTGGCTTGACCAAGGTGGGTCTGCCCGGGGCGGAGCTGGGCCTGCAGGCGCAGGACCCGACGATCGCGACGGCGCTCAAGGCGCAGGGCTATGCCACCGGCCAGTTCGGCAAGAATCACCTCGGCGACCGCGACGAGCATCTGCCCACCATGCATGGCTTCGACGAGTTCTTCGGCAACCTGTATCACCTCAACGCTGAGGAAGAACCCGAATTACCGGACTACCCGAAGGATCCGGAGTTCCGCAAGAAATTCGGGCCCCGCGGTGTGCTGCACACTTGGGCCAACGGTGACGGCACCCAGCGCATCGAGGACACCGGCCCGCTCACCAAGAAACGCATGGAAACCTGTGACGGCGAATTCCTTGACGCCGCAGTCGATTTCATCAAGCGCCAGCACGAGACCGATACTCCGTTCTTTGTGTGGTTCAACACCACCCACATGCATTTCCGCACCCACACCGACCCCGGAAGTGTGGGCCGTGCCGGGCGCTGGCAGTCGCGCTATCACGACACCATGTTGGATCACGACGACGCGGTCGGCGGCATGCTTGATCTGCTCGACGAGCTGAGCATCGCCGAGAACACGATCGTCATGTACTCCACCGACAACGGTCCGCACATGAACAGCTGGCCCGACGCCGGCATGACCCCGTTCCGCAACGAGAAGAACTCCAACTGGGAGGGCGCCTACCGTGTCCCGGCGCTGGTGCGCTGGCCGGGGCACATCCCCGCCGGGTCGGTGTTGAACGGCATTGTCAGCCATGCCGATTGGTTCGTCACGCTGTTGTCGGCGGCGGGTGTCCCCGACATCGCCGATCGTCTGCGCGCGGGCATCGACCTGAATGGCACGACCTACAAGGTGCACCTCGACGGCCACGACCAGTTGGCGTACTTCACCGGCCAGACTGACGAGAGCCCACGCAAGCACTTCTTCTATGTCTCCGACGACGGCGACCTCACCGCAATGCGTTTCGACAACTGGAAGTTCGTCTTCCTCGAGCAGCGCTGCACAGGCACCCTGGCGATCTGGGCGGAGCCGTACGTGGAACTGCGCGTGCCCAAGCTGTTCAACCTGCGGACCGACCCCTACGAGCGGGCCGACATCACGTCGAACACCTACTACGACTGGATGTTGGACCACATTTTCCTGTTCGTTCCGGCGCAGGCGTATGTCGCGAAGATGCTGGAGACGTTGGTCGAGTTCCCGCAGCGGCAGAAATCTGCGAGTTTCAACATGCAGCAGGTGATGGCCAAGTTGCAGGACGCCACTACTCGCAGCAGCTGAGCGACTGCGATGGATCGCGACGACCCGCTCCCGTCCTGGCGCCCGGGCGGCACCCGGGACGCGCTGGAGGCGTTCTTGGCTGCGGCCGAGGAGGTGCCGGTCGCCGACCGGGTCGCTTGCTTCGACAACGACGGCACGCTGTGGTGCGAGCGGCCGAGCTATGTACAGCTCGACTTCTTCCTCGACGCGCTGCGCAGACACGTGGCCGAGGATCCGTCGATCGGAGAGCGTGACGAGTTCGCCGCCGTGCTCAGCGGTGATCGGGCAGCGGTCGCGGGGATCGGGCTGGAACGCATCGCGCTCGCGCTCGCCGGTCTGTTCGAGGGCATGACGCCAGAGGAATTCGCCACCGAGGCAAGGGAATTCATGAGCCGGTCGGCGCACCCCACGCTAGCCCGGCCGACACGCACGCTGACGTATCAGCCGATGCGGGAACTCATCGCCGAGCTACGGCGCCGCGACTTCACGGTCGGGATCGTCACCGGCGGCGGAACCGAGTTCGTGCGGGCGATCAGCGACGACCTCTACGGTGTGCCGGCCGAGTTGGTGGTAGGCACCCTCATTGGCTATGACGTCAGCCGCGACGGCGAAGGCCCACCGGTCATCCGCCGCACCAGCGGCCTGCTCGGCGTCGCGAACGAAGGGAGTGCCAAGGTGGCCAACATCCAGACCCAGGTGGGCCGCCGGCCGATCCTGGCCGCCGGCAACTCTGGGGGTGACCGAGAGATGCTGGAATGGGCACAGGCCACCGGCTCTCCCAGCCTTGCGCTGCTGATTAACCACGACGACGCCAAGCGCGAATTTCACTACACCAGCACGGCACAGACGCTCACCGAGACCGAGCCGATCACCGACTTCGGGGCACGCCTGGGATGGACCATCGTGAGCATGGCCCGAGACTGGGACGTCGTATTTCCGCCGGCCTCGGATTTCCAGGGCGTCAAGCCCAGCGCGCGAGGCGAAGTTACCGGCGGCAATTGACCGGATGTCCGCGGCGTAGATAACCGGATCTAGCCGCGGATCGTGCGACGTTGCCTTCGCGCGCGGCGAGGATCTGGGTGGCGCACGTCGCTACAGATGGTGTTGATGCCATCAAAATACTGATCTAAAGAGTTAGCCCTGCGAACGTCACTGCCAGTCGTCGAGTATGTGCAGTGCATTTCGGACGCCGGTGGATAGCACCTGTTCGGAGAACACCGGATCGGTGACAGCGCGGGCGAGTTGTAGGGACGAAACCAGGGTGGTGAAGAGGCCCAATGCGGTTTGGACTTGGTTCGTGCCGGATCGCCCGGGTGGGAGGTGCGCGGCGATCTCCTGGACGATTGATTGCGCCCCATTGGAATACGCGTCCCGGACGGCGGCATCGCAGCGGCCGATCTCAGCCAGCAACGCGGCGGTAGGGCAGCCGTCGGCGCGGTCGTCTCGGTGGGCCATAGACAGGTAATCGCGTATGAAATCTTCCAATGCTTCTCGGCTGGCCGGTATCGCGCCGATACTTAGGCGCTGCCGTTCGAGTTGATCCCGGATGACATGCGCGACGAGATCGCTCTTGGAATCGAAGTGCGCGTAGAACGCGCCATTGGTGAGGTCGGCATCGGACATCACTGTGGCGATACCCGACCCGTCGATGCCGTCCTGCTTTAGTCGCCGGCCGGCTGCTTCGATGATGCGCCCACGGGTTTCGGCCTTGTGCTCCGCGCCGTATCTGGCCACGCCGCTCACCTCCGCCTGTTCCTAGGACACGCAACCTTGACAAATGATATTACATCCATAATAGTATGATCATAATATCAAAATCGAAGCCGAGTGGCCGGTATGAACGCGCTGTACGAACCGCTCCAGCTGCCCAGTAAAACGGCGATGCCCAACCAGACGCGATGAACTGCGCACCACTTACCAACACGGAAGGGCTGACAATGCTCACCTGGAAAGACATCCCGACCAAGACGATCGACGTTCAGGGGGTGCCGTTCGCCTATCGGGAACTCGGCGCCGATGGCGAGGTGCCCGTCGTCTTCCTGCACCACCTGACGGCAGTGCTCGACGACTGGGATCCCCGGGTCATTGACGGCATCGCGGCTCACCACCGTGTCATCGCATTCGACAACCGTGGTGTCGGCGCGTCCGGGTCCGCCGTCCCGGACACCATCGAGCGGATGGCTGCCGACGCGATCGCCTTCATCCGCGCCCTCGGACTTGAAAAGGTGGACCTGATCGGATTCTCGCTCGGGGGTGGCGTCGCCCAACTGGTCGCGCTTCAAGCCCCCGACCTAGTCCGACGCATGATTCTCGCGGGCACCGGACCTCGCGGTGGCGGCGGGATCGCCGAGATGCGCAAGATCGTCGCCGTTGCCTATGCCAAGGCCTTCCTGTCCCGCAAAGACCCGCGCGAGTTCCTGTTCTTCCCCCGCACGACGGATGGGAAGCGAGCCGCATCCGCATACCTGACCCGGCTCCAACAGCGAACCTTCGATCGGGACAAGAAGATCTCGATGCAGGCGCGACTGGCCCAGCTGAAGGCGATCGTCAACGGCGGCAAGGCTGCACCGGACGATCTATCGCGAATTACCGTGCCCGTCCTGGTCGCTAATGGCGACAACGACCTGACGGTCGCCAGCAGCCTGTCGGCGGACATGGCGCGCCGACTCCCCGACGCGGAACTGAAGATTTATCCAAATTCTGGACACGGCGGGATATTTCAGCACCATTCCGCCTTCGTGTCGGACGCACTCCGGTTCCTCGCCGACTGAGCAAGCCAAAGCCACATCCGCCTACACACCGATCTCGCAGAAACGAGCACCTGATGAGCAGCACCAGAAACGATTCGGCCATCACGTCCTATGCGAAGGCACCGTCACGCACGGTGACTTCCGGCAGCACCACCTACGCCTACCGTGAACTCGGCCCAAAGGGCGGCATCCCGGTGGTGTTCTTCGTCCACCTCGGGGCAACGCTGGACAATTGGGATCCGCGAATCGTCGACCGGATCGCCAAGACCCGCCACGTCGTCGCCTTCGACAACAAGGGCGTGGGCGCGTCGACGGGCAAGGTGCCCAGCACCATCGAAGAGGCCGCGGACGACGCCTACACCTTCATCAAGGCGCTGGGGTTCGACAAGATCGACGTGTTCTCGTTCTCGATGGGCGGCATGATCGCCCAGGATCTGGTGCTCAAGCAGCCCGACTTAGTGCGCAAACTCGTTCTGACGGGTACCGGGCCCCGTGGCGGCAAGGACATGGACAAGGTCGCCGGTGTTACCTACTGGGACATGCTGCGGGCCACGTTGACCCGCTCGGACCCAAAAGAGTTCCTGTTCTTCAACCGCGATGCCGCGGGCAAGCGTGCCGGCAAGGAATTCGTGAATCGGCTCAAGGAACGCACCACCGATCGCGACAAGGACATCAAGATCAGCGCCTTCCAGACCCAACTGAAGGCGATCAAAGCCTACGGTCGGTCGAGGCCGTCCGATCTGTCGAAGATCACCCAGCCCACCTTGATCGCCAACGGCGACCACGACCGTATGGTGCCCTCGACGCTGTCCGACGACCTGCATCGGCGCATCGCGGGATCCAAGCTGATCATCTATCCCAATTCCGGGCACGGTGGCATCTTCCA
The DNA here is from genome assembly GCF_049278535.1 of Mycobacterium sp. Taxonomy (GTDB): domain Bacteria; phylum Actinomycetota; class Actinomycetes; order Mycobacteriales; family Mycobacteriaceae; genus Mycobacterium. Next base: position 700 of record NZ_JBAPMI010000118.1, on the reverse strand, counting down.
GTACCACGAACAATTCGCACCCATCGCTGCAGAGTTCCTCGCCGAGCGATAGCCGCCGCGGGCGCACAGTGTTTGCGTTGTCCGATAGCGGATCAGAAGGGGTTGCAGATGGGTCGCACGAAGCGCACGCGAACGTACTCACTGGCCGGCAAGGTGGTCTTCCTCACCGGAGCCGGCGGAGGACTCGGTACCGCGACCGCCGCCACACTGACTCAACGGGGCGCGCGGGTTGTCCTCGCCGACATTGACCTCTGCGCCGCGCAGCGGACAGCCCAGGCGCTCCCTCGGGGGCGAGCGCTCCCCGTCGGGTGCGACGTGACGGCGCCGTTCGACCCGTGAGTCGCTAAGGCTGGCGGGTGCCCTCATGGTTGTGTTCGCGGTCTGGCTCGGTGTGTCAGCGGGATGCAACCAGGTGGAGGCTCTTCACGATCGTCCGGACCGGGCGCCTTGGCTGGTCTACTTATTCTGATGTGAATTCGACGCTCACGTCCGGCGGAGCGGCCGATCCAGCGGCACCCGCTGTCCGCCTCGCCACTGAACGACGCGAATCTGATGGCCGGTTTGCACACCGGTGACCGGGTCGACATGGAACCGACCGAACAAGGTGGTGGTGTCGAGTCGTTGTGACGCGGCCCGCACCGGTAACGATTCAACAGTTCCGGCCTCCTGCACGCAGCGCTGCCAAAGGACACCCGCGGCG
>NZ_JBAPMI010000117.1:0-13545 GCF_049278535.1 Mycobacterium sp. | reverse complement strand
GCTTTATGGCGACATTCCTGCTCGGCGGCTTATCGGGTGTGCTGTTGGCCAGCCCGCCGATCGACTTCCACGTCACCGACACCTATTTCGTGGTCGCCCATTTCCACTACGTGCTGTTCGGCACCATCGTGTTCGCCACCTACGGCGGGGTGTACTTCTGGTTTCCCAAGATTACCGGGCGGCTACTCGACGAACGGCTGGGCAAGTTGCACTTCTGGCTGACGCTGATCGGGTTTCACACGACATTTCTGGTCCAGCACTGGCTCGGCAATAAGGGGATGCCACGCCGCTACGCCGACTACCTGGCGACCGACGGGTTTACCGCGCTCAATGTCGTCTCAACGATCGGAGCGTTCATCCTAGGGGTTTCGATGCTGCCGTTTGTATGGAACGTGTTCCGCAGCTGGCGCTACGGTGAACCAGTCACGGTCGACGATCCATGGGGGTACGGCAACTCCCTAGAGTGGGCTACCAGCAGCCCACCCCCGCGGCATAACTTCACCGAACTGCCCCGCATCCGCTCTGAGCGGCCCGCCTTCGAACTGCACTATCCGCACATGATTGAGCGGCTGCGCAGCGAGGCCCACTTCCTGCGCACACGAGCCAGCAAGCGATAACGACCACTCCAGGCCAACGATGGGGAAACCCTACGGGTGCGCTGCGCTCTCGTTTTGCTCATCATGCGTCGTGATCGCCCGACCGAGTCGCATGAGCTTGATACCCGCGCCTGGCCCGTCCTTGACGGCGGTCCGCTGTTGGGTTGCTCGGCTCGGGGCCTCGTCTATTGTCTTGGCGGAATAGTTGACTGGCGAGTCGATTAGTAAATCCCGCAATTGTTTTCGGCCGCGGTTGAGCCTTGAACTCACGGTTCCTTGCCTGGTGTCCGTCATCTCGGCGATCTCCTTGTAGGAGTATCCCGCAATGTCGGCAAAATACACGGCGGTGCGAAACTGCTCAGGCAAGGCCATCATTGCCGCCTTGAGGTGGGGGTCTGGCAGCATTTCGAGTGCCTGCTCTTCGGCCGACCGAAGACCCCCAGGCGTGCGTGAGGCCGTGGCCACTAGCTGTTGATCGGTGATCTCACTAGCCGGATGCTGTGCGGGACGGCGCTTTTGCCTCCGATAGCTGCTGATATGGGTGTTGATCATGATCCGCCGCAGCCATGCTGCGAGGTTCGTTCCTGGCTCGAATGCCCGACGACCGGCATAGGCGTTGAGCACTGTTTCTTGCACCAAATCCTCCGCATCCGCTCGATTCGAGGTCATCCGAAGAGCTTGCCAATAGAGAGGCTCAAGGAGCGGAATAAGGGCGCTTTCAAATTGAGCGCTCACCGGATCGTCTGGCACGTTTGTACGTTCCGCGCACACGCGACTCACGCTATGTCCCCGCTATCGCGAAAAATATTGGCGCGCAATTAGGTTGGGCGGCTCTTTCCCGCGTCAGGCAGCCACGACCGCAGGTACAGTATTTCTTCGACTCCACAAAAACCTCCGCTTGCCGTTCTGGGGCCAGCATCCACCGCCGCAGGGCGAGTGGTCATCACCCGCCGAGGCAATTCATCCGGGTGAGCGCACGCGCCATTCCCACGAACTCAACGTCGAACAGCGCGGGCATCGACTGCCGTCGTGAACTTGCCGGCCCGAGCCACCGGTCTTGACGATTCGCCTGTCGTTTATCACCCGGGTGAGTGACGGAGGAGGGCGACGACACTTCACCCCTTTGCGCGCCATGCTCTTAACGTCTACATCCGCGCAACCGTGTTCTGTTGTGTGAGACAGCCATCGCCTAGAACAAGGAGGACATAGTGAGCGCCGCCAGGAGAATGCTGGAGACCTATCCACGAAATCTAGGCCGGATCGATATAGCGAAGCTGGTCGCGTGTATCGACGCCTGTATTGAATGCGACCAAGCCTGCACAGCGTGTGCAGACGCCTGCCTCAGTGAAGAGGACGTCAATCACTTAACCAAATGCGTGCGTACTTGCCTTGATTGCGCGGATGTCTGCTCGACGACCGGCCGCGTTCTGTCCCGGCACACGGACTACGACGCCAACCTGACTAGGACGGTCCTTGAAACATGCGCGACGGCCTGTAAGACAAGCGCAGACGAGTGTGACAAGCATGCGCCAAAACACGAGCATTGCCGCGTGTGCGCCGAGGTATGCCGTCGTTGTGATTGGGCCTGCCGCGACCTTGTTGAGGCACTCGGGTGAGACAACCACCGAGTGTGACCTTGCAGATACAGAATGGAGACGGCGTTGATGGGGATTTCTGAATACGACGACGTGCAGGCCCATCTGCTCGAACCAGAAGAAAGCCTGGACTCCGAACAGACTGGCATCGACCTCGACGAAGGGTACTCACCACCGGAACGCCCGCGTGAATTGCGTGCGTGGGGTCTCACCACGAGGGAAGCGCGCACCCACGAAAGTCTGGCGCGCCGACTGGCCCGTGAGGTGCCCGACGTGACAGATCAGTGGGATGGCGACGGAATTGGTGATAGCGCCGACAGCGATGGTGAGCGAATCGACGATCAGGTCGGTGACATGCGCGCAGGTCGGCTCGTCGCCTTTGACGTCGACCCTACGGATCCTGCTACGGATTACCTTGCCCACGACGTCGGCATTGACGGCGGCGCCGCCTCGGCCGAGGAAGCCGCCATGCACATCGTCCCCGATGAAGACACCAACCCCGCTGGGGGATGGCGTCTTTGATGACCGGTCGTCCGGCCAGTTGGTGAGGTTTGAGCTGTGGTGACCCGCATTGTGATCCTGGGCGGGGGCCCGGCCGGGTACGAGGCGGCACTAGTGGCCGCCGCACACGGTCCCGAGATGGCCCAGGTTACCGTCGTGGACTCCGATGGTGTCGGCGGTGCGGCCGTGCTGTGCGACTGCGTGCCGTCGAAGACGTTCATCGCCTCTACCGGGCTGCGCACCGCATTGCGCCGTGCCCCGCACCTGGGCTTCGACCTGGATATCGCGGACGCCAAGATCTCGTTGCCGGAAATCCACCAGCGGGTCAAGATGCTGGCCGCCGCCCAGTCCGCCGACATCATCGCCGACCTGCTCAGCATGGGCGTCGACCTGATCGCCGGTCGCGGTGAGTTATTGGACGCCACGCCCGGGCTGGCGCGCCACTGCATCAAGGTGACCGCGCCGGACGGCACCACTACGGTGCGAGACGCCGACGTGGTACTGATCGCGACCGGCGCCAGCCCGCGGGTCCTGGCGTCGGCGCAGCCCGACGACGAGCGCATCCTGACCTGGCGCCAGCTTTATGACCTGGCTGCACTGCCCGACCACCTCATCGTCGTGGGCTCAGGTGTCACCGGCGCCGAGTTCGTCAGTGCCTACACCGAACTCGGTGTCACGGTGACGGTGGTGGCCAGCCGGGACCGGGTGTTGCCATACGAGGACGCCGACGCAGCGTTGGTGCTGGAGGAGTCGTTCGCCGAACGCGGGGTCCGGCTGGTCAAAAACGCCCGCGCTGAATCGGTCACACGTACCGACGACGGGGTTCTGATAACGATGACCGATGGCCGCGCGGTCGAGGGTAGCCATGCCCTGATAACCATCGGGTCGGTGCCGAACACCGGTGGCCTGGGCCTGGAGCGGGTGGGCATCGACCTGGGCCCGGGCGACTACCTGACCGTGGACCGGGTGTCACGGACATCGGTGCCTGGTATCTACGCCGCCGGGGACTGCACCGGCCTACTGCCATTGGCCTCGGTCGCCGCGATGCAGGGCCGGATCGCGATGTATCACGCGCTGGGGGAGGCCGTCAGCCCGATCCGCCTGCGCACCGTCGCGGCGACAGTGTTCACCCGGCCCGAGATCGCGGCGGTCGGTGTTCCGCAGTCGGCGATCGACGACGGCTCGGTGCTGGCCCGGACCATCATGCTGCCACTGGAAACCAATGCGCGCGCCAAGATGTCGGAGCTGCGTCACGGCTTCGTCAAGCTCTTCTGCCGGCACGCCACCGGCGTGGTGATCGGCGGTGTGGTGGTCGCCCCGATTGCCTCGGAGCTGATCCTGCCTATCGCGGTGGCCGTGCAGAACCGCATTACGGTCAACGAGCTGGCGGAGACGTTCGCCGTCTACCCGTCGCTGTCGGGCTCGATCACCGAGGCGGCCCGGCGGCTGATAGCCCACGATGATCTGGACTAATCTCTTCGACACGGAGCACCAATGAGTATCGTCAACAAAGGCTTTCGCGGACGTCGCGCTGAATCGGCCCCCGAGTTGCCGCCCGGCCAACATCTGACCGCGGACTTCCCTGTCCTGCAAGCAGGACCAACTCCTAAGATCGATCTCGATCGCTGGCGGTTCACCATCCGCGACGCGCGTGGCGCCGAGCACGTATGGACCTGGGCCCAGCTGAAGCTATTGCCCAGCGAGCGGCTCACTGTCGACATCCACTGCGTCACTACTTGGTCCAAGCTGAATACCAAGTGGGAAGGCGTTTCTCTGGACACACTGTTCGAATCGACCGATACCACTGCCGGGTTCGCACTGGTCGGTTCCTACGGCGGCTACACCACTAATCTTCCGTTGGGCGACCTTCTCGGCGGGAAGGCTTGGATCGTCTACGCGTACGAGGGTGCACCGCTTAGCGCTGTGCACGGCGGCCCGGCACGGCTGCTGGTGCCGCACCTATATTTCTGGAAGTCCGCGAAGTGGGTGAGATCCATTGAGCTGCGCGACAGCGACGCACCGGGCTTCTGGGAGCGGTTGGGCTACCACAGTTACGGCGACCCGTGGCAAGAACAACGCTACGCCGGGGATTGACGACGGCTGTGGACATCGGCGTGAAACCGAAGTTGCCCTGGCGGGTCGCGCGTGTGGTGGACTCTGAACCCGAGACCGCGTCGGCGCAAACGATTGGGCTAACCGTGCCGGGCTGGAACGGCCACCTGGCCGGCCAGCACATTGACCTCAAGCTGACTGCTGAAGATGGGTACAGCGCGCAACGCAGCTACTCATTGAGCAGGCCGGTCGACGGTGAACGCATCGAACTCACCGTGCAGCGGATCGCCGACGGGGAGGTCTCGCCCTACCTCGTTGAGGTTCCCGCCGGGGACGAGATCGAACTTCGCGGACCCATCGGCGGCTGGTTCGTCTGGCGGCCGGACGAGGAGGCTCGGGTTCTGCTCGTCGGCGGCGGATCGGGAATCGTGCCGTTGATGGCGATGCTGCGACAGCGGGTAACGGCCGGCAGCGCCGACTTTCGGCTGGTCTATTCGGTGCGCAGTCCCGCCGACGTGTTCTACGCCCAGGAGCTGGTCCGGCTCGAGCGCGAATGTGGCTGGCTGCAGGTCGCGCTGGCCTACACCCGTACGGCCACACCAGAGACCGCCAGGCCGCCCGGCCGGGTTGGCTACCGCGACCTCGCGCCGACGGGGTGGACGCCCGATCATGGCACACGTGTCTACGTCTGCGGCCCAACAGGATTCGTGGAATCGGTGACCGAGAACCTGATCGAGCAAGGGCATCAGCCGTCAGCTATCCGGACCGAGCGGTTCGGGCCGAGCAACCAATCCAGGAACGAGGAATGATGACCGAACCAACGCACGTCGACGGTAACGCGGCCGCGGGTGCCTTCGCGGACGTGCTGGGATTCGATGTCACCACCGCGACGCTGACCTGCGCGGGATGTGGTCGCGCCGGGGCCTTCGCCGAGAGTCACGTCTATCACCGCGGGCCCGGCATCGTGGTGCGCTGCCCGGGCTGCGACCACGTCCTGGCCCGGCTGGTGCAAACGCCCACCGATGTGTGGCTCGACTTCCACGGCGCCCAGTCCTGGCGTGTCCCGATCCCTGCCCCCTGATGGAGTCCCTCGACGCACTCGCCGGTCGCGTGCGCACCGCCGACATCGTGGACGCAATGGGGCGACGGCACCAACATCGGTGTCATCTCCTCGACCTGGTGAGCCCGACACCCGGTCGCCGGCTCTTCGGCCCCGCCGTGACCATCTCCTACTTCCCGGCGTGCCGGGGCGAAACAACGCGGGCGGGCGGCGACGCCGTCATCCGTACGAGGCGAACCGTTCGGTCGTGGTCGCCGGGGTGGCGGTCCGACCCGGCGACCACGTCTTCGCCGACGCCTCCGGCGCTGCGGTCATACCCACCGGCGACGTGCGCGCTGTACTGCGTGCCGCCAACCAGGTCGCGGTGGAGGACGCGGCGGCCATCGCCACCATCAGAGGCGAAACCCCAACCACATTGGGAGGCAATGAGAACTGACGGGTCGGCACGGGCAGAATTGCGGCGTCCTGGGGGGCGTCGACCCCATTGGCCCGCTCGCCTCGACCGCGCCATGGTCGAGAATCTGCACCGCAGATCCGTCTTCTCGTCGGCCTCTCACCCGGGTGAATTGCACGCCTGGATGACGACAACTCACCCCATGCGCACCGATAGTGGTCGTTGATCTGAGCCGCGACCGCCAACGCCCGGACCACCTTCTCGACCAACTTGCGTTGACGACGGAGGCATTGCGAGTTCGGCAGGGGCTGTGGCGGTGCAACGAGATACGCAGAAGGGAGACCGCATGTTGAATCATGAGGCCACAGCAACGATGACTGATGGGCCAGGAAAGTCTCGAACGACCGACATCGCGCCTCTCGTGGCACGTTATGGTCTGGTCATAGTCCTGGCCTGGTTCGGCGCCATGAAGTTCACTTCCTATGAATCCCATGGCATTTCACATTGGGTGGCCAATAGCCCCTTCTTGAGTTGGGTCTACAACATCATGTCCATCGACGCCTTTGGTCGATTGAACGGATCAATAGAATTGATTGTGGCAGCACTGCTGGCCGTCAAGCCGTGGTTCCCAAAGGCTTCCGTGGTGGGCGGCATATTCGCCTCGCTGTTCTTCGTGAACACGCTGATTTTCATGATCACGACCCCCGGCGTCGGCGAGGCGTCTGCCGGTGGCTTTCCCGTTTTGTCCGCCGACGGGGAGTTTTTGATGAAGGACATCGCGAACCTCGGCTTAGCGCTGTGGCTGCTGGCGGACGCGATCGACGCAACCCGCAGGCGGGCGACGCTCGCCAAGACGGCCTGACATTCCCCGCTGATGAAGTTGCGTGTGACGAGGAAGCCGGCGTCCGGCCACTTCTCGATGTCATACGCCGCCATCAACGTGAAATCTTGCAAGCAGGAAATGAACTGGGCGCGACATTCGTAGAAGAGCGCATGGCTGAAGTTTCGCGCCGGGACAGCACATCAATCGCAACAACCATGTCACCGACAACCAACGATGAGAGGAAACCCCCGCATGGCCAACCCCGAATTCTTCGATACCCCCGGATACGGCGAGATCGCCCGTACCCGCAACCGCTACCGCCAAGCTCTACGCATCGACCATCGCATCGAGATTTCCGGTCAAGGCGGCTGGGACGCGGACTTCACCTTGTCGGCCACATCCCTGGAGGATGAGATCGTAAAGGCCTGCGACAACGTCGAAAAGACCCTCGCTGAGGCGGGCGCCAGCTGGCGCGACGTCGTGAACGTCCACTCCTACCACGTCCCCACGGCCGATGATTCCATTGGTGCTGAACACATGTCGGTGATGGTGGACCAGTTCCGCAAGCGGTTCGGAGAGAGTCTGCCGCTGTGGACTGCGCTGGGCGTCGAGGCGCTCGCACTGCCCGGCCAGCGCGTCGAGATCGAGGTCATCGCCATCGTCGGACCCGGCAGCAAGTAGACCTCGGTACCAGGACGCGAAGTAAGCCCAGACAATGCTGGCTCCTAACGCACTTCTTAGGTGAATTGGGTTGATTGACAATGGTTGTCGGCGTCTAGATGTGTGGCCGCCGGCGTGATGGCGATGCAGGTTGCATCCGCACTTCCAGTTGCCATTGGGACCGGCCGGGCTACGCCGAGGATGGTTGCCTGATCCATGGCCAGTGCCGCCGGACATGGCCCGCGGCCAAGGGCCGCAAAAGTCGATGACTCACCCCTGCAACGGAGGCACGCGTGGATCGAATATTTCATGCCCTGATCGGTGACCCGCCAGGTGCTTTCGATGCCGCCATCAAAACCTCGACCCTGTTCCTCACGGCCGCGGTCCTATTTCGTTTCACGGAGCGGCGCACCCTCGCCGAATTCGCGCCGTTCGACTGGATCGCTGCGGTCGCCGCCGGAGCCATCGTCGGTCGGGCTGCCACCGCCAGCGATACCTCGTGGCTCAACGCAACCGTGGCGCTCGTTTGCCTACTTGTCACCCACGCGGTACTAGCGAGATTGCGCTTCATTCCGGGGATTCGACGTTTCATCGATCCGCCTCTGAAAGTGCTGATTCGCGACGGACACATCGACCGACGCAACCTGCGTCGATGCGGTCTAACCATTGCCGATCTCGAGGCTGTACTACGACAACACGGACACGAAAGCGCCGATCGTATTCACCTCGCGATCTTCGAAGCCAAAGGTGCTATCTCCATCCTGTTAACAGATCGGAAGCGGTGATCTGAACACGGACCCCCCCGGGTGCGGCATTAACGCTCGACGTGAGCAACGGACACGTCGAGCACCGCACCAGCTCGTCTAGAGGTAGTCGCGAAGCTCGTGGATCAGAGCCGACTTTGCGCGCGCACCCACCAAGCGGGTCGTTGGTATGCCGTCCTTGAAGACAATCATCGTGGGAATCGACGCCACCTGAAACCGCTGAGCAGTCAGCGGGTTTGCGTCCACGTCAAGCTTCGCCACGGTCAATTTATCCCCGTGGTCGATCGCGAGCTGTTCGAGGATCGGTGCGACCGCGCGACACGGACCGCACCACGGGGCCCAGAAATCAACCAGTACCGGTGTGGGGCTCTCGAGGACATCGGTGGTGAACGAGGCATCGCTCACGGTGAGTGGCCGCTGTGGTGTCATGAGGGGATCTTTCCTTTCGTGGCAATGGAATCTATTGCGGGACAGTGCGGTTGGCTCAGCCAGCGCTGGGCATCGAGTGCGGCCGCGCAGCCGCTGGCTGCGGCGGTGACTGCTTGGCGGTAGCGACGGTCGATGAGGTCGCCGGCGGCGAATACGCCCTCCGCGGAGGTACGGGTCGTATCGCCTTTGGTCAGGATGTGGCCACCGGCATCGAGGTCGACGAATCCGATCAAGAGATCTGAGCACGGCGTCTGGCCGACCGCGACGAAGACGGCCGCGACCGCGATGGTGGTATCGCCGGCGTGGCGCGTGTCGCGTATGCGCACCCCGGTGACGTGTTGGCCGCCGTGTACGGCCAGCACTTCGGTGGAGGTCAGGATCGCGACGTTGGGATGTGCCCGTAGGCGAGCGATGGCGATGGCTGATGCCCGTAGTCGGGGGCGATGGTGGACGAGGGTCACATGGCGGGCCAGCGGCACAAGATGAAGCGCCTCTTCAACGGCACCGTCGCCGCCGCCGACGACGGCGACGTCACGTCCGGTGAACTGTGCGCCGTCGCGTTTCGCGCTGATGCTTACTCCGTGGCCGAGGAGCCTGCGTTCGCCGGGCACGTTGAGGGGCCGGGGGGCCGAGCCCATAGCAAGAATCAGGGCACGGCCGTGGTACTGGCCATCGCGTACGCAGACCGTCTTGGGCTCGTCGCCGAGATCAAATCTGTCGACGTAGCCTGGGCGTAACTTGGCGCCGAAGTGTTGTGCTTGTCGGCGCATCGCGTCGGCCAGCGCGGGACCCGAGACGACTGGGCCGACACCGGGGTAGTTGTCGACGTCCCCGGCGATCACGAGGGCACCGCCGGGCTCATGGCCTTCGATGACAAGGGTGTCCAGCCCGGCCCGAGCCGTATAGATCGCCGCGGTGTATCCGGCTGCGCCTGACCCGACGACGATGACATCACGAATCCGGGTTGTGTCGGCCATCAGTCGGCGGCCATTCGTTGGCGTGACCGCGGACCGGCGCCGAGTGCATGCCGGATGACGGTTGCGGTGTGGGCCGGTTCGAGAGCGACGTGCGGCAAAGCGTGCCTGCCTTCGGTGTTGTCAGAGGTTGATGGCGTGCCCGGTCAAAGCGTGGAAGCATTCCTGCAGTCCCTCGCCGAGCGTGGGGTGGGTGTGCACGTTGCGGGCCAGCTCGGTGGCGGTCAGGTCCCAGAGTTGGGCGGCGGTCAGTTCGGGGAGTAGCTCGCTGACTTCGGCGCCGACGAGGTGAGCGCCGAGCAGCTCGCCGTGGGCAGCGTCGGCGATGAGTTTGATGAAGCCGGCCCGTTCGCCCAGGCCGTGCGCTTTGGCGCTGGCTTGCATGGGAAACGTGGCGACTCGAATATTACGGCCGCTGGCGCGGGCCTGGTCTTCGGTGTAGCCGAAGCTGGCGACCTGGGGTTGGCAGAAGGTCACGCGTGGCATCATGCGGTAGTCCAATGGCATGGTCGGGGTGCCGGCGATGGTTTCGGCGGCGATGATTCCTTGGGCCGAAGCGACATGGGCGAGTTGGACTTTGGCGGTGACGTCGCCGATCGCGAAGATGTGGGGAGTCGAGGTGCGCATGTCGTCGTCGATCTCGATTGCCCCGCCTGTTGTGAGGTGCACGCCCAGCATGTCGAGGCCGAGGTCTTCGACGTTGGGGCAAAATCCGATACAGATGAACGCGCGGGCGGCGTCGACTGACGTGGTGTCGCCGTTGCGGTCAGTGTGGGTGACGGTGATGTGGTCGCCGTGGTCGATCACCGAGTCCACCCGGGTGCTGGTCTGGATGGGGATGCCGCGGCGTCGGTATTGGCGGGCCAATTCCTTTGAGACGTCGGCGTCTTCGTTTGGGAGTGCGCGGTCGGCGTACTCGAGAATTTGGACGTCGACGCCATAGCTGTTGAGGATGTAGGCGAATTCCATGCCGATTCCGCCGGCGCCGATGATGATGATGGACTCGGGTATTGCTGCGTCGAGGATCTGCTTTTCGTAGGTCACAATGTTGTCGCTGAGGGTTACCCCGGGCAGCATCCGCACCCGCGAGCCGGTGGCGATGATTGCGTTGTCGAAGCGGAGGCTGGTGGTGCCGCCGTCTCGTAGCTGTACGTCGAGTGTGTGGGAGCCGCTGAAGCGGCCGCGGCCGTCGATCTCGGTAATCTTGTTTTTGCGCATCAGGAAGTGCACGCCGCGGACCCGGGCGTCGGCGACTTCGCGGCTGCGCGACACGGCACGGGCGTAGTCGAGGTGGACGTCACCGCAGATACCGAACTCGTCTGCCTGATGGGTCAGGATGGAGGCGATCTCGGCATTGCGCAGCAACGCTTTTGACGGAACGCACCCCGTGTTGAGGCAGACCCCGCCCCAGTAGCGTTCTTCGATGATCGCGACGGTCATGCCGAGTTGGGCCGCGCGGATGCCAGCGACGTATCCGCCCGAGCCGGCGCCCACGACCACCAGGTCATACTGGCGCGGGACTGGTGTGCTCATCACGCGGTGCCTTCCTGTGATGAGTAAAGCGGCTGTGTCGGTTCATCTCTCAACGGCGTGCTGACCACGGGTGAGAAGCACCGCCGTACTGGCCAGTGATGTTTTGTGGGTCAGGTCGGTAGCTAAGTCGCGGTGTGACCATGCCCAGGGCATGTCGCCCAGACTCAGTATTCGCGCAACGGCTGCATTGGTCATTACAAGAAACAGTGACTCTGAGGCGATCGCAACGACGACGGGTACTCGTGACATCAAGCGCGCCATGATCACTGCCGAGGCTGCGAGTAGGCTCTGCGTCGTTTGGCCCATAGCGATGCGGGCTGGTCCGCCAGCCACGGGGTGGCCAGTGAGCCTTTCCATGATGCGTACGGGCAGGTCGCTTCCCGGCCGGCGTGTCAGCGCGATCTCTACGTGTTGGGAAGCGGTCATCGCGGCGCTAGCCGCCGCTGTCCGGGTAATGAGGCCGGCGCCAGCACGTTTCACTGGGCGCATCAAAGGCCTCCTTCCATGGATCCGCTGCCTCGCCGTCGTCGCGGGCCAAAAGGTCAGGCGGGCGGCTTTATCGACTCTCAGCGTGCTGCCGCGCCGGGTGAGATGTCATCACCCATGAGACCGATTCACCCGGGTGACGATGACCTACGGGCAAACAGGAACCCGCGAGTCGGCGATGCGCTCATCGAGTGAGTCATGTAGATCCGAGCTTGGCCCAATGGGCGTCGAGCCGCCCCTACAAGCCGCAAAGGTGCGCTGAACTCCTGGTGGGCTACTGGGTAGCGTTGGTGTCCAATCGTTCTCAGACACGCAATTGGCATATTTGCTCATACCAAAATCGCTTTTGAAAGGTTCGGGGCGGTGTACGCGCATACGTCTTCTATTCTGCACCAACGTTTTCCAAAACCACTGCGACTGCCTGCCCCGAGCCGATACAGACCCCAATCACCCCGTAGCGGGCGCCTCTTTCAGCCAATTCGGTGGCCAGCGTCAACAAATAGCGAGTTCCCGTGGCCCCAAAGGGATGTCCGAGCGCAACCGCGCCACCATTGGGTGTCAGCTTGTCATCGGGCACCACGAAACCGTCCAGCTGGTTTGGCAATTCCCGCAGCACCCCCAGCGCCTGGGCGCTGAACGCCTCGTGCACCTCCCACACGTCGATCTGCTCGGGGATAAGTCCTGCCCGGCGGATCGCGGCCGGGATCGCCCATGCAGGGGCCACGCCCATGATGAGGGGGTCGATGCCATAGACCGCACTCGATACCACTCGGGCCAACGGCTCGACGCCGAGTTCGCTGGCTCGCTCCCCGGAAGCGATGACTACCGCACTGGCACCATCACTCAAAGGCGAGGAGTTGGCCGCCGTCATTTGGGACGTGCCGGGCTGGGCCGGTAAAGCCGCCAGCACCTCTGCGGTGGTGTCATCCCGGATGAACTCATCATGTTCTGCCAGCCGGGCAGCTGTCTTTTTGGTCGCCGGGATCGTCACGGGCATAATCTCTTTGGCTAGCCGACCTCGATCACGGGCAACCTTGGCGTGTTGCTGGGATCGCAGTGCGAAGGCGTCAATCTCCTTGCGGTTCAGCGAATAGCGGTCAGCGACATTCTGCGCGGTCTCGATCATGCTGATGTAAGCGTTGCGGGCCAGCAACACCGGGTTCGGCGGTCCTCCAGCGCCGCTCCACATGGTGTCGAGCATGAGAACCGGACCTCGGGGACTGAACGCGGCGTCACCCTTCATCAACGCCCACCCCGATCGAGACATCGACTCGACACCACAGGCGATACCCAGGCCGAGGTCGCCGGCCTTGATCGCGTGGCTAATGGTCACCGCCGCGCTTAGTGATGATCCGCAAAATCTGTTCACGGTGGCACCGGCCGCGGTGTCAGGAAATCCGGCAGCCAACGCCGCCCACCGGGCGACGTCGCCCATGCCTTCGTGCGCAGGGTTCACGCAACCCGCGACGATGTCTTCCACAGCACCGAGCGGCACACCGAGCCGGTCGCAGGCGCCCTTCATCGTCATACCCAGCAAGTCATCCGCCCGAATACCCGACAGTGTGCCGCCATAGCGAGTGAACGGGGTTCGTACACCCCCCAAAACATAAGCCTCAGTCATCGCCACCCTTTCGCGTGCATCGGATCGGAAGGTCTCATGCAGCCGTTGGCAGGAGGC
>NZ_JBAPMI010000116.1:0-4155 GCF_049278535.1 Mycobacterium sp. | reverse complement strand
GTCGACGACCTCGACGTCGTGGTCACCATCGAGGCGGGATTGGCCGTCGGCCGATGGGGCAAAGCCCGCGCGGCCGCCCGCGCCGGCCCGGGCTAGTCGTCGTCGGCCGGGTCGGCTTCGGCGAGCTCGGACTTTGTCGGCAGCCGCAGCGAGACCAGGCCGGCAAAGGCGTCGTCTTCGAGCTCCACCCGGTTGACCGTCACGTGTATCGGCACCCACCCGCCGTCGTGAGCCGGCAGCCGCAAAACCGCACAGGCGGCTCCGGCGGCGAACTCGGTGCGCATCGCAGCTCGCTTGGCCTCGTCCTCGGGGTGTATCCGGGGGCTGTCAGCGGCGATGCGGCGCCAGTCGTAGAACGGGCACGGTGCATCGAGCCATTTCAGCAGCGTCCAGCTATGCGGATCGAACAGCGCACGGTGTACTCCGGGCTGGGCCAGCCCGGACAGGATCTGCTGGGCCAGCCGATCCGACGACGACGGCCGCTCGGCGGGTTCGGCACGCCAATTCATTCCCCGAGCAATCATGTGCTCGCGGCCGTCCACTCCTGGCTCCACGCCATTGCGGGCGACGAAACTCACCCGGATGTGGTTGCCCTGCCAATCGGTGCCGTCCCAGGTGTCACATACGGTGTGGCCGGGTTCGAACCGGACCGCCGCCGCTAGTGCCCGGCCCTCATTCGGCTTGAGGTCACCCGACGGCCAGCATTCCGCGAATGCCCGCTCCTCGGGGTCCTCGAGCTCCACATTGCGGCCCATGTTGGTCAGCGATTCCGCGGTGTCGGTGGCCACCCCGAGGGTCATGTCCCATTTCAGCGGCCCTGGGATCGGTCGCTCCGGCGGTTCGTCGCCGGCCGGTCCGCTCCAGACATGCACACCGTGGATTCGGCCGTCGGACATCACGACCGGCTCGGTGCGGATCACCCGGTCTTTCTTCGGGGTGAGGCTCACCAGGCTCTGGCTGGTTTGCAGTGACTCGGCGATTGCTGACTGGATCGCGGCGCGCCGAGGGTTGCGCCGCAAAAACGAGGTTATGGGAACCATGTTTCGCAATTGACGGCCCAATGCGACCACGGCCGGTTCTGTACCCAGCGTCTCCACCAGTAACCAGTCGTGCGTCATAGCCCGCTAGTTTAGCGAGCCGGACTGCCGATAACCCCTTGCCTCCCTATCGAATCCGCGTGGCTTTCACTGAGACCAGCCTGTGCGTCACCCTGACCCGCACGCCGATGACTTGCACACATCACCGACCGGCGGGTATTTTGCTGCTGCGCCCATTGCGGATTGTGAACGGCTTGCGTTGTCCAACCGTTCTTCGAGTCGGATTTCCCGCACGCGCACCTTTCTTCAGGAGCGAGGAAAGCGCTTTCATTGCGGCTGCTGCGGCAGACGTTGTCATATGGAAGTCGACCGTTCGAGGGGTCGGTCGTCATCCGTATGTCTGACTCTGATTAGCCAGCGCGGTCAACACCAAGCGCAACACCCGCACAGCTCCGGCCTTGTCCAGCGGATCGTTGCCGTTGCCGCACTTCGGCGATTGCACGCAGGATGGGCATCCAGACGGGCATTCGCACGCCTCGATCGCGGCCATCGTAGCGCCCAGCCAGATGCTGGCGCGGCGGAAGCCCTGTTCGGCGAAGCCGGCACCGCCGGGATAGCCATCGTAGACGAAGACGCTTGGCAGGCCGTCATATTCAGGGCCAACCGCGGTGGACAACCCGCCGATGTCGCCACGATCGCAGCTGGCCACCAGCGGCAGCAGTCCGATCGCGGCGTGCTCTGCGGCATGCAGCGATCCCGGGATTCGGAGCGGATCGATTCCGTTGCGGTGCAGTGCTTCTGGTGTGATGGTGTACATCACCGCGGTGGTCTCCAAGGTGTGCGGTGGCATATCCAGCTCGACGAAGTCGATGACCTCACCGGTCAGTCGGCGTCGCAGATAGCCGACGATTCGATTGGTCACACGCACCGGCACCAGCCCAAGGGTGACGGAGCCGAAAGCCTGGCGTTCACCGGTTCCGGTCACCGCGATGTCGGTGAGTTCTCGGGCGAACGTGGCATATCCGGGGTCCTCGCCGTGGACGAAGGCCAGGCCCTCGTCGAAGTCCAGCGAGTCGACGACGTAACTCTCGCCCTGATGCAGATACACCGCGCCCGGATGTACCGAAGCAGCCGCCTGACCCGCACCGGCCGTTCCCAGCATCCGTCCGGTCTCGCCTTCGACGATGACGACCTGGCCGCCCGAGGGCCCCCGAATATCCACTGCCGGATGGGGATCCACGCCCGGCGCCGGATAGTACTTGCCGGACCGGTGTCGCAGCAGCCCGTCGTCGACTAGGCCGTCGGCGACGTCCATGGCGCCGAGCGTCCGCATCTCGGCGTCATCGATCGGTAATTCGGTTGCAGCGCAGAGTAATTGCGGGCCAAGGATGTATGGATTAGCCGGGTCGATCACGACCCGCTCGATCGGCTTGTCCAGCAGCGCAGCGGGATTGTGCACCAGGTAGGTATCCAGCGGATCGTCGCGGGCGACCAGCACCACCAGCGCGCCCTGCCCACGGCGGCCGGACCGGCCCGCCTGCTGCCAAAACGACGTGACCGTCCCGGGAAAGCCCGCCAACACCACCGCGTCGAGCCCGGCGATGTCGATGCCGAGTTCAAGTGCGTTGGTGGTGGCCAGGCCGCGCAGTTGTCCGTCCAGCAGCGCCTGTTCGAGCGCGTTGCGGTCCTCGGGCAGATAACCCGCCCGATACGACGCCACCGTTTCGGTCAGCTGCGGGGCGATGTCCTCCAACCGCGCACGCGCTGCCAGTGCGGTCAGTTCGGCGCCCCGCCGCGACCGGACGAAGGTCAGGGTCCGGGCGCCCTCGGCAATCAAATCGGCCATCACCCGCGCCGCCTCGCTACCGGCGGACCGCCTTACCGGAGCGCCGTTTTCACCCGTGAGATCGGCGCGCAGCGCCGGTTCCCACAGCGCCACCGTCCGGGCGCCTTGCGGTGAGGCGTCTTCGGCGATCTCCTCGACCGGCTGACCGATGAGTTCGGTCGCGGTCGCACCAGGTGCCGCGGTCGTAGCACTGGCGAAGATCACCGTCGGAGTCGCGCCCGGCACAGCGGAGTAGCGCGCGCACAACCGCAGCAACCGTCGCAGAACCATTGCTACGTTCGAGCCGAAAACACCTCGGTAGTAATGACATTCGTCGACAACGATGAACCGCAGCCCACGCAGGAAGACCGCCCAGCGAGCGTGGTTTCGCAACAACGCCAAATGCACCATGTCGGGGTTGGAGAACACCCAGCGGGAGCGCTCCCGCGCGAAACGACGTACCTCGGCGGGACTGTCGCCGTCGTAGGCCGTCGGCGCCACATCACCTAGCCGGGGGATCGCCGCGGTCAGCGTGTGCGCGGCCCGCAGCTGGTCGTGGCCAAGGGCTTTCGTCGGCGAGATGTAGAGCGCCCGGGCGCGCGGATCGGTCGCCAGCGCATTCAGGATGGGCAACTGGTAGGCCAGCGATTTACCGGATGCCGTGCCGGTGCTGATAACAACGTGATGCCCGGCGTGCGCCAGCTCGGCTGCCTGAACCTGGTGTGCCCACGGTGAACTGACGCCACGATCGGTGAATGCGCACAGCACATCGGGTTCGACCCATGTCGGCCAAGGTTGTTGGCGGCCAAGCCGTGCGGGCAGCTCGGCGACATGACGCAGCGGGTGTTCGCCCGACTCGGTGCCGGCGACCGCGGCGGCGAGCAAGTCGCTGCCGAACGTTCCCACGATTAAGTGCCTCCTGATCCGAACTGATCACCTGAAACCGCGCCCGATAGGCCCTTGCGACCGGGCGTTTCGGCGTCGCAGTTCAATTGTTTACCTCGTGGTAGCTCAATTGCTCACCTGAGGCTGTTGCTGCGGCGATGAACATGGTTGACTGTTTGCGGTCGCAGCTTCTGTGTTCGTGTCAAACTTTCGCAGGATCGACGTTGCGGCCGCGGTTCCTGCGAGGTTGTAGGTCGGGTGAAGTTCCGGCGACTCAGCAAGGTCTAGCGGTCGGAACGGGCCCGGAGCATCGAGGTGATGCTCCGCACCCGAGTAGTAAAGGAAATATCGAGAAATGCCACAGGGAACTGTGAAGTGGTTCAACGCGGAAAAGGGATTCGGCTTCAT
>NZ_JBAPMI010000115.1:0-34131 GCF_049278535.1 Mycobacterium sp. | reverse complement strand
GGTCGATGCCTGACGACACCCCGGCCGAGGTAAAGACATCGCCGTCGCGGACGAAGATTGCGTCCGGCTCGACGGTGATGTCGGGGAACGCCCGCGCAAACAACCCGACATCATGCCAATGCGTGGTGGCGCGCCGTCCGTTGAGTAGGCCGGCCTGCGCCAGGACGAACGACCCCGTGCAGATCGAGGCCAGCCGCCGGGTCCGGCCCGCGAGCATCCTGACCGCCTCGACGAGCTCGGGATCTATCGCCCGCCTGGGCAAGTGGTCGCTGCCGGCCACCATGACGGTATCGGCGGACTCGATTGACGCAATGGCATCCGTGACTCCCAACCTGGTCCCAATCGAGGTTGTGACGTCGTGACCATTCACCGATGCGATCGCGAGTCGATAGTCCGCGCCGAAGCGGTTGGCTTCCGCGAACACCTCACCCGCTCCGGCGACATCCAACATGGTCACGTCGTCGAAGACGACGATAACCACTACCCGCGACTGCGCGCCGGCTTCAGCCACCGACTCATTGTGTCGCAATTTGTGGGAAAGGCGGCTGGAACGACACCGGTGGACTCAAGGCGTAGCGCCGCAGAATTGGGCTACGAGAAGGAAGGAACGATCATGACCGTTAGATCCCTCGACACCATTGCCGGCATCCGCGTCCCCGATAGCGCGCTGGCGCATGAAGTCACCGAGTTCGTTCGCGACGTCGAAGACGACTTGCTGTTCAACCATTCGAGGCGGGTGTTCTTCTTCGGGGCACTGCAGGGACTGCGCCGCGGACTGCACCCCGACCTCGAATTGCTCTACACCGCAGCGATGTTCCACGACGTCGGCCTGACCGAGCGCTACCGGGCTTCTGCCGCTCGCTTCGAGGTCGACGGCGCCAATGCGGCCCGGGACTTCTTGACAGCCCGCGGCTTCGATGAAGCCGGCGCCGGCACGGTGTGGCTCGGCATCGCGCTGCACACCACTCCCGGCGTGCCCGAATTCCTGGCACCCGAAGTCGCGCTGCTGCAGGCCGGTGTCGAGGTCGATGTGGTCGGTGTCGGGCGCGAGCACTTGGCTCCCGAAGCACTGGCTGCCGTGACCGCCGCCCACCCGCGCCCACAGTTCAAACAACGCATTCTGGCGGCGTTCAACGACGGTATGAAGCACCGTCCGCACACCACCTTCGGCACCATGAACGCCGACGTGCTGGCGCATTTCGACCCCAATTTCAAAGGCGTCGACTTCGTCGACAAGATCCTGAACAACAGCTGGCCCGAATAGCAGAAGGGAGCAGGCAAATGGATATCTATGAAGCGCTGTACACCACCAGAATGATGCGACGGTTGCGGCCCGATCCGATCCCGTTGGACACGCAGGCCCGCATTTTGGATGCGGCCGTTCGTGCCCCCAACGGCGGAAACACCCAGCGCTGGCACTTTCTGGCCGTGGACGATCCGAAACTCATCCGCGAGTTCGCCCAACTGTTCCGGCAGGCCCGCGCCATCGAATACGAGAACTTCAAGGCGGGAACGGGACCGATGGTAACCCCGGCGCCCGGTGCGGACTCGGCCGCTCACGCCGCGACGATGCGCCGAATGAAAGGCTCAGGGAACTACCTGGCCGACCATTTCGAAGAGATCCCACTTCTGCTTTTCGTGTTCGCCATCGACGACCTCGGCGGCGCCAATATCTACCCGGCGATCTGGAGTGCGTTGCTGGCCGCCCGTGCCGAGGGCGTCGGCGGCGTCATGACGATGGTGCTCCGCAATTTCGCGGACAAGGTGAACGACCTATTGGGCGTGCCCGTCGAGGAAGGCTGGAAGATGTCGGCCATGCTCGCGCTCGGCTATCCGCGGGGCAAATGGGGTGTCGCTGCCAATCGGCGTCCCGTGCACGAGGTTTCATCGCGCAACTATTGGAGTGCTCCTTTCGGTGTCGAAGTTCCGCAGCCGCTGTGGCCCTCCCATGACGACGCGGCCACCGACCTGGCCACGGCGGGATGACTCGCCGCTTGAACTAGGCGCTCAGGTTCGCTGCGAAGAACTCCCGTGTCGCCGTCCAGTGCCGCTCGGCGGCGTCGGCGTCGTACGGCCCGTTGTCCGGCACGGCGTACCCGTGTGCGGCGGCATACTTTTCGATCTTGTGCTGAACACCGGCCGCTGTGAGGGCTTTCTCGAGCTGCTCGGCATGGTCGTCGGTGAACGACGCATCGTTCTCCGCCCCGCCCACATAGACCGCGGCCTGCATCTGGTCGGCTCGCAGATGCGGGCTGTCGCTGCCTTCGGTGACCAGCCCGCCGCCATGGAACGACGCCGCAGCCGCGACCCTGTCCGGAACAAGCCCGGCAACGGTCAACGCCGCCCGACCGCCCATGCAGTAACCGGTGATGCCGAATGTGGTGCCGCTGACCTCGGGCCGAGCGGCCAGGTAGTCGAAGTACGCGTTGGCATCGGATGCCCACTTGTCAGGGGTGATGCTGCCGATGAATGACATCAGCCGCTTGCGTTCGTTTTCGTCATTGAATGCGGTCTTCATGTCGAACGGCGCCCAGTCGCCTTGGCGGTAGTAGACGTCGGGCAGCAACACCGCGTAACCGGAATCGGCCAGCTTGGCGGCCATGTCGAAGAAGGTCTGCCGGATTCCGCCGGCGTCGGGAATCATGACCACGCCCGGCCAGGGTCCTTGGCCTTCGGGGGTGAAGAAGCGGACGGGGCAGGAGCCGTCGGGGGTGGTGACGGTGTCAGTGAGGTTCGGCATGTCATCCGTTCTACCCCCGGGTCTGGACGTAATTCAATGGCGTCGACCCGCCGCGCCCGGCGCTTCGCCGCGCTTGCGATCGCCGCTGGGTTGATGGCGTCGACCCGCCGCGCCCGGCGCTTCGCCGCGCTTGCGATCGCCGCTATGGTGAAACGCGTGCCAATCTCGACGCCGTACGAGGACTTACTGCGTCTGGTGCTGGAAAAGGGCACCGCCAAAGCCGACCGCACCGGCACCGGCACTCGCAGCCTTTTCGGTCACCAGCTGCGGTACGACCTCTCCGAGGGCTTCCCGTTGATCACCACCAAGAAGGTGCATCTCAAGTCGTTGGTATACGAGCTGCTGTGGTTTTTGCGCGGCGACTCCAACGTTCGCTGGCTGCAGGAGCGCGGGGTCACGATTTGGGACGAATGGGCAAGCGACACAGGTGATCTCGGTCCAGTATATGGGGTGCAATGGCGATCCTGGCCGACCCCGTCCGGTGAGCACGTCGACCAGATCACCTCGGCGTTGAATTTGCTTCGGACCGATCCGGATTCGCGGCGCATCATCGTGTCCGCGTGGAACGTCGGTCAGATTCCGCAGATGGCGCTGGCGCCGTGCCATGCGCTGTTTCAGTTTTATGTGGCCGACGGCCGACTCAGCTGTCAGCTCTACCAGCGCAGCGCCGATCTGTTCCTGGGGGTGCCGTTCAACATCGCCAGTTATGCGCTGCTGACCCACATGATGGCCGCACAGTCCGGCTTGGATGTCGGCGATTTCGTCTGGACCGGCGGTGACTGCCATATCTATGACAACCACGTCGAGCAGGTCACCGAGCAGCTGAGCCGCGATGCCCGCCCCTATCCGAAACTTGTTCTGGCACAGCGCGACTCAATCTTCGATTACACCTACGACGACATCGTCGTCGAGGATTATGACCCGCACCCCGCGATCAAAGCCCCCGTCGCTGTATGAGTGAGCTCGGGCTGATCTGGGCGCAGTCGACGTCCGGAGTGATCGGGCGCGACGGCGATATCCCTTGGCAAGTTCCCGAGGACCTGACCCGCTTCAAAGAGCTCACCATCGGCCAGACCGTGGTGATGGGGCGGCGCACCTGGGATTCGTTGCCGACGAGGTTCCGGCCGTTGCCGGGACGCAGAAATGTCGTACTCACCCGCCAGACTGATTTCATGGCCGACGGTGCAACGGTGGTACACCGACTTGAGGACGCGCTGACCGACCCGGACACCTGGGTGATCGGCGGCGAACAGATCTACACCCTGGCCTTGGCACTGGCCAGTCGGTGCGAGGTCACCGAGATCGATATCGCTCTGCCGCGCGATGACGGCGATGCCGTAGCCCCGGTGCTCGACGAGATGTGGGTCGGCACCCCGGGAGAATGGCAGACCAGTCGCGCGGGTGTGCGATACCGGTTTCACAGCTACCGCCGCTCGTGAGCACGCTCAGTGCAAGCCAGGCCCGCCGGGTCGCTGTGGCCGCGCAGGGCTTCGCCGAGGCCCGACCCGCTGGGCCGATCAATCGCGCGCACCTGCGTCGGCTGATCTCGCGGATTCAGGTGCTGCAGCTCGACTCGGTGTCGGTCGCGGTACGGGCCCACTATGCACCCGCGTTCAGCCGACTCGGCCCGTACGACCGTGACGTGCTAGACCGTGCCGCCTGGGCGCACAGTGCGCGCTCGCCCCGGCTGCTGGTGGAGTACTGGGCGCACGAGGCCGCACTGATGGCCGTCGACGATTGGCCGCTGCTGCGCTGGCGGATGCGCCAATACCGGCATGGCCGATGGGGCACCCACATCGTGAAAGCCAATCCCCAACTCGCCGACAAGATCGTCGCTGCCGTCGCGGAGATCGGGCCGAGTACCGCCGGCCAGATCGAGGAGCATCTGGCCACCGCGCCGCGGGGCCCGAGGGGAGCCTGGTGGGGAAGCCGCAGCGACACCAAGTGGGTGGCCGAGGCGTTGTTCGCCGCCGGCACCCTCACCACATCGACCCGGGTCGGGTTCGCCCGGCATTACGACCTGAGCGAGCGCGTCCTGCCGGCCGAGGTCATGGCCCGCGAGGTCGATGAAGACGAGGCGCTCCGAGAGCTGACGCTGCGGGCCGCCACCGCGCTGGGAGTGGCCACCGAGGCGGACATCCGCGACTACTTCCGGCTGGCCGCCGGGCAGGCCAAGCCGGCGATCGCCAAGCTGGTCGCCGACGGCGAGCTCGAGCCGGTGAACGTCGACGGCTGGTCGGCTCCGGCGTATCTGCGTGCGGGACAGACGATTCCGCGGCGCGACCGCGGCACCGCCCTGTTGTGCCCCTTCGACCCGCTGATCTTCTTCCGTCCACGGATAGAGCGGCTGTTCGGATTTCACTATCGGATCGAGATCTACACACCCGCCAACAAGCGGCAATACGGTTACTACGTATGGCCGTTTCTGCTCGACGGCGAGTTAGTGGGTCGGGTCGACCTCAAGGCCGATCGCTCCGCGGACGCCTTGCACGTGGTGGGCGCGTTCGTCGAGGACGATCGTTCGCCGTCGCGGGTGGCCGGAGCGCTCGCCGGTGAGTTGCAGGTGATGGCGGGCTGGTTGGGATTGGCCGGTGTGACGGTGGGCCGACGTGGCAATCTTGCCGGTGCGCTGCGATCGGCTCAGGGCATATAGAGACCGCGAATGCGGTGAAAGCGGTGCCGGCCGAGTACGGCGTTGGCGGCTTGCAGCCCCGACATCACCGCCGCCTCGATGCAGCCGGCGTTCATGGCGCAGTCTGTCCAGTCGCCGGCCAGAATCAGGTTGTCGTAACCACTTTCGTCGGGCCGCAGCCGATAGCGCTCTGTGCCGGGAACTGACTGCACATATCGATCCGAGGGATCGACGTTGACGCTGACGTGCTGAGTGTCCAGCGCCGCGCGGCCGCGCTCACCGTTGACGCCACTGAGCAGATGCCAGTCGAACCCGCCATCGGTGACCGCATTGGGAAAGAACGGCCGAAGGTTTTTGTCGATGTAGGAGGCGGCTTGCTCGTGCACTTCTTGCTGGTAGCGGTGCAAGTAGTCAGCACCTGAATCCGCCGTCGGCCAGGCCGCATTCAAGGTGCCGCAGAAGTAGGCGACGGTACCGGGCCGATCGTGCTCGGGCCAATCCTCGCTCCACAGTGTCTGCGGCATCGACGCCCAGGTCTCGAACGGGCGAAGGTAGGCGCTGATCGTCACGGCCGGCTCGTGCCATCCCAACGTGGGTTCGTCTGGGCGAAGCCAGATCTGAAACGCCTGGGTAGCCACCGTGCGAACGCGAGATGTCATCTCCCGCCACTCAATTCGATCGTCGATCAGCTCGTCGGCGACGATCGGAAGCATGCCCACCGAAACGGCCAGCACCACGTGGTCGAAGTCGACGCCGCGGCGCAGCAGCCGAGTCTCCGCGTCGGTGCGATCGGACCAATGGGTCTCCAGCGATTGCCAACCACCGTCGGGGATCTGACCGTCGGCAAGTTGGTCGGCAAGCGGCACACTCGGAAACACCGGCAGCCCGCGTACCGTGGTCAACGGCTCGTAGCTGGTGAGCCCGTCGGCGAGGCGGACCTGTCGGCCCATCGTGATCGAGTCGATCGCAAGATGTTGGTCATCGAGATGCAGCGCGTCGAGGCGGTGGAAGAACTCGAACTCGACACCGCGCCGTCGCAGCGCCTGGTACAGCGGGGCGATCACGATGTCGCCCATGCCGGCGGTCATCTTCCAGAAGATTGCGCCTTTGTATTGGAACAGCGCCAAGGCGGTCAGGAAGATGGCTTGCCCGGCACCGAACGACGGTCGCTGCGGGTCGGCATCCTCGTAGGCGAAGACCAAGTCGTACAGGCCGCGAACCAACGCGAAGTCCAGGACGTCGGGATGCGCTCCGTGGCGTAAAAGCCATGCGTTGTAATCCTCGTCGTTGATCGCCCGGAAGCCGCGCGGATCGGTCACCAGGTTGTCGGCGAGGATCCCGCGGATCACAGCCACCATCATTGACAGCAGCTGCCACGACCGCCGGTGGTCGGGGCGCCGTTCGTAATCGAGGGCTTCGCGCACGGCGTCGACCGCGTCGTCGATCACCGCGTTCAACCTGGGCTTCGCGTTCTGTGGATCGGCGAGCGCGAGCAGAGCGGCCATCGCAGCGCATTGCACCGCGTCGACCCACCGCGAGATGGGTGCCGGCTCAGCGGATGTCGAGAGCTCCAGCCCGACAGGTGATGCGCCGCGCTGGGATTCGGCAAAGTCGCGCACCAATCGCACGGCACGACGGGTGAAATCTAGGACCGTCATCTCCCGGCCGGTGGCGTCTGGTTCGCCGGGAAGCCCGTCGTTGCGGGTGAATGTTCCTAGCCACATCACCCAGTCGCTGCCGAATCGGTCGGCCAAGCCCAGATTGTCGCCGGGAATCAGCGCTTGATCCCAGGTCTTGATCGGCGCGGTGGGATCGGTTGTAGAGCGGTCGATTTCGGCGTAGCACTCGCGGAGCATCCCAAACGCGTTCTCGTAGTAGCCCAGCCAGATATGCAGCCCGTGCTCTTCGATCCGTCCGTGCGTCCCGCGGCTGGACGCACCCTTGCCGCCGAGCCGCCAGCCGCGCTGGTAGACGGTGATGGAGTCGAAGCGGTCACGCCAGCCCGGCTCGCTCAGTCGCCAGGCGGCACTTAGCCCTGCCATGCCACCGCCGAGAATGACGACTTTGCCCCCCGGCCGGCTCACCCCAGTAATGTCCGCGCTCGGATTAGCTCCGGCCACTCGCTGTCGGCGTCAAACCGGCTCACCGCTCCGGTCAGCCCGTCTCTGGCCGGTTCACCGCGCAACTCGAAATCATCTAGAGCGGCTCGTAATTCAAAGATGAACGCCTGCTGTTCACGCGCAGTGTTGATGGCGGCCCGCAGGTCTGCGTCACGTCCGCCGGTGTTCGTGGCCGTGTGGGCGCGTAGACGCAACAGCTCGGCACGGTAGAAATTCACACCGGTCTCGTCGCCGAGTTGCAATGCAATGTCGAGACGTTCGCGCGCCTCGGCGGGTTTGCCCGCAGCGGCGAGCAGTCGCGCGAGTACCGCGTCGTAGAACGATACGAACAACTTCGCCTCCGCCGCGCGCCAGCTTTGCACGGTGATCATCATCATTGCGATGTAGGTCTGCAGCTGGGCAGGATCAGGTTTGCCGGCCGAAAGCGCGGCCAGCCCGCTGACCGCGATCTCCTGTGCGCCTGCCATCAGAACCCAGAAGTCGAAACCGTGCCGTGTCGCATCGGCCTTGAGCTGTCCAGCGATCTCGGCGGCGCGGTCGAGCTGGCCTGACTCGATGCGAACCCAGATCTCGTAGCAGCGTTCGTAGGCGTGGCTGAACGGTCCCTGCGGGAAGCTCAGGGCCCCCGCACGGCTGGCGGCCTCAGCGAGCTGATCTTCGGCGCCCCTGAAGTCGCCCTGGACGAACCGTGCCAGCGCTAGATGCGTGTGCATTGACGCGACAGGCTCATTCGGAACGAACCACACCGATCCGCCGTCGGGACGAGTAAGGGTTTCGACCCCGGATATACCCTCCTCGAGCAACTTTCGCGCATCAGCGAAGTTTCCGCTGTACCAGGCCACCATTCCGTAGGCGGTGTTGTTCAGGCGCCGGAACCAGCGACGGTCGGTGGGTATCTGGCGACGGATGGAATCCGAGACCTGAGTTGTCCGGCGGAGGTCTCCGCGCGGCAGGTAGTAGGCCCATAGCGCGGTCAGGGTAGCGACGAGGTCGGCCTCACGCAGGTCGGTGCCGGCCAGCGCCAGACAGCGCTCGAAGTCTGCCGCAGCTTGCGAGCTCGCGGTTCCTTCCGCGGCTGACGCGAGGAACCCCCGGCGGAGCCGGAGGCGGACTTCCCGCCGGTCCCGCGCGGCCCCGGGCCCCGCCCGCTCGATCTGCGCGATGGCACGGGTTAGGCAGGCCCGGGCTTCGTCGAGCGCGCCGCGGCGCCGGGCATCATGTGCAGCCTGCTGGTGCGCGTTTGCGGCCTCGTCGAAGCGTTCGGCGTGCTCGTAGTGTAGGGCGACCAGGTGCCAGTCGGGATGGTCCGAGTCGCCGACAAGCGCATCGGCGACTCGGCTGTGCAGGATGCGGCGCACGCTCGGCGGCGGTAGCTCGTAGGCGACTTCGCGCAGCAACTGATGCCGAAATCGCCAGCTGTCCATCGTCGTCGGTTCGAAAACAAGCGCGTTTTCCAGATCTCGGACGGCATCGTCGAAATCGGATCCCGTCATGTCGAGCACGCTTCGCAGGGTGTCGCGATCGAATTCTCGCCCGATCGTCGCCGCGGCCTCGACGACCTGGATGGTGACGTCGCTGGCCCGAAGACGGGCAAACAGTGGCTCATAGAGCGCATCCGGCACCCGCGCCCACCGTGCGCCATCGCTGGGCTGCTCATGGAGTTTGGCAACTACTTCTTCGATATACAGCGGCAGTCCGTCGCAGCGGCGCTGTACCTCGGCCCGCTCGTCAGCGGACAACGACGGATCGAGCGCGGTAACCAGCTCATCGGTTTCTGCCGGAGTCAACGTTGAAAGGTGAAAGGTCTTGAGCTCGGAGATGTTTGGCAGGTACCTGGCCTCGCGGCCGGTGAGGACCACAAGCAGCCGCCCGGTGCTGGCGCGCAGCAGTGACTCGACAACGCGCAGTGTCGACGGATCGAACCACTGCAGATCCTCGGCCAGGATCACTGCGGGGCTGTCGCCGACGCAGGCGATCAGGTATCGCTGGATCGCTTTCGCGATCAGTCGAGATAGCTTGGCGCCCTCGGCGCGAACGGGTTCGTAACCGTGGTCGGCGGAGATGCCCAACACCAGTGCCAGCAGTGGAACTGAGGATTCCGGCTCGAACCCGTGCGCCCGCACCTGCTCGTCCAGCAGCCTCAACCGTTCAGCCTGCTCGGTCGTCCGCTCGATCCCACATCGATGCTCGAGCAGAGCCCGAATCGGATACAGGCCGACATCGCTGTGAAATGGGGATCCGATCAGCGCAAGAACCGGGTTACCGGATTGCTCGGCGATGTCGGCGGCCACCGTGGCCAAGCGACTTTTTCCGACGCCGGCTTCGCCGACGAATCCGACACCGGGGGTGGTCAGTTCGCCGCTGCAGGCCAGCGCCCAACTGGCCTGCAGGTGTTCCAATTCGGGCTGTCGGCCGACCAGCGGGCCCAGCGGTATGCGGGACCAGCTGAGGCGTTCACCGCCGACCAGATAGTGCTCGACGGGCTCGTCGATACCTTTGACCGCTTGCGCCGTCTTCTCCTCGAGTTCGAAGAAGGCCTGCGCCAGCGGCGCGATGGTGCCGGAGACCACAACGCCTCCTGGCGGCGCCAGCCCGGAGACTCGGGAGGCCAGGTTGGCGCCGAGGCCGTATACGTCGTCCTGCTCGACATCGAGATAGACCAGACCGCGGTGGATTCCGGCGCGCACCGAGATCTCGAAGCCGAATCTCGCTCGCACCTGCGTGCTGAGCCGGGCCACCTCACGGGTGATGTCCAAACCGGCCTGCACTGCCCGTCGCACATCGTTCTCGTGGGCTTTCGGGTGACCGAACACCGCAAGGAGCCCGTCCCCCTTAGTGGAGAAGACGTGGCCTTCGTAGCGGTTCACGATGTCATTGACCTGCTGGCGGTAGCGCCCAATGACAGTGCGATAGATCTCCGGTTCGATGCGGGTAGACAGCGCGGTCGAATCCACCACATCGGCGAAAAGTATTGTCAGCCGCCGCAATTCGCCGGTGCCCGCCGCCGGGGTGGCAAGCAGGTCCTCGGCATCGCGGTTACCGCTGTCGACCGCAAGCACCTGATGGGCCAGCGCGCTCGCGGTCGCGCGGTCACCGCTGTTGATTGCTTGCACTGCACGATCGAGCAATTGGTCGATCGTGCGAGGAGGCCCTGACGTGCTCACAGGTCGATTGTGCGGGTTACCTCGACGGAATGCGCTTTGGCGGTCCCGATCTGGGTCAGCCGAATCTGTCCCTGATAGCTGCCGCTGCGCAGGTCGGGCCAGCTGACCGTGACCCGAAACTTACTCTCGCCCCGCGGCAGGACAGCCGTCGAGAAGGCGACAAAAGCGTTCGGGATCACGCATGCCGGTTCGCCGACCTTGACGAAACTCTTCGACACGGAAAGCGCTCTCTCGCAGCTGTTGTCGACCCCGACCTCGATAAAGTCGGAAAGCCCGTAGCCTTCGGTCGCCGTCGGTAGGCAGGGGTAAGGATAGGGAATCATTGACGGGACCAGCTTGAGACCCGTGGTCAGCGCCAGATCGAACAATTGACTCGCCGACTTCGCCCACTTCTCGAAGGTGAATGTCCCGTTGCTGACCTCGGCGTTGGCGTCCAGCACGATCTTGCCCGCTTGATCGACGACATGGCGCGAGGTTGCCGTGTACTGGTTAGCGCGCGCTTGTGGATCGGTGGTCACTTGTCACCTCCAGCTGCCGGGTTTCGCAGCCGCTCCAGAAAGCGCAATGGGTCAGTCGCCAGCCTGGCCGCGAATTCGGCGTTGAGAGTGATCATCTCGGCGACTGGCACCGTTCCGGTGGCCCACTTGGCGGCGACGGCCGCGCTCTTTTCGGACATGTCCTCGATGTACTCGTTGACCATCTCGACGGCCAGCTCGACAGCTCGACGACTGGTATCTGGTTCGGTAGTCGGCGGCGTCTGCGGCGCTTTATCTTTGGGCCGCCCGGGACCCTTGGCCGGTGGCTCCGTCGACGCTGTCCAGCCGGTCCAGCCGGTCGAGTTTTTTCTGTGGCTCTCGACACCGTCGAGGATCATGTCGATGCCCTGATCACCGTATCCCATCGAGCAGGCGAGAACGCCCCACGGCGTCAGCAGCGAGTTGCT
This sequence comes from Mycobacterium sp., assembly GCF_049278535.1. Taxonomy (GTDB): domain Bacteria; phylum Actinomycetota; class Actinomycetes; order Mycobacteriales; family Mycobacteriaceae; genus Mycobacterium. Next base: position 22,532 of record NZ_JBAPMI010000115.1, on the reverse strand, counting down.
AAAGCCAACAACCTTTCTGGTGCGTATCCGCACGCCGAGTTTAGCCGGATCCTTGGTGAGGTCGGTCGACGTCATCCTGATGAAGCCCTCGTCAACCACGATCAGCCCGTCGCCGTGTGCGCCGTTGGCAGGGTCGTCATCGAGCGCGTAATCAAGGCATGCTGTAGGCGGCTGATCCTTCTCATCCGACTTGTCGGTTTTCCAATACTTCAGCGGAGTCTTCATGTGCGTCGGGGCAATCGGGCAAGTGAGGCTGACCTGCTCGAGTACCCGGCTCCAGCCGTCGTCGCGTTCTTTTCTTCCGTCCATCCGACAGAAGAAGGTCGAGAGGCATATGGCCCAGTTCACCGGATCGATGACGTCCTTCAATTCGTTGAGCGAGACTGTGGTGCTGCTGAATTCGGTGGTAAGCACCAGACAGGGTTGACCGCGCACGACCATGAACTTCGGCTGGCACAGCGGCACCATGGCCACCTTGTCGTCGATCATCCCCTTGCTTGCGGCGATTTCGATGACTTTCGGGTATCCGTCGCGAGAGTTGAGATTGAGCCGCAGGTGGTCGAGCAGGCCGCCTTTAAGGCCGCGGACCAGGCCGAGTGCTCGGTCGAGCTGTTGTTCCCACGAGTCGCCCAACACGTTCTGTAGATACCAGCCGGGCAGCTGACTGAGCGTCGCGATGGCGTACACCATTCGCGCCTTTTGGACCGTGGACAGCCGCCTCAGTTCTTCGGACGGAGTCGGCGGGGTTCCGCTCATGGCCGCCACCGCGGCTGTAGCGGGCTGCTTTTTGGCGGCCTTTGTCCTGGCCGCCTGCGGGGCGGGCTCGGGCGCTGTCACCTGGCCCTGCAGGACCAACAACGCCTGCCCCAAATCCGGGACGTTCGCGTTGCCGGTGAAGTGGCCTTCGCGGTGTCCCAGAAATACCAGGAGTTGTTCGTACCATCCCGCGTTGCTGCCGGGAAGATAGCGCGCCACGGTGGCTTCGATGTCAGCATTGCCGGTGCCGACCGCTTGATCGAGTGCGCCGTAAAGCGCGAGCAGAGCTTGAGCAGGCGTCGGATCGTCGGTCGTCGCCATTGGTCCTCCCGCTAGCGGTTTGCCCAGGTAGCATACCGTCGCACTGATTGATTTACAGGGTTAACTCACGGGCTATTGCTCTTTAGCGCAATACGGCCGACTCTGCGGGAGGCATCGTTGACCAATCGGGGGTTCAACGACGACGGCACCATTGACGATTTACCGTGGGCGTCCGTCTTCGACCCGGCCGCGAATGCGCGGGCACTCAGCGCGATCCAGGCCGAGGGGTTTCGTGCGGCCAGTCGGATCGTCGACCGATTCGTCCGGGCGGTGGGATCGAACCCCGGCGGGGGAGCCGCGGCCGTGCCGTCGGACACAGCCGTAACCAACGGCAACGCTGCAGTGGACGACAACGGCGCTGTGAACGGCAACGGTGCGGTCGATGGCATCGCGGAATTCGAGCGGCTGACCCGGGCATGGTGGTCGATGACCGGGCAGTTCCTGCTTCGGTCGATCCCAGCTACCGCCAAGACCGGCGGCGAGCCGGTGAGTCTGGACGTCGGTGACCCCGGCGCCAAGCATAGCGTGAACTTCGATGTGGCAGTGGGAGATTCGGCCAGCTGCGAGGTGTGGCTGCACAACAGGGGGCCTGACGATCGCGGCGATGTCCGGTTGCACGCCAGCGATCTTCTCAGTCACGACGGCAACGTCATCGCCGGCGCCGCGCTGCGAATCGACACCGCAGTGGTGCCGATGCCCGCGCGCTCCAGCCGCGGTGTGACGATCGCGATCGACGTTGCCGCCGACGTCCGCCCCGGCGTCTACCGGGGCACCTTGCTGGCAAGCGGCAACCCTGACCTGTGGCTTCCTGTGGCGCTCACCGTCCGACTGCCGAGCACATGACGAGCACCGCCGACCGCGCCGCGCTAGTGACGGTGGTCGATCAGCGTCTGCGCGCGGTCGCCAAGCAGGTCCGCCGATCCATGCTCGACGCGATGCCGGACGGCGAGCCCAGCCAATGGCTCTATGCGCCGATGCGCGAATATCCGTCGCGACCTGGGAAGGCGTTGCGCCCCGCGCTGTGCCTGTCGGCCGGCCGGGCATTCGGCGCCGACCCGAACGAACTACTTGGCCTGGCGGTAGCTATCGAGATGCTGCACAACGCCTTTCTGGTGCACGACGACATTGCTGACGGCAGCGAAATGCGCCGTAACAGACCGACATTGGCCGCCACGCACGGGGTGGCCGCTGCGCTGAACGCCGGCGATGCGCTGGCTGTGGTCGCCGGACAGGTCTTGCGGCGGGCCACCCGGCGGCTCGACCGCGATCTCGCCGATTTGGTGTGGGCCGAATTCGACACGATGGCGATGCGCACCCTCGAGGGACAGGCGACCGAGGTGGGCTGGCAGCGCGACAACGTCGAAGACTTGCGGCCGGAAGACTATCTGCATCTGATCATGCACAAGACGTGTTGGTACACCACGATTCATCCGCTGCGGGTCGGCGCGATCGTCGGCTCAGGCGGCACCGCCGAACTCGGTCCGCTGGTGCGGTTCGGCTTCCACTTCGGTGCCGCATTCCAAATCCGTGATGACCTGTTGAACCTGGTGGGCGACGAACAGCTCTACGGCAAGGAGATTTTGGGCGACCTTTACGAGGGCAAGCGGACGCTGCCGCTCGTCCATCTGCTGTCCGAGGCGCAAGGTAGCGACCGGGAATTGGTTCGCGATTATCTGCTCCGCAGCCGCGCCCAGCGATCGCCCGAGCTGGTGCACCGGGTGCGCGCGCTGATGGACGAATACGGAAGCATCGAATACACCAGCGAATACGCCGAGGGCATTCTGCTGGTCGCCGAAGAGTATTTCGAGCACGCCTTCGCCGACGCCGAACCGGGGCCGGATCTCGATTTCCTGCGAGCGCTGGTGCCCTACGTCTGGGCCCGCTGGCGCTGACGCTCCGGCTAGGCCCGATTGCCCGCCTCGCCCCCTCGCCGCTCCGCGGCTGGGAGGTGCACCCACTGCATCGTCGCCGGGCTAGGGTGTTCGCCGTGGCCGAGACCGCGCCGTTGCACGTGCAGCTGATCGCCAAGACCGACTTCGTCGCGCCGCCCGACGTGCCGTGGAGCACCGACGCGGACGGCGGCCAGGCGCTGGTCGAGTTCGCCGGGCGGGCCTGCTACCAGAGCTGGTCCAAGCCCAACCCCAAGACCGCGACCAACGCCGGATATCTGCGGCACATCATCGACGTCGGCCATTTCTCGGTGCTCGAGCACGCGAGTGTGTCGTTTTACATCACCGGCATCTCGCGGTCGTGCACCCACGAATTGATCAGGCATCGCCACTTCTCCTATTCGCAGCTTTCCCAGCGCTACGTGCCGGAGAACGAGTCGCAGATCGTGGTGCCGCCCGGCATGGAAGACGACGACGAACTGCGTCGCATCCTGGCCGAGGCCGCCGATGCCAGCCGGGCTACCTATGCTGAGCTGCTGAGCAGGCTGGAAGCCAAGTTCGCAGCGGGTCAGCCGACCGCAAAGGTCAGCGCCCTGCGCCGCAAACAGGCACGTCAGGCCGCGCGCGCGGTACTGCCCAACTCCACCGAGACCCGCATCGTCGTCACCGGTAACTACCGTGCCTGGCGGCATTTCATCGCGATGCGGGCCAGTGAGCATGCCGATGTGGAAATCCGGCGGCTGGCCATCGCGGTTCTTCGGCAGCTGGCCGACGTCGCCCCGGCGGTCTTCGGTGACTTCCAGATCTCCGCGCTGGCCGACGGAACCTCGGTGGCTACGAGTCCGCTGGCCACCGAGGCCTGAGCAAAGCGCGCTGCGGTGCCAAATGGGGTTGCCGCCGCCAGGTAATCTGAGGTCCGTGAGCACCGGCGGATTCGACGTTTACGCGCGCTTGGGCACGCTGCTGACCGCCATGGTGACGCCGTTCGGCCCGGACGGCTCCCTGGATATGCCGGCCGCGGCCCGACTGGCCAATCATCTCGTCGACGCTGGCTGCGATGGCCTGGTCATTTCCGGCACCACCTGCGAATCGCCGACCACCACCGATGCCGAGAAGCTCACGCTGCTGCGGACCGTGCTTGAAGCAGTGGGGGACCGCGCCAGCGTCATCGCCGGCGCGGGGACATACGACACCGCGCACAGCATCCACTTGGCCAAGGCCTGCGCTGCCGAGGGCGCGCATGGCCTACTCGTCGTCACGCCGTACTACTCACGTCCACCGCAATCCGGCCTGGTCGCACACTTCACCGCAGTCGCCGACGCAACCCCGCTGCCCGTGCTGCTCTACGACATCCCGCCGCGCTCGGTGGTACCTATCGAATTCGAGACGCTGCGGATTCTGGCGGCGCATCCGAACATCGTCGGGGTCAAAGACGCCAAGGGCGATCTGCATGCCGGCGCGCAGTTGATAGCCGAGGCGGGTCTGGCCTACTACTCCGGCGACGACGCTTTGAACCTGCCCTGGCTCGCGATGGGCGCCACCGGTTTCATCAGCGTGATCTCCCACATTGCGGCAGGTCAGCTTCGAGACCTGTTGTCCGCCTTCGCTTCCGGCGATGTCACCACTGCGAGGAAAATCAACGTGGCGATCGCACCGCTGAGCAACGCGATGAGCCGGTTGGGCGGCGTGACACTGTCCAAGGCGGGATTACGTCTGCAGGGCATCGAGGTCGGCGACCCGCGGCTGCCACAGATGGCCGCCACAGCCGAGCAGGTCGAGGCGCTGGCTGCCGATATGCGTGCAGCCTCGGTGCTCAGGTGAGCCGGAAAGGCGGCTAGCAGGTGGATGTAGACCTTCAACCGCCAGGTCCGTTGACCACGGGTGGTTTGCGGGTGACCGCGCTGGGCGGAATCAGCGAAATCGGCCGCAACATGACGGTTTTCGAGCATCTGGGCCGATTGCTCATCATCGACTGCGGGGTGATGTTTCCCACCCACGACGAACCGGGCGTCGATCTGATCCTGCCTGATCTTCGTCACATCGAACACCGGCTCGACGATGTCGAAGCACTCGTGCTGACGCACGCACACGAAGACCACATCGGCGCGATCCCGTTCCTGCTCAAGCTGCGTCCTGATATTCCGGTGGTCGGCTCGAAGTTCACTTTGGCCCTGGTGGCCGCGAAATGCCGTGAGCACCGGGTGAAGCCGGTGTTCATCGAAGTAGCCGAGGGGATGCGTACCACGCACGGCGTATTCGAGTGCGAATTCTTCGCGGTCAACCATTCCATCCCGGATGCGTTAGCGATAGCGGTGCGCTCCGGTGCCGGAACCGTGCTGCACACCGGTGACATCAAGCTCGACCAACTGCCGCTCGACGGCCGGCCGACCGATCTGGCGGGTATGTCCAGGCTCGGCGACGCCGGCGTGGACCTGTTCCTGTGCGATTCCACCAACGCCGAGATACCGGGGGTCGGCCCGTCCGAGAGCGAAGTCGGGCCGACGCTGCACCGGCTGATCCGGGGCGCCCATGGCCGTGTGATCGTCGCGTGCTTTGCCTCCAATGTGGATCGGGTGCAACAGATCATCGATTCCGCGACCGCGTTGGGCCGACGGGTGTCGTTCGTCGGGCGTTCCATGGTGCGCAACATGGGAATCGCGCGCGACCTCGGGTTTCTGACCGTCGCCGAGTCCGATCTCGTCGATATCGGCGCCGCGGAGATGATGTCGCCCGACCAGGTGGTGCTGATCACCACCGGCACGCAGGGTGAGCCGATGTCGGCGCTGTCGCGGATGTCGCGCGGCGAGCATCGCAGCATCACGTTGACCGCCGAGGATCTCATCATCTTGTCGTCCTCGTTGATACCCGGCAACGAAGAGGCCGTGTACGGCGTCATCGACGAGCTGGCCAAAATTGGTGCCCGTGTCGTCACCAATCAACAAGTTCGCGTGCATGTTTCGGGTCACGCCTACTCCGGTGAGTTGCTGTTCCTCTACAACGGGATTCGCCCCCGCAACGTCATGCCGGTACACGGCACCTGGCGGATGCTGCGGGCGAACGCCAAGCTCGCCGCGAGTACCGGGGTGCCCGAGGAATCGATCGTGCTGGCCGAGAACGGTGTCAGCGTCGATCTGGTGGGCGGTGCGGTGCGGATCGCCGGAGCGGTGCCGGTCGGCAAGATGTTCGTCGACGGGTTGATCACCGGCGACGTCGGCGATATCACGCTGGGTGAACGGCTCATCCTGTCATCGGGTTTCGTCGCGTTGACGGTGGTTCTGCAGCGCGGGACCGGGAAGCTGGCGGCTCCGCCACAACTGCATTCGCGGGGCTTTTCCGAAGATCCCAAGGCGCTGGAGCCCGCCGTCCGAAGGGTTGAGGCCGAATTGGAATCGCTTGCGGCTGAAAAAGTCACCGATCCGGCACGGATTGCACAGGCGGTCCGCCGCACGGTCGGCAAGTGGGTGGGGGAGACGTATCGTCGTCAGCCGATGATCGTGCCGACCGTCATCGAAGTCTGAACGGCGTCAGCCAACTCCCACCGCAGCGGGGGAGGCTGCGGGGTACCGCCTGCCGGTGATCCCACGTGCGATCCGCAGCGCGACCGCCATGATCGTGTTGGTTGGGTTAGAGCCGCCGGAGGTGGCGAACACGCTGCCGTCGCAACAGAACACGTTGTCCATCTGGTGCATTCGTCCGTCCCCGTCGACGACGCTCGTCATCGGGTTCACGCCCATCTGCATCCCGCCCATCGTGTGCAGGCCGGTCGGAGGCGCGGTGCCGCCGAAAGAATTCGCGGTGCTCTGCGCTACGGCGGCATACAGCTGTGCGCCGGATGCCCCGCACATCGCGGACACCAACGGTATGAAGAACTCCTGCGAGACCCGTTCGAACCTTCCGATCTTGTAGGTGATCCGGGGTGCCGGCTGCCCGTTGAGATCTTTGATAGTCGGGTCGAGAGTGACGTTGTTGGTCAGGTATGGCATGTCGGTGGCGAAACAATCGACGCCGGCGAGCCGGTCGCGCAGCAGTGAGGCGCGCATCAGCTCCTTGAACGAGCGGCCGAAAAACTGCACACCCGGCAGAAACCCGAGGATCTCTTGATAGAACTTGCCCTCCGCGATCGGGTTCTGGCTGCCCCCGAGCTCGCACAGGCCGGCACGGATGTAGGGCAGCCCGCGCAGCCGGGCGAAGACCCGAGCTCCGGGGTAGTCCGGATCGTTGAAGTCGAACACGACTTGCGTGCACGATCGACCGCGGTAGGCGTGCACGCGCTGGTTGAGGAAGATAGCGAAGCCGTCGTAGAAGTTTTGAAACATGATCCGTTTGCCGATGCGCGCGTAGGGATCTGGCAAGTTGGACAGCAGTGCCAAGCGTGGCGTCAAGACCGCCGAGCAGGCCAGCACAACCACGTCGGCGCTCTCCCCACCGGCATTGCCCGCTGCGTCGACAAAGGAAACGCCGGTGGCCCGCCGACCGGTGTAGTGGACCTGGGTGACGGTTGTCTGTGGTCGCAACCGCACTCGTCCGGTGTGCAGCGCCCGCCGCAGCATGATGAGGTTGCCCGGCTTCGCGGAGACCGGGCACCCGTAGCCCGAGCAGAATCCGCAGTTGTTGCACGCCGGGGAGCCGTTGTAGGGGACCGAATTGGCTGCCATCGGGAAGTAAAATGGATGCAGCCCAAGGCGTTTGGCCCCCGCGGCAAGCAGCTTAGACGAGCGCATCTGTGCCCCTGGCGGCATCGGGTAGGGCCTCAACTGCGGCTGGTGCCGCTGTACGAATGCCGGTATCGAAGCGACATCGCCTTGCACCCCGATCATCGTCTCCACCTCGTCGTAATAGGGTGCGAGCTCGCTGTACTCGAACGGCCAATCCGCGATGTCCGCGCCGGGCACCGGGCCGAGCAGCGACAATCCCTTGAAGTCGATGTCCCACATTCGGGTGACCTTCACGTCCGAATGCGGAAATGCGCCGCCGACCTGGTTGGGCAGATCGTTGACGTCGCCGACATAGGTGTTGGCCGCGTTTTGGCCGGCGGTTTGGCGGAACGTGCGCGGGTAGGCCAGCGGGTCGGGCTGCTCGAAGTAGCGGTATTGCGACTTCAGCTCGTCGTTCGAGAACACCGTCGGAAACGGCCCCTGCCCTTCGATATTGGAGTAGTAGTTGGGCCCCATCTCGAATACCACGACGTCCCAGCCGGCTTCCGCGAGTTCCATCGCCATTACCGACCCGCCCGGACCGGAACCGACGATGATCGCTCTACCCGCCGGCATTAACGCCGCCCTTTCCCCCCATTTTGGCGATGGCCTGCGCCCACCCACCCTGCACCAACATGCCGATGATTCCGCTTTGTGACAACGTATCCCCTTGGGGTGCTTCGACTTCGGCGTCGGTGTAGCCGCGCGGCTCGATGTCCCCGGGCCAGGCGATGTCCTGCCAACCAACAAGGTTCGCGTTACCGCCGTACTCCGGGACCGAGTACATCCCCTCGATGGCATGCCCGAACAGCAATTGAGTGAACGACAATGCCTGGCCATGTCTCAGAATGCTGTCCTGGTTCTTCTGCGCAGCGGTGGTGAAGTCTCCGCCGGCCAGCTGGTCGAGTAGCGCGATGCCATTGGTGTACTGGCTACGCAGGTCGGCGACTCGCTGTTGCCAGGCGAAGTTCTGGGCACGGTCAAGCGGGACGAAATTGGCCATGAAGTCCTCGGAGCCGCCGGCGCGGTTGCTCCACGGGCCACCGGCGTGCACCCTCGGCGGTGAGAATGCAAACGGCGCCAGCATGATGTCGATGTAGCGCACCACGTTCGCTTCGTGCGCCCCGGGAGTGGTTTCCTTCGGGTCGTCTTCCGGGCCGGGGATCAAGCGGCGGGTCGCGGCGTCGAGCACCGCGGCCTGGTGCACTGAGAGGTACACATAGGGCATGTCGGCCGACGCTGGCGGAAGGACGCCGCCCACCATAATGGCCAGCGGCAGCATGGTCAGCCCGCCAAGCACCGCGCGCCGGGACACCGGCGCCGACGAGCCAGATTCTTCGGCGGCCTCGTCGCTGACCACGGGCAAAAGTATGACCTGGATCCGGAACCGGTCAGCGGAACGCCCGCGTCCGGCGTGTCGGACCGGCTATCTGGTTGTGCGGTTGCGGCCGATCCCGCTGGGGGCGGCGTACATCACCTCGGCGATCAGATCGAACAGTAAACCGGCGAAAGGCGCGACCTGACTACGAGCCAGGATGAGCTGCTGGCGAAGTGGGGACACCGCCGTGAAATCACCACCGGCCAATTCGTCGAGGAGCGCGATACCGCTGCAGTACCGGTCGCGAAGTTCGGCGACCCGCTGTCGTAGCGATCCCACCGCAGCAAGGCCGCCGGGTGCGACGCGGAACACCGATAGCAGTCGATCCACGAACATGGTCACGTGGAGTTCGTGCGGATCGTCTTCGGGCTCGAGATCCAGACGACGTGACGCGGCATCGAGTACCGCCGCCTGATGAGGCGACAGGAATCGGTACGCCGGCTCGGCAGATGCCCCCGGCGGTACGCCCAGTAGCGGGACAGCCTCGTCGCTGGCCACGTATCAAGTATGACGCCGAGAAGTGTCATTCCCCGGGAACGCCCACGTCACGGTGTGTCGCGGCGGTCCCTGCCGCCGCTCGAATCGCAGCGTCAAAATTAGCTAGGTCTTCTCTGCATACGCCGACCATTCGATCGGCGACACGGTCAGATTGCGGCCGGTCGGCTCGACATAGCGATGCAGGATCAAGTCCGGTCCTGCTTGCTCGACCAACCGCCAGCCGTGTCCGGCGAGAAACGTCGCGACCGAATCCGGCGGCACCCCGAACCGCCACAGCTGTGCGCGCTGCCGGAACCTGCGGTATAGGGCTTCGGCGCCGTACAGGTTGATGCCGTCGATGAAATCCCTTCGGACATAGGTGAACACCAGTCGGCTGCCCGGCGCCACCCGCTGCAGCCGTTCCAGCGTGGTGTGCACGGCATCGGGACTCAGATACTGGGTCACGGCTTCCCAGACGAAAAAGGTGCGACTGTCTGGGCGGTAACCGTGTTCGGCCAACACATCGAGCACGTCGTCGTGCTCAAAGTCCAACGGCACCAACCGAACCGAGGGGGGCTGTTGGCCCAGTGCCCGGTGTACGGCCGCCGCTTTGCGGTCGATGTTGACGGGTTGGTCGACTTCGAAGATCGGAATCCGGGTTTCGTTCGCCAACCGGTAAGCGAGAGTGTCGAATCCGGCTCCCAGAACAACCACCGCGTCGACGTCGTCGAGTGATTCGATGACCTTATCGGCGATGTAGCGCTTGCGGCAGTTCATGCTGGCCCACAGGCCCGGACCCTCGCGCTCCATCGCGGCCATCGCCAGCCGTCTCATCAGGTTTTGCGGTGTCGCGGTGACCAGCCAGCGGGTCGGCGCCGGCAGAAACCGCGCCGCCAGGTCGTCGTCCACCAATCGTCGGCCCGGCGGTTCGCTCTGCTCCAGGGCGACCAGCACCATGGGGCCGAAAGCGGTTTGTGCGGCCGCGTTTCGGGGCATGGCGGCTACTTGTTCAGAAAGCCCGCGTCTACCGGCAGGGTGACCCCTGTGACGTAGCGAGCTTGGTCGGACACCAACCACGCGACCGCGTTGGCGATGTCTTCGGCGTCCAGAGTCTCCACCGGCATGGCGTTGCCCATGGCCCCCGGCGTATCGGTCGCGGCCGCCATCTTGGCCAACCACTCGCGGGTGAACTCGTTGTTGATCATTGGTGTCTCGACACCGGAAGGATGAATCGAGTTCACCCGGATATGCTGTCTGGCAAGCAGATTCGCATAGATGCGCATCAGCCCGACTACGCCGTGCTTGGCGGCGGCGTAGCCGACCGAACCGGCGTCCGGGCTGCCGACGCCGGCCAGCCCGGCAGACGAACTGATCAGCACGATCGATCCACCGGTGTCTTGGGAGACCATGGTCGGAATCGCAACCTTGATGGTGTTGTAAACGCCGGTGAGGTTGACGTCGATGACATCGCGCCAGCCGTCGTCACCGGATTGCATCGGTGCGATACCCGCATTGGCCACGACGATGTCGAGGCGGCCGAACTCGTCGAGGCCCTGTTGCAGCGCGGAAGACAACGACGTCCGGTCGCGGACGTCGCCGCGAGCGGCCACGATGCGGGATCCGGTGTCCTCGACCAGTTTGACGGTGGCGGCCAGGTCGTCCGCGGTCGCCAGCGGATACGGGACGCTCGCGATCTGATCGCACAAGTCGACGGCGATGATGCGCGCGCCGTCAGCAGCCAGTCGCACGGCATGCGCGCGCCCCTGACCGCGGGCCGCCCCGGTGATGAAGGCGACCTTGCCGGCCAGAGGTCCGTCGGGTGACGCGCCCATCAGTGGCGCAGCTGTCCCTTGTCCGGGTCTCCCGCGACGACGGGGGTGAGCATCTTGATATCCGGCGCGCCGGCGAGGTGTTCGCCTGCCGCACTGAACATCTTGCCGATCGCCGGGGCGGTGCTGTGGGTCTTGAGTGCGTCTTCGTCCGCCCACTGTTCGACGAAGACGAAGGTCTCGCCGGATTGGTGCAGGGAGTACAGCTGACAACCCGGCTCGTCGTGGACCTCTTCGACAGCGTCGGTGAGGATCTTGCGGACGGTGTCGACCGATTCGGGTTTGACGGTCATGGTGGCGACGACGACGACTGGCACGCGGGCCTCCTGCAGGTTTGGGGGCGGAAATTGGCGCTCGAGGTTTAGTGACGGGTGTCACCCTACCCAGCCATTTCCGCCGTTGAACCGGCGGTTACAGGGTCACGGCCCGGTAACCAGTGTGGCGGATGGTGCGGATGGGGCATTTGCGATTAGGCTTGGCCCATGGCTAGCAAGACTGTCGCGCGCTCCGGAGCCAGAACGACCAGGTCAAAGGGTGCTTCGCGAGGTGGTTCGCGGTCGGCGCAGCCTCGGCGTAACTCTGCGAGGCGGCCCGCCAAAGCCCCGCGCCGGCCCGCCAGGCGTCGTAACCACTCGTTGGTCACCAACGCCGGGCTGACCTGTGGTCGGGCCGTGCGTGCGACGTGGCTGATGCTGGCCAAGGGGACCGGTAGCACGGCGCGATCCGTGGGCCGGGCCCGCGAGATCGATCCGGGCCATCGCCGCGACGGGATTGCCCTGGCGCTGTTGGGCATCGCCGTTGTCATCGCCGCCAGCTCCTGGTTCGACGCCGCCCGCCCGGTCGGTGCATGGGTCGACTCGGTGGTGCGCATGTTCATCGGCTCCGGGGTCGTGGTGCTGCCGGTGGTCACCGGGGTCGTTGCGGTGCTGTTGATGCGCACCGAGCCGAACCCGGAGGCCCGGCCGCGACTGGTGCTCGGTGCGGCGATGGTGGCGCTGCCGGCGCTGGGACTGTGGCATCTGTGGGCCGGCTCGCCGGACACTCCGGTCGCGCGCGCGCATGCCGCGGGATTCGTCGGTTTCGCTATCGGGGGACCGCTCTCGGAGGGACTGACCCCATGGATCTGCGCGCCACTGCTGTTTATCGGTGCGCTGTTCGGTCTGCTGTTGTTGGCCGGCACCACGATCCGTGAGCTACCCGAGACGCTGCGGTCCATGTTCGGCACCCGGATGTTCGACTACCGCGACGACGAGTACTACGACGACGAACGAGGCGTCGAAAGTGATGTCGCCGAAGACTTTTCCGATGGCTACTACGACGATGCCTCGGCTTACGGTGACGACGAAGCCCAGGCGTGGCCGTCGAGCGCCGAGCCGGTCGCCGCGGACGACAGCCCGACGATGCCGGAGCCCACGGTGTCGCGCGGCCGCAAGCGCGACGCCAAATCTACTGCCAAACAAGACACTTTGGTGCTGGACCGAGTCGTCGAGGGTCCCTACACGCTGCCGCCGCTTAGCCTGCTGGTGGCCGGAGACCCACCCAAGAAACGCAGTGCCGCCAACAACGTGATGGCCGATGCGATCAGCGAGGTGCTCAACCAGTTCAAGGTCGACGCGTCGGTCACCGGTTGCACCCGCGGACCGACTGTCACTCGCTACGAAGTCGAACTGGGACCCGGCGTCAAGGTGGAGAAGATCACCGCGCTACAGAAGAACATCGCCTACGCGGTGGCCACTGAGAGCGTCCGGATGCTGGCGCCGATCCCGGGCAAGTCCGCGGTCGGCATCGAGGTGCCCAACACCGACCGCGAAATGGTGCGTCTGGCCGATGTGCTCACTGCGCCGTCGACCCGTCGCGACCATCACCCGCTGGTGATCGGGCTGGGCAAGGACATCGAAGGCGACTTCATCTCGGCCAACCTGGCCAAGATGCCGCACCTGCTGGTCGCCGGATCGACCGGGTCCGGTAAGTCCAGCTTCGTCAACTCGATGCTGGTGTCGCTGCTGACCCGCTGCACCCCGGAAGAGGTCAGGATGATCCTGATCGACCCGAAGATGGTGGAATTGACGCCCTACGAAGGCATTCCGCACTTGATCACGCCGATCATCACTCAGCCGAAGAAAGCGGCGGCGGCGCTGGCGTGGTTGGTCGAGGAGATGGAGCAGCGCTACCAGGACATGCAGGCGTCTCGGGTGCGTCATATCGACGACTTCAATGCGAAGGTGCGCAGCGGTGAGATCACCGCGCCGTTGGGCAGCCAGCGCGAATACCGGCCGTACCCGTACGTCGTCGCGATCGTCGACGAGCTGGCTGACTTGATGATGACCGCACCGCGCGACGTCGAGGACGCCATCGTGCGGATCACCCAGAAGGCCCGTGCCGCAGGCATTCACCTGGTTCTGGCCACCCAACGCCCGTCGGTCGACGTGGTGACCGGCTTGATCAAGACCAACGTGCCGTCCCGGCTGGCGTTTGCCACGTCGTCACTCATCGACAGCCGGGTGATCCTGGACCAGGCCGGCGCGGAGAAGCTGATCGGTATGGGCGACGGCTTGTTCCTGCCGATGGGCGGGAGCAAGCCACTGCGTCTGCAGGGCGCGTACATCACCGACGAGGAAATCCACGCCGTCGTCACCGCCTGCAAAGACCAAGCCGAACCCGAATACACCGAGGGCGTCACCACGGCCAAAACCAGCGGCGAGCGCAAGGATGTCGACCCCGACATCGGCGACGACATGGACGTTTTCCTGCAGGCCGTCGAATTGGTGGTGTCCAGCCAGTTCGGCTCTACCTCGATGCTGCAGCGCAAGCTCCGGGTCGGGTTCGCCAAAGCCGGCCGGCTGATGGACCTGATGGAAACCCGCGAAATCGTCGGTCCCAGCGAAGGTTCCAAGGCGCGCGACGTGCTGGTCAAGCCCGAGGACCTGGCTGGAACCCTGGCGCTTATCCGCGGCGGCGCCAACGCCGACGGGTCGGACGCCGAGAACGAAATCGACTGAGCCGCAATCGATCAGTCGAGTCGAGACGCCTGGTAGTAGGCGATGCTCCAACCTTCGTCGACGTGCTTCACCAGCATGCCGAGGAACACGCTGACGATGTGCCCGTCCGGAAACGTGAAGTCGGCGTGGACGTATCCGAGCACCTGATCGTCGGCCAGCCGGCGAGTCTGCAGGATCTGGTACTCGACCGTCAAGCCGACCGGCTGACTTGCGTAGTAGTCGATAACTCCTTGGCGGCCAACGCTATAGGGGCGCAGGCCTTGGAAAATGGCGTCCTCGGTGAATACCTCGGAGACCCGTTCGGGCTGGTGTGCGTCGATGCCGGCCTTCCACCGGTCCAGAGCGTCGCGCAGGGCCTCAGCGTCCGGCACTTTGTCCTCCGTCCACGTGCAGGATCTCGCCGGTGACGAACAACGAGTTCTCCAAGTACAACACGGCCTCAACGACATCGTTGATGTCGCCCACCCGCCCCAGCGGATGCCGCTTGGCCAGTTCGTCGTAGGTCGCCGGATCGTGCATGGGCGTGCGGATGTCGCCGAGAGCGACAGCGTTGCAGCGGATGCCGTGCTTGGCGTACTCGATGGCCAGTTCCTTGGTCACCGCGTTCAGCCCACCTTTGGTGAGTGATGCCAACGCCGACGGAAGTGCAGAGTCCGCGTGATCGACCAGGCTGGTGGAGATGTTGACTACGTGGCCCGCTTGCCCGCCGCTCAGAATCGCGGAGACCGCGGCCCGGGTAACTTCAAAGAATCCACGCAGATTGACTCCGGTGATGGCGTCGTACTCCGCGTCGGTGTACTCGGTGAAGGGCTTGGCGATAAAGATGCCGGCATTGTTGACGACCGTTCGAATGTTGCCGAACCGCTCCAACGCGGCGTCGACAATGCGCTGACCGACACCGGGCTGCGCGATATCCCCGGGAACTGCAAGCACCATCGGGTCGTCGCCGGCCGTCACGTTTCGTGCGTTGGCGACGACGGCGTAGCCGATCCGGCGATAGCCGGCGACCAGGCCGGCGCCGATGCCCTGAGATGCGCCGGTGATGACGACAACAGGTGGGGCGTTCACCCGGCCCATCCTGCTCCATGGCATCTGCCACGCCAAGGCATGTCGTAAACCGCTCGGCTAGAGCACCAGCAGCATCCGTGAGTTGCCCAGGGTGTTCGGCTTGACGTAGCTGAGGTCGAGGAACTCGGCGACACCGATGTCGTAGGACCGGCACATCTCCTCGAAAACCTGAGCGGTCACCGGGGTGCCTTCGATCTCGGTGAACCCGTGTCTGCTGAAGAACTCGGTCTCGAAGGTCAACACGAACAGCCGCTCGAGTTGCAAGTCGCGGGCGACCTGGAGAAGCCGGTCCACGATGGCGTGGCCAATGCCCCGGCCGGTCATCGACGGGTCGACGGCCACGGTGCGCACCTCGCCGAGATCGGCCCAAAGCACATGCAGCGCGCCACAGCCGACAACGACGCCTTCGTGCTCGGCCACCCAGAACTCTTGGACGGACTCATACAGCGTCACCAGGTTCTTTTCCAGCAAGATCTTGCCCGCGTAGGTGTCGACCAGGTTCTTGATCAACGGGACATCGGAGGTCCGCGCGCGCCGGATCGGCAGCTCGTTGGCCGGTGGATCGCTGGCTGCGCTCACGAAATGCAGAGTATCGGTTGGGGCCAGCCCGTCGACGATGCAGAGAGTGTGGCGCGACGAAGAGCGGGTAATAGGGCCCAGCAGGCTGGTACCCGATATTCTGTTGCGGTGTCGGGGCAGCCTCAAACAGGTCCAGTGGTCCCGCGCGTTCGGGTCACCAACCTCGCCAATGTGCTCACACTGTTGCGGCTGGTGCTCGTACCGGTCTTCCTGCTGGCGCTGTTTGCCGGCAACGGGCACGAAACGCCCAGTCGCATCATCGCTTTCGTGGTCTTTGCGGTCGCCGTCATCACCGATCGTCTTGACGGCGCGCTGGCCCGCAACTACGGCATGGTGACCGAATTCGGCACGATGGCCGACCCGATCGCGGACAAGACGCTGATCGGCGCGGCACTGATCGGGCTGTCGATGCTCGGAGACCTGCACTGGTGGGTGACGGTGGTCATCCTGGCCCGCGAGGTTGGGATCACGGTCTTGCGGTTTGTGATGCTTCGCCACGGCGTCATTCCGGCCAGTCGCGGCGGAAAACTCAAAACCCTTGTTCAGGCCGTCGCGATCGGGTTGTTCGTGCTGCCGGTGTCGGGGTCATGGCTGGTGGCCGCGTGGGTGGTGATGGCGGCCGCGATCGTGCTGACCGTGGTCACCGGGTTGGATTACGTCACTTCCGCTGCGAAGGATGCTCGTGGACGACCCGCTGCTCAGTGACGATGCTCGTGCGCTGGTCGCCGATCTGACCATCCGCAAGCAGAGTGTGGCGACCGCTGAGTCGTTGACCGCGGGGTTGCTTGCCGCGACCCTGGCCGGGGTGCCCGGTGCCAGCGAGGTCCTGCGCGGTGGCCTGATCACCTACACCGAACAGACAAAAGTCGCGCTGGCCGGCGTTGCGCCGGAGATCCTCGACGAGGTCGGCCCGGTCGCGGCGCCGACCGCCCGGGCTCTGGCGGTCGGCGCGCGCCAACGCTGCGACGCGACCTGGGGAGTCGGGTTGACCGGCGTCGCGGGACCCGAGCCACACGGCGGACACGAGGTGGGCACGGTGTTCATGGGCCTGGCCGGCCCGCTCGATACCGAGGTGGTCGAGCTGAGGCTGACCGGGACGCGCTGGGACATCCGCATCTCGGCGGTGCGCGAGTCGATCAGCAGGCTGCGAGCGCTGGTGGCGGCGGCGTGAGCCCGCCGGGAACCAATGACAACGCGGCGCGCGTTGACCTGATGAAGAATCAAGCTGACCGCACGTAAGGAGAGCGCGATGCCGTCATTGCTGCGCGAGGTCATCGGCGACGCACTGCGCCGTTCCCGCACCAAACAAGGACGGACGCTGCGTCAGGTTTCCGACGCCGCGCGGGTGAGCCTGGGATACCTGTCCGAGGTCGAGCGTGGTCGCAAAGAGGCATCCAGCGAGCTGCTCAGCGCGATCTGCGACGCGCTAGATGTGCCGTTGTCTGAGCTGCTCGTCGACGCCAGCGAACAGCTGGTGCGCCAGGAATCCACCGTGGCCAGCGCACCGAGTGCGGCCAATATCGACGCCAGCACCAAGGTCGTCATCCGGCCTGTCGTCTCGATGGCTGTTGCCTAATCCGGCTAGTGAGGGTGGGCAATCGGCGCGAAACCGATAAATTGAGCGCAGACACCTACACACAAAGGCGGAGCTAACCGATGGCCAACCCGTTCGTCAAAGCGTGGAAATACGTCATGGCGCTGTTCAACGCGAAGATCGACGAGCACGCCGACCCCAAAGTGCAGATCCAGCAGGCCATTGAGGAAGCGCAGCGTCAGCACCAGGCGCTGACCCAGCAGGCCGCGCAGGTGATCGGCAACCAGCGCCAACTCGAGATGCGGCTGAACCGCCAGTTGGCCGACATCGAGAAGCTTCAGGTCAACGTCCGACAAGCGGTGACCCTCGCCGACCAGGCCACCGCGTCCGGCGATACCGCCAAAGCCACCGAGTACAACAACGCCGCCGAGGCGTTTGCCGCCCAGTTGGTGACCGCCGAGCAGAGCGTTGAAGACCTCAAGGCATTGCACGACCAGGCACTGGGCGCGGCCAAGCAGGCCAAGAAGGCCGTCGAGCAGAACGCGATGGTGCTTCAGCAGAAGATCGCCGAGCGCACCAAGCTGCTCAGCCAGCTCGAGCAGGCCAAGATGCAGGAGCAGGTCAGCAAGTCGCTGCGGTCGATGAGTGAGATCGCCGCGCCCGGCACCACACCCAACCTCGACGAGGTCCGCGACAAGATCGAACGCCGCTACGCCAACGCGCTGGGCCAGGCCGAGCTGGCCCAGAACTCGGTGCAGGGCCGCATGATCGAAGTCGAGCAGGCCGGTGTGGAGATGGCCGGACACTCGCGGTTGGAGCAGATCCGGGCGTCGATGCGCGGTGAGGCGCTGCCGGCCGGTGGTGCGGTCAGTGAGTCGGCGGCTGCCCCCAGCACCCCGGCAGCAGCGCCCAAGGCCACGCCCACCGAGAAACCGATCGGCCAGTAGGGACGAGCGAGCAAAATGGCGGTGCGGTCCGGTCGCAACACAGTGTGGCGGACATTGCTGGTGCGCGGACTCGACACGGCCAGCGACCTTTCCGAGTTGGTGTTCCAGAAGATCAGCGCCGCCACCGATCCCCGGGAACGGCAGCTGCGCCGCCGTCGTCGCGCGCTGCGTTGGGGTCTGATCTTCAGCGCCGGGTGCGTGTTCTGGGGCGTGGTGACCGCGATCCTGGCGGCGTGGGGGTGGTTCGCGCTGCTGTTGGAGATCACCGGTGGAGTCGCGGTCACGCAAGCGATGATCGCGACGCTGCTGCTGATCCGCTACCGCTGGCTGAAGTCCGAGCCCTTACCCGCGCAGCGGCCCACCAACATCCGACGCCTGCCCCCGCCGAGTTCGGCGGCACGACCGGCAATGTACGCGCTGGGTGCTTCCGAGCGCGGCTTCTTCTCGCTGCTCGGGGTCATGGAGCGCGGCAACATGTTGCCCGACAGCGAGATTCGTGACCTGACCGCAGCGGCGAAAAAGAGCTCAGCCGCCATGGCGGCCACAGCCGCCGAAGTGATGTCGATGGAGCGGGCGGCCAGCGGCACCCCGCAGTCACGCACATACCTGGCCCCGACCATCAACGCGTTCACCGCGCAATTGAGCGCCGGCGTACGTCAGTACAACGAAATGGTCACCGCTGCAGCACAATTGGTGTCATCAGCGAACGGCGATCGAGGGTCGGTGCTGATGGCGTCGCGGCAGCGCTACCGCGACGAGTTGGCAGGCGCGACCGATCGTCTGGTTGGCTGGTCGCAGGCCTTCGACGAACTCGGCGGGTTACCGCGCCGCGCGTAGCCATCAAATATCCTGGCCGTGGGTGGTCGATTCATCCCGGGGGCCGTATCGCTCGATGTACCTCTGACGCATCTGCTCGTCGCGCTTACTACGGAGTGCGTCAACAAGATTCGGGTCGAGGCCGTGCACCTGCAGCATGTGGCGGCGCCATACCTTGTTCAGCGCATGGGAGAAGTAGACGAACGGGATCAGGATCGGCAGCGTCATGCTCAGGTGGACGTCCCACGTCGTCGGGATCAGCCAGAACGGCGCAAGCACCAGGACCGCCGGAACGGCGACCCGTCGCATCATCCGGCCGGTCGCGCCTTTGCCGGCCAGATCGTTGCGCACCCAATCCCGCATTGAGTCGGGCAGCTGCCCGCCTAAGCAGTAGCGGATGAACTGAAGCGCGTTAGGCTGCGCGGCGCTGTCACTCATGTGCGTGTCCGGCCGGTCAGAACGAGGCGCGCAGCGGCGGCACCACCAGGCCCGCAATGCCCCGCAGCGTTGCCTTGAACATGTCGAAGAAATCGAAGTAGTCGCGCCACAGCGTGATCTTCCCGTCGTGGACTTCGAACACTCCGCAGACCCAGAACTGCAGCCGCAGCGGTCCGAAGGTCAGTGCGTCGGAGCGCTCGGTGAGCACCGCGGCGCCGTCGGCGGCGATCCGGTGGATTTTCACCTCGAAGCCGGTGGCCCCGCCCAGCGAGCTGAACAGCTTCATCGCCCTGCGGCGGCCATGGATCGTTGGCAAGCCGACGTTCTGGTACACCAGGTCTTCGGCCAGTACGGCACCGGCGGTGTCGAGGTCGGCGTCCTGCAGCGCGTGCAGGAACACCTCGACAGTGCGGGTGTTCTCAAGAGTCTGCTCGGTCATGATCACTAGCCTAGCGAGCCGCTGTGGCAGGGTGAGGCGATGCGCGTCGCGGTAGTGGCCGGGCCGGATCCCGGGCACTCGTTTCCGGCGATCGCGCTGTGTCAGCGGTTCCTGGCCGCAGGCGACGTTCCCACTCTGCTGACCGGTACCGAATGGCTGGAAACCGCGCGCGCCGCCGGAGTCGACGCCGTCGAACTGGCCGGGCTCGACCCCACCGCGGACGACGACGACCTCGACGCCGGCGCCAAAATCCACCAGCGCGCCGCCCGGATGGCGGTGCTGAACGTTGCGCAGCTGCGGGCGATGGAGCTGGACCTGGTGGTATCCGATGTCATCACCGCGTGCGGCGGCATGGCGGCCGAGCTGCTGGGCATCCCGTGGATCGAGCTCAACCCGCATCCACTGTATCTGCCGTCCAAAGGGCTCCCGCCAATCGGGAGCGGACTGGCGCCCGGCACCGGGATCCGGGGCCGACTGCGAGACGCCACGATGCGCGCGCTGACGGCCCGGTCGTTGCGGGCCGGCAACCGGCAGCGCGCCGAGGCTCGTTCCGAGATCGGCTTGCCTGCAATCGATCCCGGCCCACTGCGCCGGCTGATCGCGACGCTGCCTGCCTTGGAGGTTCCGCGCCCGGATTGGCCGGCCGAGGCCGTTTTGGTGGGTCCGCTGCACTTCGAGCCGACCGAGCAGGTGCTGTCGGTTCCGTCGGGGTCGGGCCCAGTGGTGGTGGTCGCGCCGTCGACAGCATTGATCGGAACAAGAGGGATGGCCCAGACGGCCTTGGAATGCCTGGTACCCGGAGTCGCCCTGCCCGTCGGCGCGCGAGTAATGGTGTCGCGGCTGAACGGTCCGGATCTGACGGTGCCACCGTGGGCGGTGGTTGGGCTGGGACGTCAAGACGACCTTCTCGCGCACGCCGACTTGGTGATCTGCGGCGGCGGACACGGCATGGTGGCCAAGACGCTGCTGGCCGGCGTGCCGCTGGTGGTGGTGCCAGGTGGAGGAGACCAGTGGGAGATCGCCAACCGGGTGGCGCGGCAGGGCAGTGGCTGTCTGGTGCGACCGTTGACCGACGAGGCACTGGTCAGCGCCGCCGCTGAGGTGTTGGCGACGCCGAGTTACCGCGCCGCCGCCCGGCGCGCAGCCGCCGGCGCGGTCGACGTCACCGATCCGGTGCGGGTGTGCCACGATGCGCTCGCACCCATCGGATAGGTAGCTTGGCTGGGTGCGGCTCACGGAATTTCACGACCGGATCACTCTGCGATTCGGCGCGACATACGGCGGCTCGGTGCTGGCTGATCACGTGTTGACCGGGTTCGACGGGCGCACTGCTACCCAGGCGATCGAAGACGGCGTCGACCCTCGTGACGTGTGGCGGGCGCTGTGCGTCGACTTCGACGTCCCCCGCGAACAGTGGTGATCTGACCTAGGACACGCCGGGCGGCGCGCCTCCTTGCTTTCGAACACCTGTTCGCTAGTGTGGTGATCGTTCGACGGGCCCGACTTGTCGGAGGGCTGCTTTAACGTCTCGGCCAACCGACCAACACCGGTCAGACCGAACAACGACTACACCGAGAGGTAGCACCATGGCACAAGCCCCAGACCGCGAAAAGGCCCTTGAATTGGCGATGGCCCAGATCGAGAAGAGCCACGGCAAAGGTTCGGTGATGCGCCTCGGAGACGAAGTGCGCCAACCGATCTCGGTCATCCCGACCGGGTCGATCGCACTGGACGTGGCCCTGGGCATCGGCGGCCTGCCCCGTGGCCGCATCGTGGAGATCTACGGCCCGGAGTCTTCGGGTAAGACCACCGTCGCACTGCACGCGGTGGCCAACGCTCAGGCCGCAGGCGGCATCGCGGCGTTCATCGACGCCGAGCACGCGCTGGATCCCGACTACGCCCACAAGTTGGGGGTGGACACTGATTCGCTGCTGGTCAGCCAACCGGACACTGGTGAGCAAGCCCTCGAGATCGCGGACATGCTGATCCGCTCGGGCGCGCTGGACATCCTGGTCATCGACTCGGTGGCCGCACTGGTGCCGCGCGCAGAGATCGAAGGCGAGATGGGCGACAGCCACGTCGGGCTGCAGGCTCGGCTGATGAGCCAGGCGTTGCGGAAAATCACCGGCGCACTGAGCAATTCGGGTACCACGGCGATCTTCATCAACCAGCTTCGCGAGAAGATCGGCGTGATGTTCGGCTCGCCCGAAACGACAACGGGTGGAAAGGCTTTGAAGTTCTACTCGTCGGTGCGTCTGGATGTGCGACGAATCGAGACACTCAAGGACGGCACCGATGCGGTCGGTAACCGCACCCGGGTCAAGGTCGTCAAGAACAAGGTGTCGCCGCCGTTCAAGCAGGCCGAGTT